>JAHJXZ010000166.1 GCA_018827205.1 Gammaproteobacteria bacterium | reverse complement strand
TAGCCGCGCAGACCACCCTCACGCTCCCAGGCACAGCGCACGCGCAACTCGCCTTCCTGTGGGCTGTGAAAGCCGCTATCCGACTCCCAGCGAAAGGTGTGCGTACCGTTCAGCTCGGTTTCCAAATGCACCACCGCACTGGCCCAATACAAACGCTTGAGCAGCGCTTCGAACTGCTTGATCCACAGGCTCCACTCATATTCCACTGTGCGGTAGCTAGCGCCGAAGTGGATCACCTGGGTCTGGTACAGGCCGTCACCCGGCTGCTCGCAACAGGCAAACATTTCCCGCCCGAGAAAACTCCAAGCATCGCCCGCCGGCAGCTCATCGAGCACTTGCCGATTGATTTCACGACGCAGACGGCTTTCCGCCGGACTGTCCGACGGCCAGTCACGGATGCAACCATAAACGATGGATTCCGACTCCACGCAGGCACTCCAGCAAATCAAGGCTGCCTTCTATCACAGCCGTCCTGGCCAAGGAAGGAACTGCTGCCAAATAAGCGTCAACGCATCGCCGCAGAGACGCCTAACCGGCGTTAGCGATGCGCGCGCTTCGGTCCGCGGCGCATCATCCAGGCCAGCAGCGTCATCAGCACCGCAAGCCCGGTCAGCACCATAAACGGCAACTGATAATTACCCGCCAGATCGCGCGCAAGTCCGGTCAATACCGGCGTCAGGCAGGCGATGCTGTAACCCATGCACAGCATCATCGCCGTCCAGCGACTGACCGCCAGTGGCGAGCCCGCCTCGTACAACGGCAATACCAACGACAAGGCAAAAGAGCCGCCCAGGCCAAAGCCAATCGTTACTGCCCACAGTTCAGGCAGAACGGTAGGCTGAAAGGTGATCATCGCCAGACTGATCGACGACAACAGCCCGCAACCCACCAACAGCAGGTAGCGGTTCTTGAAACGCTGCGCCAACCAGGGCAGCAAAAATGAGCTGGGCAACCCCATCAGCATCGATACGCTGAACAGACTATTGCTGTGCATCAGGCTCAAGCCAGCTTCGTGATAACGCGCAACAGCCCAGGTGGCGAGGGCATAAAACAAGCCGGCCTGAATAGCAAAGAACGCGCTGATCAACCAGGCACGCGGCTGCCGCCAGGGCAAGCCCATACCGCCCTCCTCACTCTCGGCTTCGACACGATTGGGCAGACACAGCCAGAGCAGCAACCCGACTAGGGCCGGCAGCGCCCAGATGGCCAGCCCGCAGGCCCAGTCATCGCCCAGCCACTGAGTGGCCGGCACCGTGAGCACTGCACCACCAGCACCACCAACCGCCATGCTCAGCGAATACCAACCCACCACACTGCCCATGCGCCCGGCAAAGTGCCGCTTGATAAAGCCAGATAGCAAAGGCCCGGCAACCGCAATAGCCGCTCCCAGCAGCACCGCACTGCCAATCAAAGTTGCACTGGCATGCCCCACCGCACGCAGCAATAGCGCCACCGCGATCACCGCCATACAGAGGGCAATGGTGCGCTCAAGGCCCAAACGCACGGCCAAACGTGGCGCAAAAGGTGCCAACAAACCCATACACAACACGGGCAACGCAGTGGTAAGGCTGATCAGACTGCGGCTCAAGGCCAGTTCTTCGGCAATCCGCTCGATCAGCGGCGCCAGGGAGGTGATCCCCGGCCGCAAATTGATTGCGGCTAGGATCAGGGCCAGCAACAGCATGGCCGGCGGAAAAGGTTTCACAGTAAATCCATCAGTTTCGCGGCCATGCCGACATGGCCGCAAACCTTAGAGCGCAAGCTCATCGCAGACAAGCCCTGGAAGCGATTAAGTTGACCGATAAATCAACAAACAGACACCAGCAACGCCTTATCACTTGGTGCGTGGCGCACGCATCTTGTCGGCCATGGTGGTCATTTCGTTGTACAGCAACTGCGGGTTCTTCTGCTTCAACGCCCAGGCCATACGACCCTGCTCATGGGGCAGAATCATAAACTCGCCTTTAGCTATTTCCTGATAAATGTAATCAGCAATATCCGCCGCACTGATCGGCGAGCTTTCCAGCAACTTGCCAACCTGCGCCTTCATAGCAGGCGTCGGCCCGCGGAAGGAATCCAGCAGGTTGGTCTGGAAGAACGATGGGCACACCACATGTACGCTGACTTCATGCAGTTTCAATTCGATCAACAGGCTTTCCGACAACGCCACAACGCCGGCCTTGGCCACGTTGTAATTACTCATAGCCGGGCCCTGCATCAAGGCCGCCATGGAAGCGATATTGACGATCTTGCCTTTACTCTTTTCCAGCATTGGCAGGAAGGCCTTGCAACCCTTGACCACGCCCATCAGGTTGATCGCGATCTGCCAGTCCCAATCCTCCAGCGATAGATCACTGAAGAAGCCGCCAGAGGCAACACCGGCATTATTGACGATCACATCGATGCCGCCGAGCTTCTCCTCGCAGGCTTGGGCAAAGGCCGTCAGCTGACTGTAATCACGCACATCGCAGCGCTGAGTGAAACCATCACCGCCCGCCTCACGAACCAATTGCAGGGTTTCAGCCAGGCCCGGCTC
Source organism: Gammaproteobacteria bacterium (assembly GCA_018827205.1). Taxonomy (GTDB): domain Bacteria; phylum Pseudomonadota; class Gammaproteobacteria; order Pseudomonadales; family Pseudomonadaceae; genus Aquipseudomonas. Next base: position 38,472 of record JAHJXZ010000166.1, on the reverse strand, counting down.
GTTGACATCCGACAGCGCCAACTGCCAGCCCTCACGCGCCCAACGCAGGGCAATCTCACGCCCCAAACCCGAACCCGCGCCGGTGATCATCATGCGATTTTGCATAGGAAAGCTGCCTTATGATGCTGTGATTGATGGGGCCAGTGTAGCCGGGGAAATTATCTTGCCCGCACACCATCATCCATCTGAATAAGGCGGCCTAAGCTCAACTCACGGCCGCCGCCAACGCTGCCAAAGCAACACGCCATAAATCAGCCCGTTGAGAAGCAGGACGAAAAGCCCTAAACCAATCTGAGTCTGCGGCGTCAGCCCAGCCGGATAGATGATCGGCAGCAAATAGTGCTCAACGAAACCACCGTCATACCCCACCTGCCCCGCCGCCAGACGCAGGCTGTGCTCCAACGGCGTCAGCGGACAGGGCCAATGCATCAGTTCCACCAACACACCCCATAAGGCCGCAGGCACATGCAACCAGACCAACCCGCGCCAACGCCACACCAGTAGCCCGCCCAACACCGCAAATAGAATAAACAGCAGATGCACAACTACCACACCATCCGCCGCAACAGCCGCCCAGAACATAAACTTCCTCGCGATTAATCCTCAACCCTATTGTTGCCAAATAACATGCAAACAGTATTAAAAACGTGATCGCCAAAAAGCAAAAAGGCCGGTTAATAACCGGCCTTAATTAAAACAACTTAACGCGTCAGTTAATACTCAACTTGTCGCGATTCTTCTCCAGCGTTGCTTCGCCAATACCCTTAACTTCCAGCAACTCATCCACCGAAGCAAAATCACCATGCTCATCACGATAAGCAACAATCGCCTGCGCTTTGACCTCACCAATCCCCAACAACTCACGTTGCAGAGTGGCAGCATCAGCAGTATTGAGATTGACTTTACCGACCGGAGCCACTTCAGCTGATTCAACAACAGGTGCTGGCTGGGTCTGTGATTCAGCGGCGGAAACCGCCAAGGACATAGAGGCAAGAACAGCGAACAACAGAGACGACAGTTTGGCTTTTAGCATACGAGAATCCCTTCATTAGTTTCTTGTCAGAACGTGGGACTTCCTTCTCCACGCTCTGAAAACTAGCTGCTGCCACGCACTTGTCAAATAACTCTCTGCATCACTTAATGGATCAGCACCAATCTGCAACTCATGCCATGCCTCTCCCAACACGCTAGGGGATATCCCTATGGCTCAAGGTGACATTTCATATGTATCCAGTCAACAATCTCGCCTTCTGGCATATAGCCGCTAACCGTTTCACGCAGCAACTGCCTCACGCGCTCATAGTCATCGCGCTCCACAGCATCCAGTAACTCACTCAAACGAATCTTGAGCACCTCCCACGACAAGTGCTCCTCACTGGCTCGCATGATCATCGGATGCGCCGTCGGACTGACGTTATCACCAATCAGCAGCTCCTCGTAAAGCTTCTCGCCTGGTCGCAGGCCACTGAATTCAATGGCGATATCGCCATTGGGGTTGGCCTCGCTACGAACGCTCAAGCCCGACAGATTGACCATCTTCTCCGCCAGCTCGGCGATCCTCACCGGCTCGCCCATATCGAGAACGAAGACATCACCGCCCTGCCCCATTGCACCAGCCTGGATTACAAGTTGAGCCGCCTCAGGGATGGTCATGAAGTAACGCGTGATGTTCGGGTGAGTCACCGTCACCGGCCCGCCGCGACGGATCTGCTCACGGAATAGCGGAATCACCGAGCCGGAGGAACCCAATACGTTACCGAAACGAACCATGGTGAAACGGGTGCGGTTTTGCACTGCGGCTTCCCCGGACGCCGGGCACAATAAGGACTCAGAGCTAAATGCCTGCAGCACCATCTCTGCCAAGCGCTTGGTGCAGCCCATGACGTTGGTCGGCCGCACTGCCTTGTCTGTGGAAATCAGCACGAAGTTCTCCACTCCGGCACACACCGCTGCCAGCGCGGTCTGCAAGGTTCCGCGCACATTGTTCTGAACGCCCTCAGCGATATTGTGTTCGACGATAGGCACATGCTTGTAGGCAGCAGCATGGTAGACAGTCTGCACCTGCCAGGTCCGCATCACCTCGAGCAGCCGATCAGCGTCACGAATATTTCCGAGTATACCTACCAGGCGCACCTGCAGCCCATTACGGCGAATCCAGCCTTCAAGCTCGCTCTGGATGTTGTAAAGGTTGTATTCACTATGCTCGAACAGCACCAGAGTGAGGGGCCCACTGGTGAGAATCTGGCGGCACAGTTCCGAGCCAATCGAGCCACCGGCGCCAGTTACCATTACCACCTGCTCGCGAATGCAACGTTCGAACAACGCCGGATGCGGTGGCACCGCATCGCGGCCGAGCAGGTCAATGATGTCGACCTCCTGCAGGTCGGTGGCACTGACCCGGCCGCTGGCCAGATCCATAAAGCCGGGGATGGTGCGCACATGCAGCGAGAAACCTTCCAGAGACGCGAGAATCTCCCTTCGCCGCGTGCGGCTGGCCGAAGGAATGGCGAGCAGCACTTCCTGCGGGTCAACGTCATCGAGCATTTGCTGGATATGACATGAGCGGTACACCCGGATACCGTCGATGATGCGATCGCTGAGGCTGGTATCGTCGTCAATAAAAGCAACCGGCAGCATGCGCCGCCCCATGCGCAACGCCGCCAGCAACTGGTTACCTGCGGCGCCAGCCCCGTAAATCACCACGCGCGGCAACGCCTCTTCACGCTGGTTCATGTATACAGGGAACAGCTCGCCGATGAAAAAACGGCGCAGGAACAGACGCAAGCCACCCACCAGCAGCAACGCCAAAGCCCAGTAGATGACCACCACCGAACGCGGCATCAGTGCATCCGGGCGCACCAGGTAGATGACCACCGCCAGCAGCAACGCTGAGAGGCTGATCGCATTAAGAATAGTCGCAAAGGCGCTGCTGCCGAAGTAACGCAGTACCGCGCGATACAAACCAAAGCGGATGAACAAGGGAATGGCAGTGGCCGGCGCAGCGATGAACAGCCACAGGTACTCATCGAACGGATTGATCATCCGCTCGAAGCCCAGGCGTACGAAAAACGCCAGCCAGAGCGCAAGCCAGATCAGCAAAATGTCGACGACCACTTGCAACGCACGCTTGCGTTGACGCGACAGTCCCAGCAGCCGATGGCGTAACAGTTCAGATCTTTTGACCATCAGTCCCTAATCCCGAATAAACCATTGCGCCTGCTAGCCTGGCGCACGCCACAAAAAAAACCAACGGGCACGCCCTTACGATTGGGCCAAGCCGGCTATTCCGCCTCTCCAGCACGGTACTTTATCGCCAGCAGCAGCAGCGGGATGTAAGCAATTAGTAGCCCGAGCGCGCCGTCCAGCCATCCCAAGGCCACCGCAACGGCAACCGGTATCAGCCACAACAGATTCACCGCAAGCACCGCCAGCGTCACCGGGAGATGGCGACCATGCTCTCGCGCCGCAAACTGGTAGGCGTGGCTACGATGCGCCTCGTAAACCTTTTCACCCCGCAGCAGACGACGCAGCAGGGTGAGGGTCGCGTCAACCACGAAAACCCCGAGCAGAATCAGCCAGCACCATAGCAGAGCCTGTTGCGTGGCCGACGCCTGGATGGACAACACACCCAGCACGATGCCGATAAAGCCGCTGCCGGCATCGCCCATAAAGATCCGCGCCGGCGGGAAATTCCACACCAGAAACCCCGCCACGGCGACAGCCAATAGCAGCGGTACCAGCCACCCACCCAGTCCGGGCGCTTGCCACGAGGCGACCAGCAAATAGACCAGCACGCCGCCGAGACTCACGCAGATCGCCTCAACGCTGGCGATGCCGTCGATGCCGTCCATAAAGTTATAGAGATTCAGTAGCCAGACCAGATAGAACGCAGCCAGTACATGGCCGAGCCAGCCCAGGTCAAGCTGCCCGCCGAACACCGCTAGCGGCGGCAGCCCCCCGAGCCAGTAAAGCGCCCAGACAGCGGCAGCGAAGTGCCCCAGCAGGCGCCAGCGCGCGGCAATATGGCCATGGTCATCGAGGAAACCCAACAGCGCGATACCGACACCAGCCCCCAACAGCGCCCAGTACAGCGACGGTGCAATGCCGAGCCCGAGCAGGAAGGCCAGCGTCAGGCCGCCGAGGAAGGCCACGACAATGGCCACTCCGCCGCCGCGCGGTGTTGGCACGCTGTGCGAGCTGCGCGCATTGGGTACATCCATCAGACTGCGCGCCAGCGCATAGCGCCGCAGCAACGCTGTCAGCAGCCAGGCCAGCACAGCCAGGGCGATGACAAGAATCGCAACGCTCATGATTGTGGGGTTTCCAGAAAGTACGCAGCGGTGTCGGCCATGGCCTGATCCACAGACACTGGCGGATTCCAGCCGAGGCGCTCGCGGGTTTTGCCGATATCCACCTGCAGCGAGCCACACAAGCGCACGCTGATGTCGCTACGCCCCAGCAGCCAGGCGCAGCCCCTGAGCCAGGACATCGGCACCGGCAGCAGCAGCGCCGGCTTGCCCAACGCACCAGCCAGACGCCGAAGCAGCTCGGTGGTGGACAGGTCCTCACCATCACTAACCAAGAAGCGCTGGCCCGCAGCCGCCGGATGGCCCAGACAAAGCACCAGCAGGTCGACCAGGTTGTCCAGGGCCACCAGGCTGCGACTGTTGCGAATTGCTCCGAACGGCATGGGCACGCCACGCTCAAGCAACGTCAACAGACTTTGGAAGTTGGCCTTAACCCCCGGCCCGTAAACCAGCGGCGGGCGCACGATCACCACTTCCAGGCCGGTTTCCGCCGCTAAGGCCAGCAGGCCGTCCTCGGCTTCGCGCTTGGAAATTCCATAGGGGTCGCAGGCCTGTGGCTGGTCATCCGCCTTGAAAGGCTCGCCCGGCTGGGTCTGTTCGCCACTGACCTTGATCGAGCTGACGAACACGAAGCGCCGAACCCCCGCCGCTGCGGCCTGCCGGGCCAGACGCAAGGTGCCCTCGACGTTGGCCTGGCGAAACTCGGCCAACGGATCGTCCGCCTGCTCATCCATCACGTGCACGCGAGCGGCGCAGTGGATCACAGCATCAACACCCTGCACGGCTCCGGACCAATCCGCGTCAGGCCCCAACGCCGACGCCAGGCAGGTTTGCAAGCCGGCGGGCAACTGCGGCGGTATCTGACGAAATGCACTGCGAAGCTCGTGCTCCGCATCCGACAGCAGGCGTGCCTGCACGGCACGCCCGACGAAGCCGCTGGCTCCGGTGAGCAATACGCGCATGCTCAATCCTTGCGCCAGACGGTACGGTTCACATAGTCGGTATAGCTGAGCACCACTCGCACCACTTGCAGCGATACCGGGCCGCCCTCGTAATCCGGTACCAACGGGATCACTCGCTCGGCGCCCTGGTGCTGGCTGGTGATGACCTTGACCGCAGCCAGCACTGAATCTTTCTTCAGCCCGCTCATAATCAACGTGCCCTGATCCATCCCCTCGGGTCGTTCATGGGCATTGCGCAGGGTCACCGCCGGCAGGTTGAGCAGCGAGGCTTCCTCAGTGATGGTGCCGCTGTCGGAGAGCACACAGAAGGCGCCCATCTGCAGCTTGATGTAATCGAGCAGGCCGAACGGCTTGGAGAAGTGGATCAGCGGATGCTCCAGCGACTCGCCCAGCGCCTCCAGGCGCTTACGGGTGCGCGGGTGGGTCGAGACGATCAGCGGGAAGCCGTATTCGTCGGCCAGCGCGCGCAGACTGGCGAGCAGGTCGCGCAGGTTGTCTGGGGTGTCGACGTTTTCCTCGCGGTGGGCACTGACGATAAAGAACTTGCCCTCCTCCAGGCCTTCGCGGGCCAGCACGTCCGACGCGTCGATCTTCGGCCTGTAGTAATCCAGCACTTCATGCATGTGCGAGCCGGTCTTGATGATGGTTTCAGGACGAATACCCTCGGCGATCAGGTAGCGACGCGCATGTTCGGTGAGCACCATGTTGATGTCGGACAGGTGATCGAGCACCTTGCGATTGAGCTCTTCCGGTACACGCTGATCAAAGCAGCGGTTGCCCGCCTCCATGTGGAACACCGGGATTTTGCGGCGCTTGGCCGCGATCACCGCCAGGCAGGTGTTGGTGTCGCCATAGAGCATCAGTGCATCGGGCTTTTCCAGCTCGAACACCGCATCGGCCTTGGCAATCACTTCAGCAATGGTCTGCGCGGCGGTCTCACCGGCGGCGCCGAGGAAGTGATCCGGCTTGCGGATTTCCAGATCATCGAAGAACACCTGGTTCAGCTCGTAATCGTAATTCTGCCCGGAATGCACCAGCACATGATTGACCTGCCGGTCGAGTTCGGCGATCACCCGGCTCATTTTGATCAGTTCCGGTCGGGTGCCGACCAGGGTCATGACCTTAAGCATCGAGCTGCTCCTTGATGTAGTCGAGCTTGAGCAGCAACTGCTTGATGCCTTCGATATCCAGGCGCTCGGTGTTGTGCGAGGTGTAATCGTCGAACTCGGCGATTTTCTCCTCGCCTTCAACGAAGTACTTCTTGTAATTCAGGTCACGGTTGTCCGCCGGGATGCGGTAGTAACGCCCCATGTCCTCGGCCTTGGCCATTTCCTCACGGGATACCAGCGACTCGTAAAGCTTCTCGCCGTGGCGGGTGCCGATTACCCGTACCGGATTGTCATGTCTGAACAGCTCCTTGACCGCCTGGGCCAGGTCACCAACGGTGGAGGCTGGTGCCTTCTGCACAAAGAGATCGCCCTGCTGGCCATGCTCAAAGGCGTGCAACACCAGGTCCACTGAGTCTTCCAGCGACATCAGGAAGCGCGTCATATTGGGGTCGGTCACAGTCAGCGGCTCGCCGCTGCGCAGTTGCTCGATAAACAGCGGGATGACCGAGCCGCGCGAGGCCATGACATTGCCATAGCGAGTGGCACAGACCACGGTGCCACCGGCCGGAATCATCCGCGACTTGGCAACCATCAGCTTCTCCGACATCGCCTTGGAAATGCCCATGGCATTGATCGGGTAAACCGCCTTATCGGTGGACAGCACCACCACGCGCTTCACGCCGCTGGCAATCGCCGCGTTGAGTACATTCTCGGTGCCGTTGACGTTGGTACGCACCGCCTCCATCGGGTAGAACTCGCAGGACGGCACCTGCTTGAGCGCCGCCGCGTGGAAGATGTAGTCCACCCCGACCATGGCCTGCTTGAGGCTGTCGTAGTCGCGAACGTCACCGATATAGAACTTGACCTTGTCGTTGGCCAAGGCGATGCGCATGTCCTCCTGCTTCTTCTCGTCGCGGGAGAAGATGCGGATCTCACGCACGTCGGTATCGAGGAACCGTCTGAGCACCGTATGCCCGAAGGAGCCGGTGCCTCCAGTGATCATCAATACCTTGTCGTCGAACATGCAAACCTTCCATTTCTGATTGTGCGGTCCGCCGGACCGCTTGAATATCGTGACGCGCCCAACCTTAACGGTCGAAATGCATCCTGCGGATCAACTCAGGCCATTCCGGCGCCAAATAGCCAGTTGCCTGCGCAAAGCGCGAACCATCCAACGAGCGATCGATTACCAGCGCATCATCCGGGCGAATGCCGATCTGCTTGGCGTACTGTGTAGCCACCAGGCTGAGCAGCCGGAATTTGTCGATCGGCTCGGCGGCGACATGATACAGGCCACTGAGCTTGGGGTGCGGAACAACGAAATCCTTCATCACTCGGGCCAACTCGACCGTTGGCAGGCCGGAGAAGATAGCCTTGGTAAAACCCCTCACCTCACCTTGCTGGGCGAGGAACCAGTCGACCAGGGCGTAGGCCGAACCCAGCTCGTGACCGATGATCGAGGTGCGCAGGGTGATGGCATGCGGCAGATCGTGCAGCTCGCCAATGTACTTGGACTTTCCATAAAGGTCCTCGGCGTCCGACAGGTCACTCTCGGCGTATAACCCCTTGCGCCCGGAGAACACGCAGTCGGTACTCACATGGATCAGCCGCGCCCCCGCCAGCTCGCACAACCGCGCCAGACGATGGGGCAGCATGGCATTAATGGGCAGCGCGGTGAGCGGGTCTTTGGCGTCGGCCAGTTGCTTGATCAAACCCACGCAGTTGATCACAACGTTCGGCTTCACGTTTCCCAGTACCGCAACCAATGCGTCCTGATCCAGCACATCGACGCCACAGAGCAGACGCACATGACTGTCCTGCGGAAAATGCCGCAAGGCCCCGCTGCTGCGTAGCGTGCCCCAAGTTTCATGCGAGGCATCGGCAGCAAAGGCGCGAAAGACTGCCTGACCGAGCATGCCGGTAACGCCAAGAACCAAAATCCGCATCTACTCTGCCTCACCCGGTTGCACCGTTTGCAGATGCCTGGCCAGCAGCTGCACTTGAACGGTCATGTCGAAATTTGCCTCGAAATAACGCCGTCCGGAAAGCCCCATGGCAATCCGTTCGGCCTCACCCAAGGCTTTCATGGCGCGAATATTGGCCACCAGCGGCAAGACCTTCTCCGCAGGGGAGGTCAATCCCGCCTTGGCCTCACTGACCACCCGCGCGCCTTCGCCATTGATAGAGGCGATGATTGGTCGGCCGGCAGCTAGGTAAGCCTGAATTTTGCTTGGAACCGTCTGGGCGAAGGCTTCTTCGTCATTCAGCGAGACCAGCAGTGCCCCGGAGCGCTGGAATATCCCTGACATCGCCTCCATCGGGAAACGCCCCGGTAGTACCAGGTTTTCCAGGCTGTGCGCGTGGCGCTGCGCCTTAAGCCATTCGAGGCGACTGCCACTACCGACCAGCACCAGGCGAATCTGTGGATCGTCACGCAGGTGCACCGCGGCCTGCAGCAAGGTATCCAGCGCCTGCGCCGTACCCAGGTTCCCGGCAAATACCACACAAAAGTGCGCGTCCAATACCGCTTGCAGCGCTTCCGGAATGGGCACCACACCAGCTGGACTGCTTACATCGATGGAGTTCGGGTAGTAGACGATCTTGCGCCGGTCGGCATAGCGCGCCACCGGCTCGACGAAAGCTCGCGACTGCACCAGCAGGGTATCGCAGTAGCGGTAAATGCCCTTCACCATCCAGCCGACAGCTTTGAGCAACTGCGGATTCTTGATGAAACCGGTCGCCGACAGACTCTCGGGCCACAGGTCCTGAACCCAGAGCGCCAGCCTGGCCTTCTTCAGCCAGCGTAGCAGGATCGCCGGAATCGCCTGGGTGACAGGTGACGGGGCGAACACCAGGATGGCGTCGAATTCACGCTTGCGCAGCATCCAGGGCAAAAACAACAGGCCCGCCAGCACGAACGACAGGTAATTGAGCACCAAATTCTTCGCCCCACCCTGCCCGCGCGGCCAGAGTGGAACACGGAGCACATCAATGCGGTTCAGGTAACGCTCGCGCTGGGCACCCCAGGCCCGGTAGCCGTCAAACACTTTGCCATCCGGGTAATTCGGCTTGCCGGTCGCCACCGTCACCTCATGGCCCTGCTCGCTCAAGATGCGCACCACATCATTGATGATGAAGGTTTCCGGCCAGAAGTATTGCGAAAGCACAAGAATGCGCATGTTCAGCGACCCGGATTCGATGAGAGGAGTTGACTGTAGAGAGCATGCATTCGCGCCGCATTGGCACCAATATCGAAAGTGCGCTCGGCCCAGATCTTTGCCTGCTGTCCCAGTTGGCTGCGCAACAGGGTGTCCTCTACCAGACGCTGGAGTGCATCGGCGATCAACACCGGATCGGGAGTGGGCACAGCGAGCCCGGTAACTTCATGCACAATTGCATCTTCTACAGGGTTGGCCACGGCCACGACACTGGGAATCGAATAGAAGGCCGCTTCGAAAACCGGCCGCCCGGCAGCGTCGAGATGCGAGGGGAAACACAGGATGTCGAGCGCTGGATACAGGGTACGGACATCCGCCACAAACCCAAGCAGCTCAACCTGCTCATGCAATTCGTGGCGCTCGATCAACGCCTCCAGCTCCGCTCGCACATCCCGCCCAAAGCCCAGGCGCGCCAACACCCAGGCTTTCAGGCCAGACAGCTCCCGGGCGTTCTCGCCGGCCACCAGGCAACGGATATTCACCCCTCGCTGCTTGAGGATGCGCATGGCTTGCAACAGCTCGAAGATGCCCTTCAGCTCGATGAGTACGCCGAGGAACCCGACCTGAACCGGCCTATCTTGCGAAGTCTGCGAGACGCTGGGAACCGTCGCCTCGACGCTCAAACCATTGTGAATGACGCTCAGCGACAGATCGGCGCCGAGCGTGGCCGCCACTGTATGATCGATCGCCACCACAGCATCGGCATGGCGCCGCAGCAGCGCGTGCAGCCATCGCGTGCGACGCCCCTCTCCGGGTTTGCGCTGCAAAGAGCGCACATGCACCACCAACGGTACACGCCACAAACGTTTGGCCAGAATCCCCAGCGGTAACAGGGTCAGCTCGTTGACGTGAATCAGGTCGAACCCTTCGCACCGCATCCGCCATAACGCCCAGAGCGAAAACGGCAACAGGAACAGTTCGCGCAACAGGATGATCCAGCGCAAGCGTCGGTAGAACCCGTAGCGAGTGTTGTCGAACTGACTAAGCCCGCGCACCGCGCGAACATCCAGCCCGGCGGCTGCAAAGGGCCCTTGAGCGGAACCGCTGGGCGTCACGACTGTGCCCTTGACGCCACGCCCCGCCAACTGTCGATACAACTCGATCAGGCTTTTCGAGGCGCCGCCAAAAGCACCCGCTGGATGAAGATAGAGTACGCGCACGGCCTGTTAGTACCTGGCCCCGAAAACCACAGGCAGCTCGGCTCGCTGCGCGCCAGCCGCCAAGGCGCCCGCGTTGCTCGCTGCAGCGCTCATACCAGCCGCTCCACTTCCGACAGCAGCAGTTGCCCGCCACGTTCGTAGTTGAGATCACCTGCAGCCACATCGGAGGCTTCCTTGAAGCGCGCAACGGTCGTGGCGTCGAGTTGCTGGACGACCGCCGCCAGCGCCTGAGGATCGAACGACTCCGCCACCACGCCACACTGATATTGACGAAGTAGCGTCGCCATCTCCGGAGACGGACCAATGGCCACAGCCAGGCGCGCCTGGATGAACTCGAAAAACTTGTTCGGCAGTGCGTGCTCATGATTGAAATTGACGGGCGGCAAGAGATAGACCCCCACATCAAACTCGTTCAGACGTTGGCAGATGTCCTGCATTGCCACCGGCTCGACGAACCGGATCCGTGAGTCAGCCTGGGCCGCAGCCCGCAATTCAGCCATGTAGGCGGCATCGGTTTCGACCAGCATGAAATCAAGGGTAAAGCGCGCATCCAGGTGCTTCATCATCTCGATCATCACGCCCAGATGGCGGGAGCGAATGGCCGAACCGTGGTGGATCAGACGGATGCAATCGGCATCCACGGCAGAAGGCGACAGTTTCTGATCCAGCGGCGCATTGTGAATAACCTTGCACGGGACCCCGTACTCACGCTCGTATTCGTCAGCGATACCCTGGCAAACGGTGGTCATCGCCGCTGCCTTGGGCAGGTACCGACGGCACAGATCATGGTGATAACGGCCGAACAGAAGCTTCCAGAGCAGCTTGTCGTCAAACTCCTTCGGCGAATATTCGTGCGCATCCATGAGTACCGGACAGTTGCCCGCCAGCTCCAGGGCCAGCGGCAATGCCGAAATGTCGTTGGCGACGATCAGATCAAAGCTGCGCTGTGCCAACAGATGCTGGGCATGCTGCACCTGCGGCAAGCTCCAGTAGTAACTCTCGAAAGCCCCCAGCAGCAGCTTGCTTGCCCAAATACCCTTTTGCAGCATGCCGGCCGGCGGCTTGTCGAGCGCAACGAACTCGATGTTCGCATCCGGCGCGCGGCCGTAGCCTGCCACCGTGACGTGATGAACATGCTCAAGCAAGCGCACCTGGCGCATGACACGCGGATCGCTGTGAATAACCGAAAACGAAATAATCAGGACGGACTTCAAGTTTTTTATGCCCAATGTCATGCAATGAAATGGCTGTACCAGCGGCAGAAATTAATCCAGCGCCACACCTGCCAGGAAAACGCTTTTTTGCCGGCGATGATCAGTTCGAACTCGCGCAACACTTCTGCCTGATTGAAAAACGGCAGTTGCAGATCCTCGCGCAGCCAACCCCGCACGGTATCAGCCATCGACAGCAGCCAGGCCTGCTCCGGCGTGGCAAAGCCGATTTTGTCACGTCGATCAAGAACATCATCTGGCACGATGCCGCGCATTGCAGCACGAAAGACGTGTTTGGTCTCGCCTTTGGCAGAAATCAGGTAGGACTCGGGCAGCGACAACAGAAGATTGACCATATCCAGGGTCAGGAAAGGAACGCGGCTTTCCACCGAGAAACGCATCGAATTGCGATCACCGTGCCGGAGCAATGCCGGCAACCCACGCTGGGTCAATGACAGCCCAAGCTCTGCCACGACCCGCCGCCCGGCTTCGCTCTGCGCTGATCGCAACCGCGGGAAATGGCTGATTACACCGCGCTCAATCAGTGGCTCGCCGTTAAGCCAGCGTGGCAGGGCATCTGACCCGTTTATTTTGCGTAGAAGCGCATAGAGCCAGCCTTCGGTCATCTCTGCGGCTAGACGCTTGGCACCGCCAATACGGTTTCTGCCGGGCCACTTCGACCACTCATTGAGGAAACTGACCGCTTCCGCCAGTCGCCCCTTCTCGATCAGGCTGCGCAAGCGCTGGCCGGGGTAGCCGTTATAGCCGGCCAGCATTTCGTCGGCGCCCTGACCATCCAGCGTGACAGTGACGCCCGCCTCGCGCGCGAGCTGAAAAACCCTGTATTGCGCGTAGATGCTGGTACTGCCGAACGGCTCACCCTGGGCCAGGATCATCGAATCCAGATCCCGCACCAACTCGTCCGAGTTGACCGATATCTTGTGCGGCACGGCACCCACATGGGCGTTGATGCGATCAACCCAGACCTCCTCGCTCATCTCGCTTCCCGCTGCGATGTAGCTGAAGGTGTGTATCGGCAGGTCGGGCTCGACATGACGCATCGCGCAGACCACTGCCGAAGAATCGATGCCGCCCGACAGCGCGGCGCCCAGGGCAACATCGCTGCGCAAGTGAAGGCGGATGTTCTGAAGGAACTGCTCGCGGACCATTTCCGTTGCGCTGGCGAACGACAGGTCACTGCGCTCGACGATGCTTGGTGCCCACCAGCGGTGCGGCTCGCCAACCCGCCGGGCCTGCAGATCAACGGTAAACAAATGCCCCGGCAGCAAATGACTGACGCCTTCGAAGAAGGTGCGAGGACCGCTGTCGTAGTCACCGTGGACCAGATAGTCGTAAGCACGCTGCCAGTCCAGCGCCGGCTTGCGTGGCAACAGCTCCTTAAGCGCCGGCATTTCCGAGGCGAAATAGAACTCCCCGCCTTCAGCGGCGTAGAAAAATGGTTTGATCCCGAAGGCATCGCGTACGCAAGTCAGAGTGCCGGCCTGCCGATCCAGCACGACGAAGGCAAACATCCCGGCCAACCGCTCAAGGCAAGCACGGCCCCATTGCGCCCAGGCGGCCAGCAGCACTTCGGTGTCGGAATCGGAAACGAAGCCGTGCCCCAAGCCCTGCAGCTCTGCTCGCAGTTCCCGGTAGTTGTAAATCTCACCGTTGAAAACGATAGACAAGCGCTTGTCGGCAGACAGCATCGGCTGATGCCCGGCCGACGACAGATCCAGGATCGACAATCGGGTATGGCCCAGGGCAACCACTGAATCCGCCACCGGATACAATTCATAGCCGCTGTCATCCGGCCCACGGTACCGGATCTTCTCAAGCGCTCTGCTCAGGCGCGAATCCGCCTGCGCGCTGCCTTTCCACCATCCGCCCGCTATGCCACACATACTTCTTCCTCGAGACGCCGTGCTTTGAGCGCACGCGCCTATGAACGTCTGAACCGGTCGCGCAGTACCCGGTAGCCGGCCTGCAGTTCAGTCACCGAAACCAGCCTTAATCCAACCAGCATCAGCGCCAATACCATCAGAACGACAGCCTTGACCACAAGCGCCAGCAACACAGGCTGGCTCAATGTCCCAATCACCCGACCTGCGACTACGCAGGCTAAAAAGGCCAGTAAACCCAGCGCCAACTGCCGCCATGCGTAGGGCACGGGGTACAGCCGCTGGCTGACCCAAAACCAGCCCCACAGGAACACCGCTGAAGAAAGCAGGGTCGCCCAAGCCGCTCCAGGCATGCCGAAGGCTGGCACCAACAGCCAGTTGGCCAGCACACTGACGGCTGCCGCCAGTAGCGTGACGCCCAGTTGGTAGAGGGTCTTCTTGCGAATGCCGATGCCGGGCGCAAACACATACATCTGTGACAGCAGCATTGCCGGCGCCAGGATAAAGACCAGGGGCGCTGCACTGGCGTAGTCAGCAGTAGCAAATACCTGCACCAGTTCACCCGCCAGTAATCCCAGGCCCAGACATCCCAGCAGTGCAAGGGCGGCAAACCAACTGAATAACCGAGCGATCTGACCCGGTGTTTCCGGGTCGTTGGCGTGCTGATATACAAGCGGTGTCAGCGCTGCCTGGACGCCCAGAATCAGCAGGGTGATCAGACCCGCAACCCGGGTCGCCAGGCCGTAGATCCCGACCTCTTCGATACTGGCGTACTGAATCAGCGCAAACCGGTTGATGTACAGGCTGGTGAAAATCGCGATTCCGGAAGGAACCAGTGGCAGAGAAAACACCAGCATCTTTTGCAGCGCTTCAACATCGAATGCCGGCCTGAAGCTGCTTCTCAGCCGCCATAACGCCGCCAGCAAACCGATCAGGGTCGCGGCAATCTGCGCCAGCAGCACGCCTTCCAGTCCTAAATCCAGTACCAGACAGAAGAGCAACGCAAAGCCCAGCGTCAACAGCGCATAGCCCAGACTGATCACCGCGAACTCGCGGCTGCGCAACTCCCAGCGGAACTGGTTCAAAACCAGGTAATACAATCCGTTGAGGGCGATAAACGCCATGCCCAACCGGAAGGCGTGAACATAAACGACATCACCCGTTAACAATGCCGTAAGCGGCTCGGCAAACAACAGCGCAAAACCACAAACGAGCAGATACATGCCCGCGGTAAACCACAAGGCTGTACTTGCAAAACGAACGCGTGCAGCGCCTTCATGGTTATCGGCCCAATAGCGCGCCAGCCCCTGGGACACCTCCAACGCTACCACCAGATTGGCCAAGGCAACCAGGGTCACCAGCAGGTCATAGACGCCGTAATCCGCTGGTGACAGCACCCGGGTGTAAATGGGCAGCAGAAAGATCGCCAGTCCACGGGACAGGATGGAGGCAAGGCCGTAGATCAAGCTGTCCCGAATTACGGTCTTGAGCAATTCCAGCACCCTCAACAACAACGAGGCGTAACAAGTAGCACCTCAAAAAAACAAATAACAAAAAATCAAGAAAATAGTTTAAGGAAATTCTTCAAGGTAAAACGACTACCCTCTGGAAGATCCTTAATTACGGAAACGCCCATACCCACAAATGAGTTTGCGCCGACCGAAGTGCGATCAAGGATATTAGCCGAGGGGCCGACCCACGATCCTTTACCCACCTTGACTCCGCCCGCGACCATCGCATTGGCAATAACAACGCAATCCGCTTCAATATGGACGTTGTGTGATATATGAACGAGGTTGTCAATCTTAACCCCGCTTTCAATAACTGTACTGCCCAATGCCCCTCGATCGACAACCGTGTTTCCACCGATATCGACATCATCACCAATACAAACATCGCCTATATGCGGAAATTTGATCAACGACCCATCTTTACGACGCTCGTAACCAAAACCATCAACCCCAATTACCACGCCTGGAGCCAGATTAACGCGATTACCAATCCTGACATCACTCAGAATCGTGACATTATCTGCAATCAGGCAATTGCTTCCAATGACCACGCGCTCACCGATCGAAACAAAATCCCCTATTGATGTCCCCTCACCGATGACAGCTGATGGATGGATAGACGCCAACTCGGAAACAACAGCTTTTTCGCGAGAAGCGACAGACGCCAGAAACTCGCAGAAAAAAAGTCTTGGATTGTCAACACGGACTATGCAGGCAGATGGTTTGGGTGACAGCTCTATCGTTGCATCCACAACGATTAGAGACGCAGCGGTTTTTTCAAACAATGCAATTGGGTCTCTCGCCGTGCGACCGACAAAGACCATGTAATTACGCCCATTATCCGGGACCTTATCTGCCGGACAAATCCCAAACTCCGAAATTCCGGAAAAAAACTGCTTACCGACAACCTCACGCACCATACCGGAATTTTCAATAAACTCAAAAACACCATTAGAAGGTATAAAATTATTCATCTTCATCTTCATCTCCATAACCACTAACAGGCCCCACGTGGCTCTGCCAAACCGGCCTTACCGTTTCCATTAAATATCTACGAGTGGGCTCTAACGTCATGGGCAGCAAAATTTTTTCCAAGTAGGTCAGGCGATGAACGCTACGCTCAGCAAGCCAGCTTTCCGGATGGACATTCAATAATAATCGATCCGTTTCTGGCTTACCATTTAGGTAGTCGAGAAGGGATTTATCCCGCCACGCACGGCAAGAGTCGCTTACGTACATAAGTCGAGGGTTGTTTTTCTGAAAAAAGGTAGGATTTACCCACTCAGTCGAACCTTCAAAAATATCAGAATGCCCGAGAAAGGGTGCGTGCATGACAATGGTCTCTATCTTCACCCCTGACGCCTCGCCCAAAATATCGATCTCCCTTGAAAGTTTCAAAGAGGCAGATTTTTCGTCATGAGGGTAGAGCGTCAAATCGTAATGCAAACCTAGATCATGCCCAAGGCTAACCAGCTCTTTCATTGCCGAAATTGAGGATGCCGATAGAGGATTATAGGGGCCACTCAAAAGAATATAATAGGTACTTGCTATGCCAAGCCCGCGCTCAAGACGCGCCATTGGCAAAGCAAGTTCGAGGGAAATATCTATGTCATGCCTTAAGAAAACATCCCCACAAGCGGACTTCTCGATCTTACTCATCGGCGAAAAGCGCGCGCCCTGGTCACGAAGAAGAAGAAGCAAATCCCGATAACCTCCCAATGTAAATTTAGGAAGTGCATTCATAAATAAAATTACCTTTTGGTCTCATACAGGCTAACCGTTTCATCGCCGCGCGGTGGAGGGTAATCAGCAAAATGACAAAAAGCACGTTCGAAATCTGGCTTATCACCAAGCTGTAATGCTGAAACCCCGCCGTACTCGATCAGACTGGCCACCAGCCGTTTCGCTCGAGCAAGCGGCAATCCACTGCCTTCCAAATAGCACACCGTCCCGGGCTCGCACCACCAGTCCTCTGGAACATCATCATTAAGTAA
Organism: Gammaproteobacteria bacterium; assembly: GCA_018827205.1. Lineage (GTDB taxonomy): Bacteria > Pseudomonadota > Gammaproteobacteria > Pseudomonadales > Pseudomonadaceae > Aquipseudomonas. Next base: position 21,099 of record JAHJXZ010000166.1, on the reverse strand, counting down.
CCGGAGGAACCGCGCCGCGACCCCTCGAACATTCCAGCGCTCAGTCACAAATAACTTTGCCCTTTCGCCAAGCTCAAGCCTCAGCTTGGCATCGCTGATCAGTCGCTCTATTGCCTCTTGAATTTCCTCAGGCGCTACAAAAAGGCTGGGTGGCACACTTGCTGAATCCAGCGAACCAATCCAATTGGAGAAATATCCTCCGATCACCGCCGGCTTACCAAAAAAAGCCGCCTCAGCGGAAAAGCCAGCCATCGGTGCATCCGAATACAGCTGATCGATAATAAAGTCACAGCGCGCCAACTCTTCAAGTACTCGTGCGTTTGGCATATCCTGAATCAGAATCAACTCTATCTCGTAACCCTTTATCCGCAGCCGCTCAATAGCCTCGAGAATTAAAGGGGTTCCCTTGGCGAGGGCGTTAGAAGGACTATGTAGAATCCGTACTACCGAGGACGTGCGGTCTTCCAGACTCGATGGAACCACAATTTTTTTTGGCACACCGATGGCGGACCAATTTATATAACGTCGCTCATGGAACTGAGCGCTAGCCGGAGCATTTATCCAAAAGTCCGCATAAAACTCTTGTATCCGCAAACGTTGCTTGCGCTCCCGAGCCAGCCGCCCAAGAATGGCCGGATCAGGAAGATCATCCTCAGCAATGCCGGGAAAAAGACCGCCATCAACATAAGGTGGACGGGTATCGCTGCCGACGCCAAAAAAGACGATTTTACGCCCCATTTGGCGCAACAGCCAAAGCTCAAACCGCGAGTTGGTTATCGTCTGGCCATAAATAAATATGAAGGCATCGAACCTGATAGCTGCATAGAGTAAAACCACCACCCCAAGTAATCTATGGAGAAGAACCAAGGCAATTTTCAGAAAAAAACTATCTCGGGAGGTCTTTGCTCGTAACTGACCAATTCTCTGCCAAAGACAAATGAGCCCAATACGCGTGGTATTTCCATATTCAAAGCGATGGGCAGTCGAGAGCAAAACCTGCGCATCAACGCCCAAATCGCAAAGTCCTTGCGCTATTCCATCAGCGATCCCGGCGATCTCGACAGGACCGACAAACACTCGCCAAAACTTGGAATTTTGCGATTTCTTATTCAACCCCACCTCACTTCCTTAAAAAGGTTCATTTACATAAACCTTTTCTAACCCGCGCGCTTGCAAACTAAAAACTGCGCCGGGCTTGGCTCTAGTCACCTTATCCGCCACTGATGCGTGGTACACGGGGTTCAGCGCCAGGACAACAACTGTGTCCTGATCAACCAAACTCTGCGAAAAGCTCTCAACCTCGACGTCCGTCCGCGGCATGAAACGACCGTGCAGGATCGAATTATCGTCAACCACTCTGATTTGCTTGGACGCCGCGCTCAGGCGACCGTCTGAATAGAGCATGCCAATCAGCGACAAGCCGGCGCCATAAAACACCACCTTGCGTTGGGGAAGCGCCAGGATCTCATCCACCGTTGCTGCCAGCACGTCACTCGTCACCTGCAAACGCTCGCGCGCATTCCAGGTGCGGGTTGGCTTTTCTGCAACTGCAATCAGGCTCAGTCCATCGTGTCCCAGCAGCGCACTGACTTGAAAGCCGGCCGATTCCAGCGCACGTCGCAAGGATTTCGCCGTGAAGTACTGGGGATGTTCATGGGCAAATGGAAACAAAATCCCGGACTCGACGTAGTACTCGAAATTAGGCACCTGCACTACGAAACGGCCGCCAGCTGAAAGCTCCGCGAATATTTTCTCCAGGTATTGCGAAGGCTGGATGATATGTTCGAGGTTGAACCGCGATACGACCACATCAAAGGTACGGCCAAGCTCAAGCTGTTCGTAGAAGGCATCGATCATTTCAACGCGAGAGCTGGATTGCGCTCCAGGGCTGACGCCTACACAGGAAAAACCGGAGCTGAGGAAGGAATCAAACTGTCGCTCGTCCGAGCAACCGATTTCGAGCAGGCTGCGCCCTTCTCCCGCCGAACCGATGAACAGGTCAAATACCTTTGTGAAAGGCTCACGGTAGTGAGCATTCATGCTTTCCAGTGCACTGAAGGGGTACAAGTAGTAGTACTCGCCATACAGCTTGGAATTGAACTCCAGATCCAGTTCGCTCAGGTATACGTGTCCGCACTCCAGACAGGTTGACGTAACGATGTCATCCGTCGCCACTTCGTGTCGCTTCGCCTTTTCTATAGGGAAGAGGATTGCTGGAACCTTTTCAGTACGAGACAGCGGCGCTACAGAGGAAGATGCGCATGCCGGACAAACGTTATTCAACATTTTCATAATTCACCCAAAACTGACGACTTCAAGAAGTCCTGAATTCACGCAACTCGCGCAGCACGATGCCTTCCTCGTAGGGAAAGTCCACCGCGATGGATTCATCCATCAGGTACCGGCGCAGCAGCACATCCGGCTCGTTGTAACCCACCATCGCGCGGATGGAAGTGGTTCCCGAGAACCTGGGGTTGATTTCGAAGACCTTCACTACCCCATCCACCAGCCGGCACTGGATATTTACCGCGCCACGCGCGCCCAGCGCCTGGGCGATGTCCCGGCACTGCCGGGTAACTGCCTCGAAGCGCCCGACATAACCCTGACTCACACCGGAACTGATCACCAGGCGCGACCCGAAGCGCTGTTCGCCGGTACGGTTAGGCACACTGGAGCGAATGTTCAACTGGCCGGACATCAACCGACGCACCGCAATCGAGTTGATGTAGTTGCCGTCCAGGTCGAGCAGAACGCCGACCGTGTATTCCTCTTCCGGCGTGCCAACATATTCCTGGACGATGAAGGAGCCGGCGATGTTCTCCAAGCCCAGGTAATCGCAGAGCGCCATCAGCTCTTGGCGGTTCTGGGCGATAAAGCAGTTTGCCGAGCCACCCGCGCCAACCGAAGGCTTGACCACCACGGGAAACCAGTCGACAGCGGCAAGCGCATCCCGGTCCGACACTTTGAGGTAGCGCGGTGGTGCATAGCCCAGATCAGCCAGTCGCTGATTGGCGCGTTCCTTGTTCAGGCACAGCTCGATAAATTCGTGCTCGGCCGCCATCAGCAATATTCCACGGGAATCGAATTCCCGCTTGGCCGCCGTCATGACCTTCAACTCGGGCTCGCAGCCCGGAAACACCACCCTAATCTGAAACCGCTCGCAAAGTTCAAACAGCGCCTCAAGGTATCCCGGGTCCCGCGCCAACGGCAGTCGAACCGCATGATCGACGTCCCTGAACTGCGGACAGTGCTCCGAAGCATCCGCGCCGACGAGCAGATAACGCTGTTCCGGGATCAAACGCAGGGCTTTCAGTATCTGCCCACCGTAACCACCACCGCCGATTGCTGTAATGAGCACGGCGGATTTATTAGTTGGATTCAATGATTTCACCTGAAATATCTGCCTGCCTACGCTTGAACAATTCCGCCACTGAGTGGTGCACGTCCAGCCCCGCGAAAGACGAAGCCGGGTCGAAGAACGACAATTCAAGACGAACGAGCTTTGTGCTACCCGTCACTGGGTCGAAAAGCGCTGCGCTGGCATAACGTCCGTCATCACGCGGCAAACCGCAGCTACCCACATTCACAAACCTGCGAGCGCCGTGCTCACGTATGAAAGCCCGGTGCGTATGCCCCATGAACACCAACCCATAGGCGCCGTCAAAGTCCGTCAAGTCGGAGTCGGGATACACATAGCCGTTCTGGTAGTCGTTCGGACTGCCATGGACAAACAGCGCTCGACCGCAAGGGTAATCAACCTCGAGACAGCATGGCCAACCGGCAACGAAAGCGGCCTGCTCCGTACTCAACAAAGCGCGGGTGGCCTGTATTCGATACACCGACTCAAGGCGCTCGGGATACTGCCCATCCAGCAGCATTTGTTCATGATTGCCGAGAATGCACTGCACCCGGTTGCCCATCTCCATGAGCGCCGTGAGTACTTCGACGGAGGGTATGTAACCGACTGCATCGCCCAGAAAAATGAAGCGATCTGCGCCCATAGCAGACAACGCGTCAAGCATCCGCCGGAATACCTGGACATTCCCGTGCGCGTCCGACAAGACCCCGATCATGGCACCCACTTAGTCAGCAACGTGTTTGAAAAATGTGCCTGCGATGAACTCCAGCGGGGCTTCCCGTGATCGGTTCAAGCCAACACCCCACGTATGGCCGAGCAAACCGCATCGACCTCCAGGCCTGTATAGCAGGGAAGCGTAATCGTGCTTTCCTGGAGCTTTGCAGCGACCGGCTGGACGTCTTTGTACTTCCCGGCGAAATAACTACCCGCACTCAGCGCGTAGGTACCGATGGTCGTTTCCACCTTGCCACGCAGATCAAGAATCAGCCGGTCACGGTCGCAACCTTCCGGCACCCGAAAGACCATCGACTGCACGTTGTAGGTCACCCCTTCCCCTACCTTCTGGGCAACGAAACCCAGCGCCCCAAGCTGTTCGATGTAGCTGTCTCGGACGGCGTTGCGCTCATTGACGATGGCATTGATCTTTGCCAGCTGCTTGCGTCCCATCACTGCCTGAAGTTCTGAAAGACGGAAGTTATAGCCGTAGTCGACGAAGTCCAGCGCCACGCCTTTCATGCCGTTGGCGCCGTGTGCCAGCTTGGTGGTCAGCCACTGCGCCCACTCATCACTATGGGTAGTGATCCCGCCGCCCTCCCCGGTGCTGATCAGCTTTCGTGGATGAAAGCTGAAGCAGGTCAGATCGGCGATGGCACCGCAACGAACACCGTTCTCCGAGCTGCCGATGGCGCAGGCAGCGTCTTCAATCAGAGGGATGCCTTTTGCCGAGCAGATGCGTTTGATCTCGGTGATGCCCGTAGGATTGCCCAGTGCATCCACGTACATGACTGCCTTGGTGCGAGGCCCAATCAAGGCTTCGAGTGCGTCAGGACGCATATTGAAGGTTTCAGTGCAGACGTCAGCAAATACCGGCCGCGCACCCAGATCCTCGACCACATTGGCCGACGCCGGGAAGGAGAAGTCGGAAACAATCACCTCATCGCCAGGGCCAATCCCGAGAAGCTTGAGGCAGACCCACAGTGATGCAGTGGCAGAGGTGGTGAGGAAAGCGTGGGGCGCTCCGGTGTAGGCCGCCAGCTCGGAGCGAAACGCTTCGACATGCTGGCCACGGGTGAAAATCCCGCTTTCGAATACTTCACGAAACTCGGCTTCGACTTCATCGAACCCGATGTAGGGCTTCATCAAGCGAATCTGGCTCATGCGCGTTTTCCGATGATATGGCTGTACCACTCGAGAGTTTCCGCCAATCCCTGCTCGAACGGCGTCAGGCGGTACTGAATCAGCGACTTCACCTTCTCGTTGCTGGCATTGTGTGACAACACGTCGGAATGCCGGGCCGGCTTGCGCAGGATCTCGCCGCCATAGCCGTAATGAGCGCAAATAAGCGGAATCAACTGATTGATGGTGGTCTGGTTATCGGTGGAAATGTTCACCGTCTCGCCGGACGGCAGCACATCGTGCAACTTCACCACAGCATCGACGGTGTCATGCACGTAGATGAAGTCACGGCTCTGGGTGCCTTCACCATGGATTTCCGGAGTGCCGCCCGTCAACAGGCGTACCGCAGTAATCGGAATGACGCCGGCCATCATGCCCTTGTGGTTCTGGCGCGGCCCGTAGTTGTTGAACGGTCGTACCAGATAGGCATCCACGCCGAACATGCGTACGTAACTTTCCACTGCCAGATCCGCCGCGGCCTTGCCGGCGGCATAGGTGGTGGTGGGGTTACGCGGGTGTGCCTCATCCATCGGCTCGTACACGGCGGAACCGTAGACCTCGGAGGTGGAGAAGTGGCACAGGGTCTTGAACAGCCCGCGACGCTGCAGTTCGAGCAGATTCAGCACCACCTTGACGTTGGTGTCGAAGGCATTCGCCGGGTTGAGGAAGGAGTAGTTCAGCGCCTTGGTTGCCAGGTTGAACACCACGTCAATGGCGTGGTTGGCGAAGATGTATTCCAGGCTGGTGTTCAGCTCGGCATCGTCACGGTAGAACGTCACCTTGCCAGTCGCCTGCGCCTCGGACAGATTGTCCTCGGAGCCTACGAAGAGGTTATCGATCACCACGACGTGCGCCGCGCCCACGGCGAGGAGCTTGTCCACCAGGTGACTGCCGATAAAACCGGCACCACCGGTGACCAGAATGGTCTTGCCCTGCAAACCGTCTCGAATCGTCATACCTGAACCGCCGCCTGAATCTGTGCACAGATTTCCATTGCATCCACCCCGGCGCCTACACCGGGAACCTGAACATCGCTACCCGCGCGGCAACTTGCCATGAACGCCTGCAGCTCGGTGAGAAGCGCCTCCTGGGGGGCCACCGCAACGGTTTCCTGAATAGCCGAGATGGCGTACGGCAGACTGCCGCTGTCGCTCGCCACGGACTGACGGCTGATAAGAATTTCCTTACGCAGCAGGTCGCAGTCGACGAACATGTCGACGCACGTCCCCTCAATCTGGCGAATTTTCTTGTCGGTCACCCGGCTGGCCTGAATCCGCGAAAAACGACCGTTCTCGTGGGTAATCAATGCTGATGCAAAGTCGATCATGCTGCCGTGGGCAAAACCATGGGCGGCAACGGAGCGGGCAGGCCCGTTCAGATACAGAGCCAGATCGATGTCATGGATCATCAGGTCGGTGACTACGTCCACATCGGTGATCCGCGAGCTGACCTTGTTGGTTCGGGTGAAGTCGACGCTGATCACGCGCTCAGTACGATCCAGCACGGTTTTAAGCGCCTGTACTGCGGGATTGAAACGCTCGATGAATCCAACCTGGATGTTGAGCCCCTTTTCCGCAGCAAAGGCAGCAACTTCCTGCGCCTCTTCCAGGGTTGAGGCGAGCGGTTTCTCGACAAAGATGTTCTTCACATGCGCAGCAGCCAGGCGAATGTAATCCGCATGCGTCACCGTTGGGGTACAGATCACCACCGCATCCACACCGGCCAGCAATGGCGTCGGATCAACCACACCGGGGATACCATGTGCATCGCCGGCGCGCGCAGCAACCTCGGCATTTGCATCGGCAACGAAGGCCAGCTCGACCCCCTTGAGCATCGAGAGTACGCGCAGATGATTGCGCCCCATGTTGCCGAGGCCAATCAGGCCTACTTTCAGCACTTGTTCTCGCATGGCGTCAAACGTCTCCAGAAACTCGATTGCCTTCGCGATCGATACGGGCCACCGCACGCGCGGGATTGCCCATGACGAGCGTGTAGGGTGCAACATCCTTGGTTACCACGCTGCCGGCAGCGACCATGGCGAACTCGCCGACGGTGATGCCGCAGACGATGGTGGCATTGGCGCCGATGCTGGCGCCGTTGTCGATGCGCGTCGGGGTGACCTTCCACTCGGTGTTGAAGGCGCGCGGCACCTTGTCATTGGTGAAACAGGCGTTGGGGCCGACGAACACGTCGTCGCCGATTTCCACGCCGTTGTAAACCGAAACACTGTTCTGGATCTTGCAGCGGCTGCCAATCTTCACGGCATGGTCAACGTAGACGTCCTTGGAGAGGATGCAGCCTTCGCCGATCACGGCGTTTTCGCGGATCTGCACGTTGATCCAGACCTTGGTGCCGGCACCGAGGCTGGCCTTGTCGGAGACGTTGGCGCTAGGGTGAATGTAGATATCGTTAGCGGACATTGACACCTCCCATAACGCCACCCACCACCTCGACCACACGCTGCAGCTCAATCTCGGTCATGTACGGGAACAGCGGCAGGTTGAGCACCGACGCACACAGCTGCTCACCCACCTGACCACCGAAATGGCCCTGAGTGAAGGCCGCTGCGCCTGGCTGACTGGACATGACGCTGGGGTAGATGTTGCCAAAACCGATGCCCTCGGCCTTTAGCCTTGCCTCCAGGTCTGCCTTCAGCGCCGCGTCGGGAACCAGACAGACGTTGCAGTAGCCGTTTTCCTCATAACCGGCAGGCGCGTTCATCAACTGGATACCGGTCGCCGGCAGGTGCTTCTGGTAGAAGGCCACCGCCTCGCGGCGCGAGGCAATACGCGCCTCGATGTGATCGAGCGACAGGTTCAGGAAAGCCGCCTGCAGCGAATCCAGACGCGAGTTCCAGCCCACATCGCCGTATCCGTAATGCGCGGTACGACCGTGGTTGCCGAGGCGACGGACCTTGTCGGCCAGCTCGGCATCGTCGGTGAACACGGCGCCACCGTCCCCGGCAGCGCCCAATACCTTGGCCGGATAGAAGGACGTGGTGGAAATATGGGCACCCTCGTAGAGGGACTTGCCCAGGTAACGCGCACCAAATGATTGGGCACCATCTTCCACCAGCACCACGCCATGCTCGCGGCACAGCTTGCGCAGATCGAGCAGGCGAGCCGTTCCCCAACCGTACAAATGCGCTATCAGCGCCGCCTTCGGTTTTGCCTCTCGAATAGCCTGCGCAAATGCGTCAAAGCAAACACCACCATCGCTTAGGTCGGCATCCACCGTCACCGGCTTGGCGCCGACATTCACCACCGCCTCGAGCGTCGCCCAGAAGGTGACATTGGGCACCAGCACAACATCACCTTCGCCCACACCCACCGCGCGTAACGCGAGCTGCAATGCATCGGTGCCGTTGGCGCAGCTCACCGCATGAGCAACCTGTAGTTCTGCCTGCAACCGAGTTTCAAGCGTGGAGACCTCGGCCCCCCCGATGAACTGGGCGTTGAGGGTCATGGCATGGAATTTTTCCATCAGCGCCGCGTGGAAGCCGGACTCCAGGCGCTTGAGGTCGATAAAGGGAACGTTAATTTTCAATCTCCTTGACGAGCCGACCCAGGAGGTTCGGCGCTGTATCAGCAGGACGGATTAATAGTTATGAACAGCACGCTTTTCAGGGAGCCGAAGGGCCAAGCAAGTACGAAAGGATACGCCCGGCGGCGGTGCCATCTCCGTAGGGATTATTGCCGTGCTCGGTAGGCAGCTCCGATATGGCCGAATAAGCCTGCAAAATATTCTCAAATGATGCGCCCGTCAGGTGATTCCAGCCCAAGCTGACGGTCTCCACCCACTCTGTCTCGTCCCGCATGGTGATACAGGGAACCTCGTAAAAGAAGGCTTCCTTCTGCACACCACCGGAATCGGTGAGGATGACTTTTGCCGCTTGCTCCAGCGCCACCATATCCAGGAACGGCAGAGGGTCGACTACGCTAAGTGCCGCCAACTGATGTTCCAGACCATACTGCTGCAGCAGTTTGCGCGTGCGCGGGTGCAATGGCAGAACCACCGGCATGTCCACAGCAATTTCGGCAAGTGCGCTGACGATGGCTCCCAGTTTGACCGGGTCGTCGGTATTTTCCGCTCGATGGCAGGTCGCCAGGGCGAAGCCTTTCTCGGCCAAACCCAGCTGTTCGAGAATCCGGCTGTTTTTCCGTGCCCGCTCGCGATAGTAGAGCGCGACGTCGTACATCACATCACCGACGTTGTGCACGCCCTGGGTGAGCCCCTCGCGGGCGAGATTCTCGACCGCTACATGCGTCGGGCATAACAGCAGACTCGAGACCCGATCGGCGAGGATGCGATTGATTTCCTCCGGCATACGCATATTGAACGAGCGTAAACCCGCCTCGACATGGGCCACAGGAACATGCAGCTTGGAGGCAGCCAGGGCACCGGCCAGGGTCGAGTTGGTATCGCCGTAGATCAACAGCCAGTCCGGTTTCTCATCGACGATGACCTTCTCGATGCCCTCGAGCATACGCCCGGTCATGGCGCCGTGGTTTCCACCAGACACTTCGAGGTTGTAGCGCGGCGCGGGGATCTCCAATTCGTCAAAAAACACTTGAGACATGTTGGGATCGTAGTGCTGGCCGGTGTGGATCATGACCTCCTCGATCCGCCCCGAGTGTTTGAGTATTTCCCGCGATACGGCGGCAGCCTTGATGAACTGCGGGCGCGCGCCAACCACCGTCAAAACCTTGAGACTCATAGCAGCGCTTCCTGCAAACCCTTGACGATCACGGCGAGCGTCGCTTCATCGAGGTATGGATGCATCGGCACACTCATTACCCGCTCGGCGACCGCATCGCCCACTGGCAAGCGGGCGGCATCGTCCTTCACCGCCGGCTGACGGTTGAGCGGGATTGGGTAATGCACGGCTGTGGGGATGCCCGCAGCCTTTAGTCGTTCCTGCACCTGATCGCGGTTGTCGACCTGCACGGTGTACTGGGCCCAGGCGCTGCGGTTGTGGTCTTCGACGAAGGGCGCGACAAGACCAGCCTCGGCGAGCAGCCCCGTGTAACGGTCAGCCACCCGTTGCCGGGACTCGAGTTCGGCTGCGAATATCTCAAGCTTTGGCAGCAGAATGGCCGCCTGCAGGGTATCCAGCCGACTGTTCACGCCCACGCGGATATGGTGGTAGCGACGGTCCTGACCATGCCGGGCAATCTGCCGAAGTAGCTTGGCCAGCTCATCGTCATTGGTGAAAATCGCTCCGCCGTCGCCGTAGCAGCCCAGCGGTTTGCTGGGGAAGAAGCTGGTGCAGGCGACAGTTGTCAGATTGCAGGAACGCTTGCCCTTGTAAGTCGCGCCAAAGCTCTGCGCAGCATCCTCGATGACCGGAATACCATGCTTTGCGGCAATCGCATTGATCACGTCGAAGTCTGCGCACTGACCGTACAGCGATACCGGAATGATGGCCTTTGTACGCGGCGTGATGGCCGCATCAAGCAATGCCGGATCAAGGTTGTAGGTACGCGGATCGACGTCGACGTAGACCGGCTTGGCACCCAGCAGAGCCACCGTTTCGGCGGTGGCAATATAGGTAAAGCCAGGGGTGATGACTTCATCGCCAGGACCAATGCCGAAGGCCATTTGGGCAATCTGCAGGGCATCGGTGCCGTTGGCCACGCTGATGCAATGTTTCGCGCCTACGAAGGCAGCGAGCTTCTCTTCCAGCTCGGCCACTTCCGGACCCAGAATGTACTGACCATGCTCCAGCACGCGTTGTATGCCGGCGTCGATCTTGCCCTTGATCAGCGCCTGCTGCGCCTTGAGGTCGATGAATTCGATCATTCCGCTGACTCCTTGCGCAACACCGTTCCCTCCAGCACATAACGGGCTCCGCTGTGCTCACACAGGGCGATGCCCTGGCCGCTCAGGGGCAGGTCCAACTGCTCGCCAAACTCGCTCATCCAGCCGATTTGCCGGGCCGGTACGCCGACCATCAGGGCATAGGCCGGCACGTCCTTATTGACCACCGCACCGGCACCGACGAAGGCAAATTCACCAATGGTCGCGCCGCAGACGATGGTGCAATTGGCGCCCAGAGTGGCGCCACGCTTGACCAGCGTATCGCGGTATTCATTTTTGCGTTCGATCAGCGAGCGCGGGTTGTAGACATTGGTGAAGACCATGCTCGGTCCGCAAAAGACGCCGTCTTCCAGGCTGACGTTGTCGTACACCGAGACGTTGTTCTGGATCTTGCAGTGGTCACCGATCACCACCTTGTTGCCGACAAACACGCCCTGCCCCAGGGACACGCCCTGGCCGATCTTGGCGCCACCGCACACGTGCACGAAGTGCCAGACGCGCGAGCCTTCGCCAATTTGCGCGCCGTCGTCGACGATGGCGCTGGGATGCTGGTAGTGGCTCATGATTCAGCTCAGCAGCCGGGCGAGGAAGGGATGGCCTTCGCCATCCTGGGCGCGGCTGGCGGCCAGGGTCCGAATCGTCTCCACCGTTTCCACACAGTGGCGGGCATCATCAATGCCATAGCCCTTGCCATCCAGAATCGCCTGATAGCTGACGGTGTGCAGGTCGGTGAAGCCTTCGGAGAATTCGATTTCGGCGCCGTCACAGGTGATCGAGCGGTAGGTCGGCTTCTTGCCTTTGACCGAATCCGGCAGATCATTGGCGTCAATGGACAGAAACCAGCGCACCCGCGCGTTCTCGTACTCCAGATAACCCGCTGCCTTGAACTCGTCGACGAAGTGCACGACGTTGCGCTGCAGCTTGCCAAAGATAAAGTGCAGCATGTCGTAGAAGTGCACACCGATGTTGGTGGCCACGCCGAAGGATTTGCGCGGGTCGCCCTTCCAGCTTTCCATGTACCACTTGCCGCGACTGGTGATGTAGGTCAGCTCGACTTCGTGCTTGTGGTCCTTGGGGCCCGCTTCGACCTGTTGTTTGAGGTCGATGATTGCCTGGTGATGGCGCAGTTGCAGGATGTTGTACAACCGACGGCCGGTTTCCTGCTCGGTCAGCAGCAGGTCATCGAGCATGGCTGCGTTGGGCACCAGCGGCTTTTCACAGATCACATCACAACCCAGCCGCAGTCCGGCATTGATATGGGCGTGGTGCAGGTAGTTCGGCGAGCAGATCGAGACGATGTCCAACGCCTGAGCCGGATCACGCTTGAGGCGCCAGGCGTAATCGTAGAAACGTTCGAATTCGGTGAAGAACTCGCTCTGCGGCGAGAGGCTGTCGATGATGCCAACCGAGTCGTTGATGTCGTAGGCACAGACCAGCTCGTTACCGGTGTCCTTGATGGCGCGCATATGCCGCGGTGCGATATAGCCGGCAGCGCCGATGAGAGCAAAACGTTTCATGCTGTTCTCGCGAAAACGATGGGACGTTAGGGCCGCTCAGCAGCCCGATGGGTCAGGCCTTGATGACGTTGGCTGCCGGCGTGCGGTATTTGCCGCGACTGTCGACAACCAGGCGGGCGCTCGACTGGATCAGTTGATAGTCAAAGCGATCATGGTCGGTCGCCAGCACCACGGCGTCGAAGGACGCCAGGTTTTCCGCGGTCAAGGCTTCGCTGGACAGCTCGAAGTGGTGTTCACGCATCTTCGGGAACACCGGCACGTGCGGATCGCTGTAAGCGACCAAGGCGCCCTTGGCCTCCAGCAGCTCCATGATCTCGACCGAAGGCGACTCCCGCATGTCGTCCACATTCTTTTTGTAGGCGATGCCCAGTACCAGCACCCGACTGCCCTTGAGAGCACGACCGTTCTCGTTCAAACCATCCATCAGCTTGCCGACCACATACTCGGGCATGGCTTTGTTGATCTCGCCGGAAAGCTCGATAAAGCGGGTATGCAGACCATACTCGCGGGCTTTCCAGGTCAGATAGAACGGATCGATCGGAATGCAATGCCCGCCCAGGCCGGGGCCGGGATAGTAGGCGGTGAAGCCAAACGGCTTGGTCGCCGCGGCATCCACCACCTCGAAGATGTCGATACCCATGCGGTCGGCGACGATCTTCATCTCGTTGACCAGGCCGATGTTCACAGCCCGGTGGATGTTTTCAAGCAGCTTGGTCAGTTCGGCAGCTTTGGTCGAACTAACCGGGACCACCTGGTCGATGGCCTGCTCGTAAAGGGCAATCCCTACCTGCAGACAAGCAGGGGTGTGGCCGCCAATGACCTTGGGAATGGTGCGGGTCTCGAAATTGGGATTGCCTGGATCTTCACGCTCCGGCGAATAGACCAGAAAGATGTCCCGACCCACTGTCAGGCCACTCTCCTGAACACGCGGCAGCAGTTCCTCCTCGGTGGTGCCCGGATAGGTGGTGCTTTCCAGGGAGACGACCTGGCCGGCGCGCAAGTAGGGCTTGATCGCATCGGTGGTGTTGATCACGAAGCTCATGTCCGGTTCGCGATACTTGTTCAGCGGCGTCGGCACGCAGAGGATCAGGGCATCGCACTCGGCTGCGCGCCGAAAATCCGTAGTGGCCTCGAAGCCGGAATCGCGCGCCTTGGCTACATGTTCAGAGGCGATGTGCTCGATATAGCTGCGACCGGCGTTGAGTTTCTCGACCTTACTAGTATCAATATCGATACCCAGCACGCAAAAGCCAATCGCGTTGTAACGCAGCATAAGCGGCAGGCCAACATAACCGAGACCGACGATTCCGATAACTGCATCTCTACTTTTGAATTTATCGATACACGTCTGCAGCGAATCAGCCTTCACAACCACACTCCATTTTCAGACTTCAATGAATCAGTATCTCAACGACGGTCGTACTGACGCTGTAAAATTTTCACAGAACACATGCTAACTATTGTTCAATAACATTGATCGCCGTGGACGATATGAATTTTGGGCGGCCAGTTTCGCATTCACGCCAAAAAACCCACCAACACCTTCTAATCAGCAAGGGCCAATAGCTGCCTACGGCATGCATCTGGGCAAAAACGGCACTGCAATGCTCGTCAACTCACACACGCAAGCTTCGACAAGAGCCAGTCACATCTTAATAGGGCAGATACGCAGGGGAAACCATCGGCAACCCATTAACTCAGGGCAAACATTACCCATGACCGAGCAACAGAAAGCGTTAGAAATTAGCCACATACAAGTTAACAGCTAAAGGAGCTGCATTATGCCACGATGCAAATTCGAAACTAGCCCATCACGGCAAAATACGCACCCGGAAATTGCGACCAGAAAAATTGCAAAATCACATTCCAACGACTTAGGTTTCGCTATTCATCCTCATTAACCCGATCGCGCAGCTCTTTACCAGGTTTAAAGTGCGGCACGAATTTGCCATCCAAACGCACCGAGTCGCCCGTCTTCGGATTCCGCCCCACCCGTGGCGCGCGATAGTGCAACGAGAAACTGCCAAAGCCGCGAATCTCGATACGATCACCCGTCGACAGCGCCTGCGACATTTGTTCCAGCATGGTCTTGATCGCCAACTCAACATCCTTGGACGAGAGCTGCCCCTGATGGGTAACGATACGCTCGATCAACTCCGACTTGGTCATGGTTTTCCCTTCTTTTTCAAGCGGCTAGATCACTAGATAAAAAGGTTTTAGCACGCCTTGTCAGATTTGAACAGCCTATAAAACAACACCTTAGCGATTTTCAGGTACAAAAAAGGGCGACCGAAGTCGCCCTTTTCCTCTGGATAAACCGAACTTAGTTCTGTTTTTCCATTTGCGCACGGAGCAGATCACCCAGGGTGGTCGGACCTGCAGTTTCAACTTCCTGCTTGCGCATTTCTTTGATGGCTTCTTTTTCGTCTTCAACGTCTTTCGACTTGACCGACAAGCTGATTACGCGGCTCTTACGGTCAACGCTGATGATCTTGGCTTCGACTTCTTCGCCTTCTTTCAGCACGTTGCGCGCGTCTTCAACGCGGTCACGGCTGATTTCGGAGGCTTTCAGAGTGGCTTCGATGCCTTCGGCCAGGGTGATGATGGCGCCTTTGGCGTCAACTTCTTTAACGATACCGCGCACGATGGTGCCTTTATCGTTAACAGCAACGTAGTCGGAGAAAGGGTCTTCTTCCAGCTGCTTGATGCCGAGGGAAATGCGCTCACGCTCGGGATCAACGGAGAGGATAACGGTTTCCAGCTCGTCGCCTTTCTTGAAGCGGCGTACAGCTTCTTCGCCTACTTCGTTCCAGGAGATGTCGGACAGGTGAACGAGGCCGTCGATACCGCCATCCAGACCAATGAAGATACCGAAATCGGTGATCGACTTGATGGTGCCGGAGATCTTGTCGCCCTTGTTGAACTGACCGGAGAAATCTTCCCACGGGTTAGTTTTGCACTGCTTGATGCCCAGGGAGATACGACGACGCTCTTCGTCGATATCCAGAACCATAACTTCCACTTCATCGCCGACGTTAACGACTTTCGAAGGATGGATGTTTTTGTTGGTCCAATCCATTTCGGATACGTGCACCAGGCCTTCCACGCCTTCTTCCAGCTCTGCGAAGCAGCCGTAGTCGGTCAGGTTGGTTACGCGCGCAGTAACACGGGTGTCCTGCGGGTAACGCGCCTTGATGGCAACCCATGGATCTTCGCCCAGCTGCTTGAGGCCGAGGGAAACACGGTTGCGCTCGCGATCGTACTTGAGGATCTTGACGTCGATTTCATCGCCAACGTTGACGATTTCCGACGGATGCTTGATGCGCTTCCAAGCCATGTCGGTGATGTGCAGCAGGCCGTCGACGCCACCCAGATCCACGAACGCGCCGTAGTCGGTGAGGTTCTTGACAATACCTTTGACTTGCTGACCTTCCTGCAGGGACTCCAGCAGAGCTTCGCGCTCGGCGCTGTTCTCGGCTTCCAGCACGCTGCGGCGGGAAACGACAACGTTGTTGCGCTTCTGGTCCAGCTTAATGACTTTGAATTCGAGCTCTTTGCCTTCCAGGTGAGTGGTATCACGCACCGGACGGACATCGACCAAGGAACCTGGGAGGAACGCACGGATGCCGTTAACGTCGACAGTGAAGCCGCCCTTAACCTTACCGTTGATAACGCCCGTAACCACTTCCTCAGCGGCGAAAGCTGCTTCCAGAACGATCCAGCACTCGGCACGTTTGGCTTTTTCGCGGGACAGCTTGGTTTCACCAAAGCCATCTTCAACCGCGTCCAGGGCAACGTGAACTTCGTCACCGACCTTGATGGTCAGCTCGCCAGCGTCGTTGTGGAACTGCTCAAGCGGGATGAGGCCTTCAGACTTCAAACCAGCGTGAACGGTTACCCAACCAGCTTGGTAATCGATGTCGACGATGATAGCGGTGATGATCGAGCCAGCCTGAAGGTTCAGGGTTTTTAGGCTTTCTTCAAACAGTTCAGCAAAGCTTTCGCTCATTTTAATTCCTGTTGATTCAGGGCGGGGAATCCGCCCAAACCACACTCCAGACAATGTGGGTACGTTTATATAAAAAGAAGCAATCGGGTCGAGGACTGGGTTCCCGAAAGCTTCCTTGGCGAGCTGGTCAGCTTAAAGCAGCTGTAGCTCTGGTCATCCAGCGAGGTCGCGATTGGCGACTTCACTGAGAATTCGTTCAAGCACTTGTTCGATGGAGAGTTCAGTGGAATCCAGCTGGATCGCATCGGCTGCCGGCTTGAGCGGCGCTACTGCACGCTGGGTATCGCGCTCATCGCGCGCCTGAATCTCATCAAGAAGACTCGCGAGATTAACATCATCACCCTTGGCCTTCAACTGCAAGTAGCGGCGACGGGCACGCTCCTCGGCGCTGGCGGTGAGAAAAACCTTCAGCGGCGCTTCGGGAAATACCACCGTACCCATGTCACGACCATCAGCGACCAGGCCCGGCATTTCCTGGAATGCTTGCTGACGCTGCAACAGCGCTTCACGCACGGCAGACAGCGAAGCCACCTGTGAAGCACCAGCGCCGACCTGCTCGTTGCGGATCAGATCAGTGACCTCTTCGCCTTCAAGAATAATGCGCTGACCATGGCCATCACCCGCAGCGATGAACTGCACATCCAGATGAGCGGCGAGCAGCTTCATGGCCTCTTCATTGGTCAGATCAACACCGTGATTACCCGCAGCAAAGGCCAACAGACGGTACAGCGCCCCCGAATCAAGTAGGTTCCAACCCAGATGTTTGGCCAGCAGTCCGGCAATGGTGCCCTTGCCTGAGCCGCTCGGGCCGTCGATGGTGATAACCGGTGCGATGATCATGCCTTGCCCTCCTCGGCCACACGGATGCCAACCTGAGCCGACAGCGCAAGGAAATTGGGGAACGAGGTGGCGACGTTGGCGCAATCATGGATACGGATCGGCGCAGTGGCACGCAGCGAGGCCACACTGAACGACATAGCGATACGGTGATCACCATGCGCCCAGACTTCGCCACCTCCGATGCTGCCGCCTTCGATAATGATGCCATCCGGCGTTGGCTCGGCCTTGACGCCCAGGGCGATCAGGCCGTCGGCCATCACCTGAATCCGGTCGGACTCCTTGACCCGTAGCTCTTCAGCGCCACGCAGCACGGTGCGCCCTTCAGCCACAGCCGCAGCGACGAACAGCACCGGGAACTCATCAATAGCCAAAGGCACCAGATCTTCCGGGATATCGATACCTTTCAGCTTGGCACTGCGCACACGGATATCAGCCACGGTTTCGCCGCCCACCTCACGCTGATTTTCCAGGGTAATGTCGCCGCCCATCAGCTTGAGGATATCGATGACGCCAGTACGGGTCGGGTTGATGCCAACGTGCTCAAGTACCAGTTCCGAGTCTTCGGCAATACTGCCGGCGACCAGGAAGAATGCCGCCGAGGAAATATCCGCCGGCACCTCGATATGGGTCGCGCTAAGTTTGTGACCTGACTCGACGCTCGCCGTGCTGCCCTCCACCGTTACCGGGTAACCGAAGCCGCGCAGCATACGCTCAGTGTGGTCACGGGTTGGCGCCGGCTCAGTCACCGAGGTACGGCCAGCAGCGTAGAGACCCGCCAGCAGCAGGCAGGACTTGACCTGAGCACTGGCCATCGGCATTTCGTAGTCCATCCCGGTCAGGCGCTGGCCACCCTTGATCATCAGCGGCGGACGACCTTCCGGGGCAGTTTCAATCACCGCGCCCATCTCGCGCAGCGGCTTGGCCACGCGATTCATCGGCCGCTTGGACAGCGAGGCATCACCGGTCAGCGTGGTGTCGAACGACTGAGCCGCCAACAAACCAGAAAGCAGACGCATCGAGGTGCCAGAGTTGCCCATGTACAGCGGACCAGCGGGCGCCTTCAGACCATTCAGGCCAACCCCGTGAATGGTCACGCGACCATGATGCGGGCCTTCGATGACCACGCCCATGTCGCGGAACGCCTGCAGAGTTGCCAGGGCATCTTCACCTTCCAGGAAGCCCTCTACGTACGTGGTGCCTTCAGCCAACGAGCCAAGCATGATCGAGCGGTGGGAGATGGATTTGTCGCCCGGAACGCGAATACGTCCAGAGAGTTTGCCACCTGGGTTAGCCAAAAAAATCAGATCATTCGAGTGCATAGCGTCCACATAGGCCCTGCGGGCCAGAATTTTGCCGAAATGCTCACGGGCCACGCGGGCGCGGGTGAATACGCCCAGCAATTGATGCCCATCCCCAGCGTCGACCGCGTCGCGCAAGGCGTCGAGGTCGTCGCGAAATACGTCCAGCGTGCGCAGCACCGCCTCGCGATTGGCGAGAAAGATGTCGTGCCACATCACCGGATCACTGCCGGCGATCCGCGTGAAATCGCGGAAGCCGCCAGCGGCGTAACGAAAGATCTCCAGGTTCTCACTGCGCTTGGCCAATGAGTCGACCAGGGTAAAAGCCAGCAAATGCGGCAGATGACTGGTCGCAGCCAGCACCTGATCGTGATGCTCGACCTCCATATGCTCAACATCCGCACCCAGCTCGCGCCACAGGGCGTCGACCAATGCCAGAGCCGCATCATCACTCTGCTCGCAGGGCGTAAGGATGACCTTATGGCGGCGGAACAGCTGCGCATTGGACGCTTCCACACCGCTCTGCTCGGAGCCGGCAATCGGGTGGCCCGGCACAAACCGCACTGATTTACCGGTAAAAGCCAGGCGCGCAGCGCGCACCACATTGCCTTTGGCGCTGCCCACATCAGTTAGCACCGCAGTACCCAGATCAAGCTTGGCCAGCTCGCTCAGTAGCTTCTCCATGGCAAGGATAGGTACCGCCAACTGGATCACGTCAGCACCCTGACAGGCGGCAAGCAGATCAACTTCGCAGCGATCGACTACACCCAAGTCAACGGCCAACCGACGCGACTCCGGGTCGAGATCGACCCCGATCACTTCGCGAAACAGGTGCCGCTCACGTAAACCCTTGGCAAAGGAGCCGCCAATCAAGCCCAGGCCAATAACCACGAGGCGACCGAGCTTAGGGGCAGCAGGTTGCACCTGAGTGACAGCAGGTTTGGCTTCACTCACGCGCTCAGCACCTTGGCCAGGGCGTCGAGGAAGCGCGCGTTTTCGGCAGGCAGACCAATCGACACTCGCAGGAAATTTGGCATGCCATAACCGGCCACGGGGCGCACGATCACGCCGGCACGCAGCAGTGCCTGGTTGATCGCGGCGGTGTCACGACCAAAGTCCACGGCGATAAAGTTGCCTTTCGAGGGTATCCAGCTCAGACCCAACTCGCGCAGGCCAGCTTCCAGCTGCGCCATGCCGGCGTCATTGAGCTGACGGCTTTGCGCCAGGTAATCGGCATCATCCAGCGCCGCGCAGGCGGCCGCTAGGGCCAGGCTGTTGACGTTGAACGGCTGGCGTACACGATTCAGCACATCGGCGATCTGCGCCGAGCTGAGCGCATAACCAACGCGCAGCGCCGCCAGGCCATAGGCCTTGGAGAAAGTGCGCGAGACCAGCAGGTTGTCATAGCGTGCCAGGTACTTGAGGCCGTCCGGCAGCTCATCACCTTCGGCGAACTCGATATAAGCCTCATCCAGTACCACCAGCACATTGCCGGGTACGCGAGCGAGAAAACGCTCCAGCGCATTGGGGCCGAACCAGGTGCCTGTCGGGTTGTTCGGGTTGGCGATAAACACCACGCGGGTGTGTTCATCGATGGCCGCCAGCATGGCTTCCAGGTCGTGACCGTAGTCCTTGGCCGGCACCACTTTGCCCTGAGCACCTACGGCCTGGGTCGAGATGGGGTAAACGGCAAAGGCGTACTGACTGAAAACGGCATTAAGGCCTGGGGCCAGATAAGCGCGGGCAACCAGATCGAGAATGTCGTTGGAACCATTGCCCAGGGTGACCTGACTGATCTGCACGCCGCAACGCGCAGCCAGACGGCTTTTAAGCTCAAAACCATTGCCATCGGGGTAACGGGTCAGCTCGGCCAACTCGCCGCGAATCGCTTCCAGCGCCTTGGGGCTTGGGCCCAGCGGATTCTCGTTGCTAGCCAGCTTGACGATGCTGGCCGGGTCCAGATTCAGCTCACGGGCCAGTTCATCCACCGGTTTGCCCGGCACATAGGGCGACAGCTGCTGTACGCCTGGCTGGGCCAGGGCGAGGAAATCGGTCATAGCAAAGCCTCACGCTTAAAGCCGCAAGCCCCAAGTACAGCCCGGCGTCGATGCGCGTGTAGCTTGAGACCTGAGGCGTGCCGCAGCAGTTTTAAAGTACCGCTTTCGGGTAGGAACCCAGCACCTTCAGCGCCACGGCTTCCTGATTGATCTTTTCCAGCACGTCCTTGATCAGCGGATCGCGGTGGTGACCGACGAAGTCGATAAAGAACACGTAAGTCCACTTGCCGCTGCGCGACGGGCGGGTTTCGATGCGAGTCAGGTCGATGCCGTTGTTGTGGAACGGCACCAGCAGTTCATGCAG
>JAHJXZ010000165.1 GCA_018827205.1 Gammaproteobacteria bacterium | reverse complement strand
CGAGGGAAGGGCGGGGCAATGGCCCCGCCGAGGGACTTATTCGAGAACCAGAATAGCGTCCATTTCTACCTGCGAGCCGCGCGGCAGGGCGGCAACGCCGATGGCGGCGCGTGCTGGATAAGGCTGCTCGAAGTAACGGCCCATGACTTCATTGACCTTGGCAAAGTGCGACAGGTCGGTGAGGAAGATGTTCAGCTTGACGATATCTTTGAACGAACCGCCAGCTGCTTCAGCTACGGCTTTGAGGTTCTCGAATACTTGCACGGTCTGGGCTTCAAAGCCTTCCACCAGTTCCATGGTTTTCGGGTCCAGCGGGATCTGCCCGGACATGTACACGGTGTTGCCGGCCTTGATTGCCTGGGAGTAGGTGCCGATAGCGGCCGGGGCTTTGTCGCTGGTGATAACGCTCTTGCTCATGGGAACTCCTGCAAAGCTGATGTGGAAGAACATTGCGGCGCGCATGGGCGCACTGCCAGTTAGATTGCCTAGGGTGGGTGAAAGCCACAGCACCTGTCAAAGTACAGCTGGCGGCTGATTACTTCGCTCAGTCTGAGTGTTGGCGAGTCAGGCGCGTGCGCGGGTGATGCGAATCACCCCGGTGAGGGCGCGTAGTTTCTTGATCACGCGGGCCAGGTGTACGCGGTCATGCACGCTGACGACCAGTTGCACGACGCTGATGCGGCCATCGCGCTCGTCCATGCTGATCTTCTCGATATTGCCATCGGCGGCATTCACACTGCCGGCCAGCAGGGCGATCAGGCCGCGCTGGTGTTCCAGCTCGACGCGCAATTCGACATTGAATTCCCCCGTCACATCCTTGGCCCACGACAGCTGGATGCATTTTTCCGGGTTGTGGCGGACATCGCCGATGTTCTTGCAGCTATCCAGGTGAACTACCATGCCTTTACCGGCTGACAAGTGGCCGACAATCGGATCGCCTGGAATTGGCGTGCAGCAACGTGCATAACTCAGCACCAGGCCCTCGGTGCCGCGAATTGCCAGTGGGCCTTCGCTGTTCGGCAGCGCTTCGTTGTTGTCGCTGAGCAGGCGGCGCGCCACCACATAGGCCATGCGGTTGCCCAGGCCGATGTCTTCCAGCAGGTCTTCGATGACTTCCTGATGATATTCGGCGAGCACCGCCTGCACACGCTCGGGCGAGAGCTTATCGATGCGGCTTTCGAAGCTGGCGAGGACCTTGTTCAGCAGGCGTTCGCCGAGGCTGATGGATTCCGAGCGGCGTTGCAGTTTCAACGCATGACGAATATGCGTACGAGCCTTGCCGGTGACCACGAAGCTCAGCCAGGCCGGGTTTGGCCGTGCGCCGGGAGCACTGACGATTTCTACTGTCGAGCCGCTTTCCAGGGCTTGCGACAGCGGCGCCAGGCGGCGGTTGATGCGGCAGGCGATGCACGTGTTGCCAACGTCGGTGTGTACCGCGTAGGCAAAGTCGACCGCCGTGGAGCCTTTCGGCAGCTCCATGATGCGGCCTTTGGGCGTGAACACGTAGACTTCGTCGGGGAACAGGTCGATCTTCACGCTTTCGATGAATTCCAGCGAGTTGCCGGCGCGCTGCTGCATCTCCAGCACGCCCTTGACCCATTGCCGTGCGCGGGCGTGGCTGCCCTTGGGCTGGTCTTCCTCGTTGGATTTATACAGCCAGTGCGCGGCAATGCCGTTGTTAGCCAGCTCTTCCATTTCACGGGTACGGATCTGGATTTCAATCGGTACGCCATGCATGCCGAATAGCGTGGTGTGCAGCGACTGGTAGCCGTTGGCCTTGGGAATTGCGATGTAATCCTTGAAGCGGCCGGGCAGAGGCTTGTACAGGTTGTGCACGGCGCCGAGCACGCGGTAGCAGGTGTCGACCTTGTCGACAACAATGCGGAAGGCGTAGACATCCATGATTTCGTTGAACGCCCGACGCTTGCCACGCATCTTCTGGTAGATGCCGTAGAGATGCTTCTCACGGCCCATCACTTCGCCTTCCATGCCTTCGCGGGCCAGGCAGTGGGTGATCGACTCTTCGATCTTGTTGACGATTTCCTTGCGGTTGCCCCGAGCACGCTTGACCGCTGTGCGGATGCGCTCGGAGCGCATCGGGTGCATGGCTTTAAAACCCAGATCTTCGAACTCGATGCGCATGCTGTGCATGCCCAAGCGATTAGCAATCGGTGCGTAGATTTCCAGGGTTTCCTTGGCGATGCGTCGGCGTTTTTCGCCGGACAGAACTTCCAGGGTGCGCATGTTGTGCAGGCGGTCAGCCAGTTTGACCAGGATCACGCGGATGTCGCGGGCCATGGCCATGGCCATTTTCTGGAAATTCTCGGCCTGGGCCTCGGCCTTGGTCTCGAAGTTCATCTGGGTCAGTTTGCTGACCCCATCGACCAGCTCTGCCACGGACTCGCCGAACTGTGCGTCCAGGGCTTCTTTGGCGATACCGGTGTCTTCGATCACGTCATGCAGCATCGCGGCCATCAGGCTCTGATGGTCCATGTGCATGTCAGCCAAGATGCTCGCCACCGCTAGGGGGTGGGTGACGTAGGCTTCGCCGCTGCGGCGGCGTTGGCCGTCGTGGGCTTGTTCGGCGTAGAAATAAGCACGACGGACCAGGTTGACCTGGTCACCGTCGAGGTAGGTCGAAAGTCTGTCGGCGAGGGCGTCTATGCTCGGCATGGGTGTTCCCCTTGTCGATTCAAATGACCCTGCGCCTGACGACGTCGACCCGGCATAGGCTTACAGAGGCTCGTTAGCCTCTTCCTCGAATGCAGCAAACAGCGGTTCTTCTTCGACGATATCGTCTTGGGCGATGACGTCGTAGCTCATCAGGCCAGCAGCGATTTCGCGCAGCGCGACTACGGTCGGCTTGTCATTTTCCCAAGCCAGCTTCGGCTCTTTGCCACCGGTAGCCAGTTGGCGCGAGCGCTTGGTTGCGAGCATGACCAGCTCAAAGCGGTTATCAACGTGATCCAGGCAATCTTCGACGGTAACGCGGGCCATGGTGTTCCTCGTAGCAAATGCGTAGTAGAGCTGGGCCCAAATGGGCGAGCGGACTGGATAGTCTAAAAAATCACCAGCATTAAGGGAAGCTTTGATTTGCCGCAGCGCGATAAGTCAGACCAGTAACTCGCTGAGCAAACCGCTGTGGCGTTGCTGTTGTGGACCTTGCAGCAGCTGATTGGCGCGGAAAATCGCCTTCAGATCGCTCAACGCGTGGGCGAAGTCATCGTTGATCAGCAGGTAATCGTATTCGACGTAATGGCTCATCTCGCTGACGGCTTCACGCATGCGTCGCTCGATGATCTCGCCGCTGTCCTGGCCGCGATTGGTCAGGCGGTGGCGCAGCGCTTCCTGGGTCGGTGGCAGGATGAAGATCGATTTGGCTTCCGGCATCAGTCGACGTACTTGCTGCGCGCCCTGCCAGTCGATCTCCAGAATCAGGTCGAAGCCGTCGCGCAGGGTCTGTTTGACCCATTCCTGCGAGGTGCCGTAGAGATTGCCGAAGACTTCCGCATGTTCAAGAAACTCGGTTTTGTCGAGCATGCTGTGAAACTGTTCGCGGCTGACGAAGTGGTAGTTCACTCCGTCCACCTCGCCCGGGCGCATGGCGCGGGTGGTGTGCGACACGGACACGCGAATCTGTGCTTCGCTGTCGATTAGCGCTTTGACCAGGCTGGTCTTGCCCGCCCCGGACGGGGCGGAAATGATGTACAGGGTGCCGGTGGTTATGCTCATGGATTAATCCTGGAACGCGTTGTTCGAAGAGTAGCAGTAGCGGTTTGGCTTACTCGATGTTCTGCACCTGTTCGCGCATCTGCTCGATCAGCACTTTCAGGTTTACTGCCGCCTGAGTACTGCGAGTGTCGAAGGCCTTGGAACCGAGGGTGTTGGCTTCGCGGTTGAGTTCCTGCATCAGGAAGTCCAGGCGGCGGCCTGCCTGGCCGCCGGTTTTCAGCACGCGACGCACTTCGCTGACGTGGGTGCTGAGACGATCAAGCTCTTCGGCGACATCGCTTTTCTGCGCCAGTATCACCAGCTCCTGCTCCAGGCGCTGTGGATCCAGCTCGGCCTGCATTTCGGCGCAGCGGTCGAGAATCTTCTGCCGTTGCCCGGCAAGCATCTGTGGCACTAGCTCGCGCAGGGCAACCACCTGTTCGAGGATGCTGTCCAGGCGCTCATTGAGCAGTTTGGCCAGCTCAGCGCCTTCACGCTCGCGGCTTTGTTTCAGCTCGTTCAATGCTTGGCTGAACAGGCTCAGGGCGTTTTGGTTCAGCGCTTGCGGGTCGGCGGCGTTGGCTACCAGTACGCCCGGCCAGCCGAGCACTTCCAGCGGGTTGAGCGCGGCGGGTTGCTTGATCAGGCCGGCCACGCTCTCGGCGGCGGCGACCAGTTGCGCGGCGCGCTCAAGGTCGACTTGCAGGGCTTTACCGGCACTGTCATCGCTGAAACGCAGGGTGCATTCGACTTTGCCGCGTGACAGGCCATTGCGTAGCGCTTCGCGCACTGCGCCTTCGAGGTCGCGAAAGCTTTCTGGTAGGCGCAGATGAGGTTCCAGATAGCGATGGTTGACCGAGCGCAGCTCCCAGCTCAGGGTGCCATTGGCGCCGGCCTGCTCGGCGCGGGCGAAGGCAGTCATGCTGTGGATCATGGGGCGAACCTCGCGAAAAGTCGGAACTAAAGGCGCAGGATTGTAGCGCAGTGCGTCGGCCGCTCCCAATTCGGCACACCCGCTACGGGCTTACGGCCCTATAATGCCGAGCAGATTTTTTATTCAGAGCAGGAATTCCTAGATGAAACGTCCTAGTGGCCGCGCCGCCGATCAGTTGCGCTCGATTCGCATCACCCGCAACTACACTAAGCATGCCGAGGGTTCGGTACTGGTGGAGTTTGGCGATACCAAAGTGATTTGCACGGTCAGTGTCGAGTCGGGCGTACCGCGTTTCCTCAAAGGTCAGGGCCAGGGTTGGTTGACTGCCGAGTACGGCATGCTGCCGCGCGCTACCGGCGACCGTAACCAGCGTGAAGCCAGCCGTGGCAAGCAGGGTGGTCGTACCCTGGAAATCCAGCGCCTGATCGGCCGTTCGCTGCGCGCCGCGCTGGATATGTCGAAGTTGGGTGAGAACACCCTGTACGTCGACTGCGACGTGATCCAGGCTGACGGCGGCACCCGCACTGCGTCCATCACCGGTGCCATGGTGGCGGTAATTGATGCGCTGAAAGTGATCAAGAAGCGTGGCGGCCTGAAAGGCGGCGATCCGCTCAAGCAGATGATTGCAGCCGTTTCGGTGGGTATGTACCAGGGTGAGCCGGTACTGGACCTGGATTATCTGGAAGATTCCGCCGCGGAAACCGACCTCAATGTGGTGATGACCAGCACTGGCGGCTTTATTGAGGTGCAGGGCACCGCCGAAGGCGCGCCGTTCCAACCAGCTGAGCTAAATGCCATGTTGGCGTTGGCACAGAAAGGTATGACTGAGCTGTTCGAGCTGCAACAAGCGGCTCTGGCTGACTGATTGAGCTGCACTACAAGCCCATCACGCAAGGAGAAGCACTATGAGCGACGAGTCCCAAGCGCCACAACCGGTTCCCGGTCCTGAAGCCCGTCAGTGGGCAATGTTCTGCCACTTCGCGGCCTTTCTCGGGCTGGTGTTTCCCTTTGGTAATTTGCTTGGGCCGTTGATCGTCTGGCAGATCAAGAAGGATCTGGATCCGTTCGTCGATGCTCAAGGCAAGGAAGCGCTGAACTTTCAGATCAGCGTGGCCCTGGCGGCACTGTTGTGCTTCCTGCTGATGGTGGTGGTGGTTGGCTTCCCGCTATTGGTGCTGGTCAGCATCGCGGCGTTGGTGCTGACCATCATTGCCGGGATCAAGGCCAATGAAGGCCAGGCTTACCGTTATCCATTTGCCTGGCGCTTGGTGAAATAAGCGTTGTGCAGACAGCAAAAAATCGCCGGGAGCGATTTTTAACGTCGCATCGCGATGGCCCGCAGGGTGGTGGCCAGGGATGGCAGAGCATAAAAAGCCGGCTAAATGCCGGCTTTTTATGCTCTGCTGATCAGGCTATACGCTGAGCATCCAGTCGTAATCGACGATCAGCGGAGCGTGCTGCGAAAAACGTGGCTGGCGTGGTAGGCGCGCGCTGCGGATGCTGCGGCGCATGCCGGGGGTCAGCAGCTGATAGTCGAAGCGATAGCCGAGGTTGAGCAGTTCAGCCTGCTCGCTGTCCGGCCACCAGCTGAACTGGTCGCCTTCACGGCTGACTTCGCGCAGCGCATCGACATAGCCCATGGTGCCAATCACTTCATCCAGCCAGGCGCGCTCCGGCGCTAGGAACCCCGGTGATTGCTGGCAATCACGCCAGTTCTTCACGTCGAGTTTCTGGTGCGCCACGTAGAACGAGCCGCAATAGATGTACTCGCGGCGCTTGCGGCGCTGCTTGTCCAAATAATGGGTGAAATCGTCCATAAACTTGAATTTCTGATTCAAGCTTTCATCACCGCTCTGCCCCGAAGGCATGAGCATGGTGGCAATACTTACTTTGTCGAAATCGGCCTGCAGGTAGCGCCCATAGCGATCGGCCATTTCAAAGCCGAGGCCGCTGATTACCGCCTTGGGTTGCAACCGCGAATACAGTGCCACGCCACCTTGGCTGGGCACTTCTGCATCGCAGGCATAGAGGAAATAGCCATCCAGTTGGAAGGCTTGGTCGTCCAGTTCAAAGGCGGAGGCGCGGGTGTCCTGCAGGCAGAT
>JAHJXZ010000164.1 GCA_018827205.1 Gammaproteobacteria bacterium | reverse complement strand
CCTGCAAGGCAAAAACAGGCGAGGAAGCGGAGTGTACTGTTGTACATGAGCATTCCGAGCCTGTTTTTTAACGCGGCAGGGCCGACGCGCAGCAGATTTTGAATAGATTTTTAGCCAAGAAAGAGTTTGTACGCCGGGTTATCGCTCTCATCCCAGTAGGGATAGCCGATGGCTTCCAGCGCCGCCGGTACAAGATGACGTTCTGCTTGCGGCACTTGCAGACCCGCCACCACGCGACCGTCAGCAGCGCCGTGGTTACGGTAGTGGAACATCGAGATGTTCCAACGCCCACCTAATTTCTGTAAGAAATTGAACAGCGCGCCTGGGCGCTCGGGAAACTCGAAGCGATAGACGCACTCATCCGGCACCGCCGCGGCATGACCGCCGACCATATGACGAATATGCAGCTTGGCCAGCTCGTTGTCGGTTAGATCCAGCACCGGGAAACCCTGCTCACGCAGGCCCTGAACCAGCGCGGCACGCGGGTCACTTTCCGGGTGGGTCTGCACGCCAACAAAGATGTGCGCCTCCTTATCCTCGTGATAGCGGTAATTGAACTCGGTGATCTGCCGCTTGCCGATAGCCTCGCAGAACGCCTTGAAGCTGCCCGGCTGCTCGGGGATGGTCACGGCAATGATTGCTTCGCGCTTCTCGCCCAGTTCGGCACGCTCAGCGACATGGCGCAGGCGGTCGAAGTTGACGTTAGCGCCCGAATCGATGCCCACCAGTACCTGGCCGCTGCAGCCTTCGCGCTCCACGTATTTCTTGATTCCGGCGACGCTCAGCGCGCCAGCCGGCTCGGTGATCGAACGGGTGTCATCGTAGATGTCCTTGATCGCTGCACAGATCTCGTCGGTGCTGACAGTGATCACCTCGTCGACATAGTCTTTGCACACATCAAAGGTGTGCTGGCCGATCTGCGCCACGGCCACGCCATCGGCAAATAGCCCGACCTGCGGCAAGACCACACGCTCGCCGGCGGCCATGGCGGCCTGCAGGCAGTTGGAGTCATCCGGCTCGACGCCGATGATCTTGATTTCCGGGCGCAGGTATTTCACATAGGCCGCGATTCCCGCTATCAGCCCACCGCCGCCGACCGGAACGAAAATCGCATCGAGTTGGCCCGGCTGCTGACGGAGAATTTCCATGGCAATGGTGCCCTGGCCGGCGATGGTGTGCGGGTCATCGTAGGGATGGATATAGATGTAGCCCTTCTCGTCGACCAGTTTCAGCGAATAGGCCAGCGCCTCAGGAAAGCTGTCACCGTGCAGCACCACTTTGCCGCCACGTGAGCGCACGCCCTGCACCTTGATCTCTGGAGTGGTCTTGGGCATCACGATAGTGGCTTTAACCCCCAACACCTTGGCCGCCAGCGCCAGGCCCTGAGCATGGTTGCCGGCTGATGCGGTGACCACACCACGGGCCTGCTCTTCGGCCGTTAGCTGCGCCAGCTTGTTATAAGCACCACGGATCTTGAACGAGTACACCGGCTGCAAGTCTTCGCGCTTGAGCAGAATCTGGTTACCCAGGCGCTCGGAAAGCTGGTTGGCGGCTTGCAGCGGAGTTTCCACCGCCACGTCATAGACGCGCGAGGTGAGGATCTTCTTAACGTACTGTTCGAGCATGGCGGGCATCGCAGGCGGCTTTTCAGGGAGTCAGCGAGTCTACCCCAGCGTTGCGCCGAACGACCATACAAGCAGACCACGCGAGAGCTACTGCGCTCGGTGATGCGGCGTTAAAAACAGGCTCGCAATGCTCATGTACAACAGTACACTCCGCTTCCTCGCCGTTTTGACCAGCCGAAGGCTGTTACTAACGTAGCGCCTTGCCTGACCTTCGCTCGCTACGCTCTCACGCGGCCTGACAGGCAGGGTTTTAACGTTGCCGGCCCAGCCGCGCTATAATTCGCGCCTTTCCTCACTCTCACGCCAGGCCCACGATGAACCAGGATCAACTCAAGCAAGCCGTCGCCCAGGCTGCCGTCGACTTTATTCTCCCCAAACTCGACGCCAAGAGTGTGATCGGCGTAGGCACCGGTTCCACCGCCAACTGCTTTATCGATGCCCTGGCCAAGCACAAGATGGAGTTCGACGGTGCCGTCGCCAGCTCCGAAGCCACAGCCGCACGCCTCAAGAACCACGGCATTCCAGTGTATGAGCTGAACACCGTCAGCGACCTGGAGTTCTATGTCGACGGCGCCGACGAGAGCGATGAGCACCTCAACCTGATCAAGGGCGGCGGCGCGGCCCTGACCCGCGAGAAGATCGTTGCTGCCGTGGCACAGACCTTTATCTGCATCGCCGATGCCAGCAAGCTGGTACCGGTGCTGGGCGCCTTCCCGCTGCCAGTGGAAGTGATTCCGATGGCGCGTAGTCATGTAGCTCGCCAGCTGGTCAAAGTTGGCGGCGACCCGGTGTACCGCGAAGGCGTGCTGACCGATAACGGCAATATCATCCTCGACGTGTTCAACCTGTCGATCACCAACCCGACCGAGCTGGAAAGCCAGATCAACGCCATCGTCGGCGTGGTCACCAATGGCCTGTTCGCTGCTCGCCCGGCCGACCTACTGCTGCTTGGTACGGCTGAAGGGGTAAAAACCCTCAAGCGCGCCTGACGCCAAGAGCGGCACTAATTGGCGGCTGTGCGAAAATGGATCAAGTCGGCAGACAGCTCGTGCCCTTGGCGTCATGCTGCTGATATTGCTTAATTATCAGGATCGTCAGGGAGTTTTATGTCCGCATTCGTCTCGTCCGCCCATGATCGCCAGCTCGACCTTGGCGACCTGTTGCGTGAACTGGTCGCCCAGGGCCGGACCAATCAGGACAATGCCGAACAATGCCTGACTATCCGCCGCAGCGCCGTAAACAATAAGCTGCACCCGCTGGAGTTTCTCGCCGCTCAGCAACTCGATGACCTGAAAAGGCCCGGCAAAAAGCTTGAGCTAGAAGACCTGACCGTCTGGCTCGCGGAGCAATGCGGACAGCCTTATCTGCGCATTGACCCACTAAAAATTGATGTCGCAGCCATCACCCCACTGATGTCCTATGCCTTCGCCCAACGCCACAAGATACTCGCCGTAGCGGTAGACACCGACAGCGTGACCATTGCCAGCAGCCAGCCACTGGTCAATAGCTGGGAAGCCAACCTGATTCATGTACTTAAGCGCCCGATCAAGCGCGTAGTGGCCAGCCCGACAGATATCCAGCGCTTTACCGTGGAGTTCTATCGCCTGGCCAAATCAGTCAGCGGTGCCTCGGCCGGTGAGATGAAAATCAGCGGGGGCGGTAACTTCGAGCAACTGCTCAACCTCGGCGCCCAGGATCAAGAGCCCGATGCCAACGACGCGCATATCGTCAATATCGTCGACTGGCTGTTTCAATACGCCTTCACTCAACGCGCCAGTGATATTCATATCGAGCCGCGCCGCGAGCAGGGCAGCGTGCGCTTTCGCATCGATGGAGTGCTGCACACCGTCTATCAATTCCCGCCCCAAGTGACCATGGCCATCGTCAGCCGCCTGAAAAGCCTGGGGCGGATGAACGTCGCCGAAAAACGCAAACCGCAGGACGGCAGGGTCAAGACCAAGACGCCTGACGGCGGTGAAGTGGAACTGCGCCTATCGACGCTGCCCACGGCGTTTGGCGAAAAGATGGTGATGCGGATTTTCGATCCGGAAGTGTTGCTGAAAAGCTTCGATCAGCTGGGCTTCTCCGCCGATGACATGAAGCGCTGGCAGAGCATGACCGGCCAACCCAATGGCATCATTCTGGTCACTGGCCCCACCGGCTCGGGTAAAACCACCACGCTGTACACCACGCTCAAACAGCTGGCCACGCCTGAGGTCAACGTCTGCACCATCGAGGACCCGATCGAGATGATCGAAGGGGCCTTCAATCAGATGCAGGTGCAGCACAACATCGACCTGACCTTCGCCAGCGGCGTGCGCGCTTTAATGCGCCAGGACCCGGACATCATCATGGTCGGCGAAATCCGCGACCTGGAAACCGCCGAAATGGCGATTCAGGCGGCGCTCACAGGCCACCTGGTCCTCTCTACCCTGCACACCAACGATGCCCCAAGCGCCATCACCCGCCTGCTGGAGCTGGGCGTGCCGCACTACCTGCTCAAGGCCACCCTGCTCGGCGTGATGGCGCAGCGCCTGGTGCGGACCCTATGCCCACATTGCAAGGCACCGCAGACACTGGATGAGGACGGCTGGCAGAGCCTGACCAAACCCTGGAACGCACCGTTACCAACCCAGGCCTGCAGCGCTGTCGGCTGCCTGGAATGCCGCGACACCGGCTACCGCGGCCGCGCTGGGGTGTATGAGATCATGCTGATCAATGACGCGATGAAACCGCTGATTACCGCCGATACCGATCTGATTGCGCTGCGTCGGCATGCGTTCAAAGAAGGTATGCGCAGCCTGCGCCTATCCGGCGCGCAGAAAGTCGCTGCCGGCCTGACCACCATCGAGGAAGTGCTGCGCGTGACCCCTCAGAGCGAGCAGAAATAGCTTTAGTCCGCAGAGTTCAGCTGCGCGGTAAACGCTGCTGTCGGGCGAGGATGCTCGCCACCCGCTGCGGTTTGCAGTCCAAGTACGCGGAGCCCTTTAGCCAGCGCTGGTTGGAGTGCCAGGCGAAGAGAAACTGCCCGCCCTTGAGCTGATCGACCACTATCCGCGCCACCTCTGGACGTACCGCTGGGCAACCCAGGCTACGACCAATCCTACCCTGGCTTTGCACCAGGCTCGGGCTGACATATGACGCACCGTGAATAACGATTGCACGCTCACGGGCCAAATCATTCAGCCCAGGCTCCAGGCCATCCATGCGCAGAGAATAACCATGCTTGCCGCTATAGCTTTCAGCGGTGCGGAACAAACCCAGGCTGGTCTGATTACTGCCCAGACGGTTGGAGAACGCCTCTGCAAAGTTCTCACCCGATTTACGACCGTGGGCAACAAAATCACGCAGCAGCAAGCGCTTGCGCTGCAGGTCAAATATCCACAACCGCCGCTCAGTCGAGGGTCGCGAATAGTCGATTACTGCCAGACGACGAGCAGGTTCTGCACCATGATTCACCGCACACTGCATCGCCGCCACAGCATGCCGCAGCGCCTGCTGATCAAGCCCAGGGGCAATCCGCGCCAGGTCTCTGAACAACCCATCCTGCTCTGCTGCCGTCACCGAAAGCGGCATGCAAAACAGCCACACCCCAACCAGACAGAGCCTGCCGAAACGTCCAACCATATGCGCAAATACCCCTAATGCTGTGGACGTCCTGTCACAAGATCCAACCACGACCCGCCTATACTGGCTGCAGCTAACCTGCTTTTAGGCCAAGGACTGGAATAGTAGATTGTTCAAAAAACGCACACTTTACCTGAGCGCTGCCTTGCTCACCCTGCCACTGGTCGCCAATGCCGCCGAAGCGCCTTTTGCCACCAGTGCCGACCTGCGCCCATTACTGGCTCAACTGACGCAGCACTGCAGTGCGTTACCGGCAAGCCTAGACGAGAATGCCCGACACCTGCTGCAGGCCTTTTACGCCCAACGTGACGGCCAGCCCGCCTGGCAAAGTGGCGAACAACTGCTGCAATTGCGCGAACAGCTGGCGCAATTGGAAGATGACGGCCTGCAACCCAGCGACTATCTGCTGCCCAGCCTGGTCGAAGAAAGCTTTGACGAGCAACGCGACTGTGCGGAGCTACTGACCAGTCACAGTTACCTGCAAGCCCTACTGCATCTGCGCCGGGGTCGTTTGCAGCAACAGCGCTTAGAGCCGCTGTGGCAAGCGGCAGGACACATCAATCCGGACCCGCAACTGGTGACGCTCTCGCTTGCCCTTCTGCACCTGAACGCACCCGCAGTGGCCTTTGCCAGCGCACGACCGAGCACCGTGCAGTACCAGCGACTGCGCAGCGCATACGCGCAACAACGCCGGCTGCCACTACAGATTTGGGCGACGCTGGCCAGCGGTCCGCTGCTCAAGCCCGGCGGCAAGGATGCGCGACTGCCAGAATTGCGCGCACGCCTAGTTGCCCAAGACTACCTGACAGCCCCGCTAGAGGAGCTGGGCAGTACCTATAATCTGGCCACGCAAAGCGCCCTGGAGAATTTTCAGCGCGACCACGGCCTCAACCCCGACGGCATTCTCGGCCCCGCCAGCCTGGCCGAGCTAAACATCAGCGCACAGATGCGCCGGGAACAACTGCGCGCCAACCTCGAGCGCCTGCGCTGGCTGGCCGACACCATGGGCGATGCCGAAGTGCTGATCAATGTCGCAGCCGCCGAAATACAGGTGCGGCGCAACAACCAGCTGCTCTGGCGCAGCCGCACCCAGGTCGGCCGCGCCGAACGGCAAACGCCACTGCTTGCCTCAAGTATTGTGCGCCTGACCCTCAATCCGACCTGGACCGTGCCGCCGACTATCCTGCGCGAAGACAAACTGCCGGCTATTCGCGCCGATATCGGCTACCTGGAACGGCACCAGATGAGCGTACTTGACCGCGACGGCAACCTGCTCGACCCACACAGCATCGACTGGGAAGCTCCAGGTGCGATTCGCCTGCGTCAGTCGGCTGGCACTCATAACCCACTCGGCCGTGTCGCTGTGCGCTTCGACAACCCGTTTGCGGTTTATCTGCACGACACCCCCAGCAAACAACTCTTCAGCAAGGCTCCCCGCGCCTTCAGCTCTGGCTGCATAAGGGTCGAGGCCGTCGACACCCTGCTCGCCTGGCTGCTCACTCCGGATGAGCTGAGCAGCGTGCAGACGCGTATCGCCAGCGGCGAAACCCAGCAATACCGTCTGCAACATCCGGCACCGCTGCTGATTGCCTACTGGACGGTCGAAGCCAGCAAGGACGGGGCCCTGCGCTACTACCCGGACATCTATGCGCGCGACGCGCGCCTGATAAAAGCCCTGGCGCCAAACGTGCACTGATCGGTAGCCATGACCGTTGATCGGCACACTCTGCAACGCCATCGACAGCAGCGCCAATGCCAACTGTGCTTAGATACCTGAACAGCTAATCCGCAGACTAAAACCCGCCAAGGAGCTACATCACATGGAAATCGGCAGCGTCATTTTTCTCTTTGTCGGCCTCGCCGTCGCCATCGTCTTTATGGGCTTCAAGGTTGTGCCGCAGGGCTTCGAGTGGACAGTGGAGCGCTTCGGCCGCTACACCAACACCCTCAAGCCAGGTCTGAACATCATCGTACCGGTCATGGACAAGATCGGCCGCAAGCTCAATGTGATGGAAAACGTGCTGGATATTCCACCGCAGGAAGTGATCACCGCCGATAACGCCACAGTGCAGATCGACGCCATTTGTTTTTTCCAGATCATCAACTCGGCTCAGGCGGCGTACGAGGTGAACAACCTTGAGCACGCCATCCGCAACCTGGTGATGACCAATATCCGTACCGTGCTCGGCTCCATGGAGCTGGACGCCATGCTCGGCCAGCGTGACGCGATCAACGAGAAGCTGCTGCGTACCGTCGATGAAGCCACCGCGCCCTGGGGCATCAAGATCACCCGTATCGAGATCAAGGACATCAGCCCGCCCGCCGACCTGATGGCCGCCATGTCCGGGCAGATGAAAGCCGAACGGATCAAGCGCGCACAGATTCTCGAAGCCGAAGGTCTGCGCGCTGCCGCCATCCTCACCGCCGAAGGGCAGAAACAGGGCGACATCCTCAAGGCCGAAGGCCAGCGCCAGGCCGCCTTCCTCGAAGCCGAGGCGCGCGAACGTGCCGCCCAGGCCGAAGCCGAAGCCACGCGCATGGTTTCCGAAGCCATCGCCCAGGGTAACGTGCAGGCGGTCAACTACTTCGTCGCGCAGAAATACATCGAAGCCCTCGGTCAGCTGGCCAGCGCCAACAACAGCAAGGTCATCCTAATGCCGCTGGAAGCCAGCCAGGTCATCGGCGCGGTCGGCGGTATCAGCGAAATTGTCAAAGCCACCTTCGGCGAGAAGAAGGGTTAAAGCATGTGGGACTTTTTACAGCACCTGTCGTACTGGAACTGGCTGGCGTTCGGCACCCTGCTGCTGATCCTCGAAGTGTTCGGTGCCGGTGGCTATCTGCTGTGGATCGGCCTGGCCGCCGCCAGCGTCGGCCTGTTGACCTTTATCTTCCCGGGCCTGCCCTGGGCTGCGCAGTTCATCCTGTTCGGCCTACTCTCGATACTGACGGCAGTGTTCTGGTGGCAGCGCCAGCGCAGCGCAGCCAAGCCTTCTGACCAGCCTGGGCTGAACCAGCGCGGTAGCGAATTCGTCGGCCGCACCTTTGTCCTGCACGAAGCGATCAATGGCGGACGCGGCAAGATCAAGGCCGGCGACAGCCTCTGGCTGGTAATCGGCAACGACCTGCCAGCCGGCACACCAGTACGGGTGGTGGGGCAGGATGGCGTGCTGTTAAGAGTTGAGGCCGAGCAAGCAAGTTAAGCCCCACGAGGTGGCCGGATGAGCGGATGGCCCGTGTTACTGGCCGCTGCATTGCTGCTCAGCAGCGGCTGCAGCCTGCTGAAACTGGATAAGGAAATGCAGCAGGCCCGGCAGGAGCTGCTGCTGATCCCCGGTCAGCTGCAAGTCTCGGATTCCGGCCGCAGCGCGCTGGTCGCGCTGCTTGATGCGGGCAGCAAACTGATCGCCTACCGTATCGCCGCTCCCGGCGAGACATTTTACTTCACCGCCGCGCCGGCTACTTATCAGTTGCTGGGCTTCGATGATCGCAACGGCAACTTTATCCTCGACAACGACGAGCCCCGCCACTGGCTGAGCAAAGCCCAGAGCGCACCACTGAGCGTGCAGCCAGAACCGAGCGAGCGGGCGCGCCTGAGCCAGCTCAACCCACTGCACCTCACTGCCAGTGACCTGCAGCAGGCCCCCGCGCTGGATCTCAGCCTTGAAGTGCTCTACCACGAACAGCCGCGCATGCAGAGCAACTACCTGCAGCCCGTGAATTTCGAGGACCCACGCTTCGACGATAAAAATGTGCAACTGGGGGCCTGGCAACCGCTGAGCTTTATGCGCGAGTTGGGCTATGGCCTCTATCTGCTCGCGCCCTGGGATGAGGGCAAGGAGCCGATCGTCCTGGTACATGGCATCAACTCCTCTCCGCGCGTCTGGCAGGAATTGGCCGCAAGCCTCGACCTGCAACGTTATCAGTTGGTGCTCTACCACTTCCCCAGCAGTCTGCCACTGAACAACAGCGCCTATATGCTTAGCGTCGCCATCCGTGACATGCAGCTGCGCTACACGCCAGCGCGCCTGCATGTATTTGCCCACAGCATGGGCGGCCTCGTCGCGCGACGGGCCGTGCAGCTGTTGAGCGAGGGCGACAATCAGCGCCTCTGCCTGTTTATTACCCTATCGACGCCCTGGGATGGCCACCCTTCGGCAGCCAGTGGGATGCGTGGCGTGCCATTGGATATTCCGGTATGGCGCGATATGGCACCGGGCAGCCGTTACCTGCAAAGCCTGTTCGCCACGCCGCTGCCGGCGCATATGCGCCAATGGTTACTGGTCAGCTACGCCGGCAACACACGCCTGCTGCCCGAACCCAACGACGGCACAATACCGCTGGCCAGCGAACTACGCACCGCCGCCCAGGACGAAGCCGAACGACTGTATCTGCTCGACGAAACCCACACCAGCATCCTCAACAGCAGCCGCAGCCAGGCCCTGCTTGAACGCGCACTAAGCAGCCTGCCCGCTCACGGCTGCAAACCCGCGAACGATACCTAACCGCTACCGAGCACCTGCTTAACAGGAGAACCATCATGTACTGCGTGTCCATCGCTTACCCACAGACAGCCGGTGCCCGCTTCGACTTCAGCTACTACCTCGAACAACACATCCCCATGGTCACTCGCCTGCTCGCCGGCAACTGCCTCAACAGCCAGGTACGCAAGGGCCTCGCGACGCCGGATGGCGCACCGGCGGCGTTCATCTGCCTGGCGAATATCTGGATAAGCTCGGCTGAAGCGTTTCAGGCGACGCTGGCGCAACACGGCCCAACCATCATCGGTGACATCGCCAACTTCACCGACATTCAGCCACTGCTGCAGATTGATGAAGTGCTCATCTA
Source organism: Gammaproteobacteria bacterium (assembly GCA_018827205.1). GTDB lineage: Bacteria > Pseudomonadota > Gammaproteobacteria > Pseudomonadales > Pseudomonadaceae > Aquipseudomonas. The sequence goes on along the minus strand of JAHJXZ010000164.1, from coordinate 24,049 downwards.
GCGCGACGCGCCGACGCAAATGCCCCGCAACAATAAGGCCGCCCATTGGCGGCCTTGTTACACCACGACAATGCGCCAGTTAGCGCGGTAATGCGTAGACCTTGAACAACACCTCGACCATCTCACCCGGCGCGCCCAAGTGGCGGCGGTAGATTTTCCCCAGCTCGCCGGAGCGGTAACTTTCACTCAGCGCGGTATCCACCAGCAGGCGCAGGTCCTCATCACTGCGGGCGAGGGCCATGGCCACCGGCGCGAACTCGTAGATGCGCTCCAGCACCCTCATCTCGCTGGCATCCTTGTTCTTGGCCAGGTAGTTCTGCAGTAGGATGCGCTCAGAAAAGAACGCATCGGCCTTGCCATCCGCCACCAGTTGCACGCCCTGCTCCGGGTTGGCGACCGTCACCAGAGTGGCAACCACCCCCAGCTGACTCTGCTGCTGACGCACCCAGGCTTCGGTTGCACCGCCCTCGGTTACCGCATAGGTGTGATTGGCCAGACCGCGGTTTATGGTGGCTCGCCAGGTCGGGCCGCTGTGCGCCACCTTGCCGTTAAGCACATTGATCAGCGCCGGCGAGGCATCCTCACGCACCAGCGCGGCAAGGCCGGCGGTGTAAATCGGCAGCGAGAAACTCACCACCCTGCGCTCTCTCAGCGTTTCCAAAGTCGGCGAACATAGGATATCGATGCTGCCGGAGATAACCGCGGCGATGCTCTCGGCCTCATCCACCGCCTGGTAACGTACCTGCAGATCGGCCAAACCCAGCTCGGATTTAATATGCGCGGCAACCTGCTCGCACAGTTCGATGGCATAGCCGCTGGGCTGACCGCCTTGCTGGCTGCTGAAGGGCGCGATATCCGGCAGGTAACCGAGGGTCAGGCTGTTACTGCTGCGCACACGTTCCAGCGTACTGGCGCTGGCTAATAGCGGCAGGACGAGCAGGCAGGCCAGCAGCAGATTGATGGGTTTTAGCAGTTGTCCGTTCATGTCCATATCCCCAGATTCAGATGGCTTGGCAGTCCGCTTTCATACTCACGCCTTACCAGGCGCGGGCTGCTCAGCGACAAAGCGCTTGGCGATAAAGCCGTACAGCAGATAACCCAACGCCAGCACCAGCATCGCGCCGAACACCGCATCCTTGCCCGAGGCATACAGGGCGTAGAAGCAATAAACCATCGCCACCATCAGCACCACCACGTTGCGGGTATAGATCGCCGCGCTGACGCGGGCCTTGTACATGATCACCAGCAACCCGGAGAGCGCCGTGACATAAGGGATCAGGTTGGTGACGGCCGCCAGGTTGACCAGCTTACTGAACTGCGCGCTGGCGTTCGGCGAGATGGTCGACAGCGCCAACAGGGTTTGCAGCACCCCGCACACGATCATGCCGATCACCGGTGCATTGGCCGCCGTCACCTTGCCGAACAGTTTGAGGAACATGCCCTGATCCGCCGTGACCTTGGCCGTTTGCGCCAAAGTGAACTGCCAACCCAGCAGCGAGCCGATACAGGCCATGACAGCCAGGCCCATGATGATGTTGCCGATAAAGGGGTTGAACATCTGCGCATAGACATAGGCAAATGGCGCGCTGGAGTTGGCCAGCTCGGCATTCGGCACGATGCCCTGAATCACCGTGGTCGACAGCACATACACCACGGCCGCGCCGAGGGTGCCGAACAGACAGGCGAGCGGCACATTGCGCTCGGGATTTTCCACCGCATCAGAGTTCTGCGCCGCCGATTCCATACCGAGGAAGGCCCACAGGGTCAGCGGAATACTCTGCGCAATGGCGTCGCTGATCTTCAGGCTGTGCGGGTTCCAGGCATCCTTCAACACCGCAGGGTCAAACCAGAACCAGCCAATCAGGCTGAGCCCTGCCACCGGGATAATCACCCCCCAGACGGTGATTGCGCCGATCTTGCCGGTGATATGCGGGCCGCCGAAGTTGGCCACCGTGGTCAGCCAGATCAGTCCGACCGTGCCGACAAACAGCGGAATCGCGCCACTGCCCAGCCAGGGGAAGAACGGCGTGAGATAGCCCACCGCAGAAATACCGATGGCCACGTTGCCGATGGCCAGCGAAAGGAAATACAGAAACGAACAGAGGAAGAACGCCGACTTGCCGTGCGCCTCCTCGGTATAGGCCGACATACCACCCGAGCGGTGGCAGTAGATGCCGCACTGGGCGAAACAGTAGGCAATGGCCATGGAGCCGACTGCCGTGATGATCCACGACAGCAGCGAAACCGCGCCCAATTGGGCCATGCTCGACGGTAACATGATGATGCCGGAGCCCATCATATTGACTGACACCAGGGTGGTGAGCCCCACCAGGCTCATCTTCTTGCTTGACTCAGCCATCGACCTCTCCTTGTTCTTTGCGTGGCACTGGCCACAGCCAGCAACCAAGGCTGCTGGCCGGGAGTGGCTAAGCGTTACTGTTTGACCACATAGACCCTGTACGTAAGCCCACCCTGGCCATCGCGCTCAATCTCGACGCCATGGTTGTCATGCTCGAAACCGGGGAAGTGGCTGTCGAACAGCTCCATCGCCAGCAGGTAATCAATGATCGCCTGTTTGTCCGCACCTGCCTTCTCGCCCGGCATCATCAGAGGAATGCCCGGAGGATAGGGCACGACTTGTACGGCCACGGTGCGGTCCAGCATGTCACGCACGGCGATCTGCTCGATCTGGCCTTTCACCAGCTTGGCAAAGGTCGCGCGCGGTGATGACACCACATCCGGCAACAGGCTGAAGGCGGCGTCCATGTTGTGCAGCAGCTTGGAGGCGAGCATGTCCTGGTGCATGGCGTCGGCCAGGTCCTTGAGACCCATGCCGGCGTAACGTTCGCCGTGGCTGGCGACCAGGTCAGGCATCACCAATTCCAGCGAGGCGTTGCTGTCGTAGTGTTTCTTGAACTCCATCAGCCCGGCGACCAGCGAGCCCCATTTGCCCTTGGTTACGCCCAGGCTGAACAGCAGCAGGATGGAATAAGGCTCGGTCTTTTCCACCACGATGCCGCGGCTGGCGAGGAACGACGACACAAGCGGTGCCGGAATGCCGCTGGCCTCCATCTGCCCTTCCAGGGTCTGCCCTGGGGTCAGCACGGTGACTTTGATCGGGTCGAGCATGCAGTAATCACGGCCCAGGTCGCCAAAGCCGTGCCAGCTGGCGCTTGGCTTGAGCACCCAGGCATCGCCCTGGCGTAACGCCTGCGGGTCGAGGTCGGCAAAGGGCAAGCCGTTGACCTCATCCGGTTGCCACACACCAAACCACCAATCCTGCGGTTTCCGCTTACGCACCTCATTCCCCAGGCGCACCATGGCCTGGCGGAAGGCAATGGCTTCGCCGATGGACTCATCGGTGAGGTATTCGCCGGCATCGTCCATCATCTTCGCCGACACATCGGTGGAGGCAAGGATGCTGTACTGCGGCGACGTCGAGGTGTGCATCATGAAGGCTTCATTGAACAGCGCCGGCTTGACCGGCACCTTGCCCGAACGGATATGGATCATCGAGGCCTGCGACAGCGCCGCCAGCAGTTTGTGGGTCGAGTGGGTGACGGTCACCGTGGCGTCATCGGCATGCCGCTCGCCACGGTGCATGCCGTAGCGGCCTTCATACAGCGGATTGAAGCGCGCGTAGGCATACCAGGCTTCGTCGTAGTGAATACGGTCGACGCTCTGGCTCAGTTCGCGGGTGGTGGTCTGCACGTTGTAGCAGAGGCCGTCGTAGGTCGAGTTGGTCAGCACCGCCAGTACCGGACGGGCCTGTTTGTCGGTCATCAGCGGACTTTCGGCGATTTTCTGCGCCACCGCCTCAGGCGTCAGCTCGCTACGCGGCACCGGGCCAATCAGCCCGCGTGCATTACGCCGTGGCCGCAGGTACAGCGGCACTGCGCCGGACATATTCAGCGCGTAGTTCAGCGATTTGTGGCAGTTGCGATCGACCAGCACCGCATCGCCATCGGTGACGGCCGAGTGCAGGACGATCTCGTTGCTGGCTGAACTGCCACCGACCGAGAAGAAGGTGTAATCGGCGCCAAACACCCGCGCGGCATTCTTTTCCGCCTCGGCAATCGGCCCGGAGTGATCATTCAGCGAACCCAGCTCACCCACCGATACGCTAAGGTCGGAGCGCAGCATCTGCTCGCCGTAGAAGTCGAGAAAACTGCGCCCCACAGCGGTCTTCATAAAGGCGGTGCCGCCGGTATGCCCTGGGGTGTGCCAGGAGTATTCGTGGGTGTCGGCGAAGTTCACCAAAGCGCCAAAAAACGGCGGCAGGATGCTGTCCAGGTAGCGCCGGGCAGCGGCTTCGATGCGGCCGGCGACAAACGCCGGGCTGTCTTCCGGCTGCCAGATAAAGCCGTCGATATTTTCGACAAACTCCAGCGGCACCCGGCTCTGATGCGCCTGGCTCATGCCGAGCATGATCGGCAGCTGCGCGGTGCGCTGGCGGATCAGCTGAATCAGGTGCAGCGCTAACGGCAGGTTTTCCTCACACAAGCCCCAGCCGAGGATGACGCAGCAATAGGCTGGGTCGGCGCGAAAGGCGATTTCCGCGTCATCCAGCGAGCTGACTCGCTCAACCTCCAGGCCATGTTGCTGCAAGGCCCGACCAACTTCCTCGGCGCTGCGCAGAACGATACTGTCCGGGTGCTCCAGGGTGTTGACCACAATCAGCACCGGGTAACGCTGAGCTAGGGATGCCGGCAACGGCACTTTGGCGTGACTCATGATGAACTCCTTGTAATAGACCTGATGGGTGCCAGCCCTTAGCGCTTGAGGCACCAGAAGTGGTAACCGCCGTCCTGATGCACGGCGCCCTCTACCTCTTTCTCGAAACCGGGGAAGTGGTTGCCCCAATCCTGCAGGGCCTGGATGTAACGAATCCATGGGCCATCCAGCGGACCGAGGTTCTCGCCGGGCATGACAATCGGGATGCCCGGTGGATACGGCATGATGCCAACCCCGGTAACCCGCCCTGCTGCCTGTTGCAGCGGCAACAGTTCGACCTCGCCGGTTTGCAGCGCCTGGAACGCGGCACGTGGCGTTGTTTCGATCAACGGCAGGTTGCCGAAGGCTTCGGCCTGCAGGGCGTCCATACGGCTGCTGCGCATGTACTCGAACATCTCGCTGCTGAGGTCACGCAGGCCCATGCCGCGGTAGCGCTCAGGCGCCTGGGCGACCAAATCAGGTAACACCCGTTCCAGCGCCACATTGCCGTCGTAGTGGCGCTTGAAGGCCAGCAGCACATTGATCAGCGTGCCCCACTTGCCCTTGGTTACGCCGATGCTGAACAGGCACAGCACCATAAAATCGGTGATGCGCGACGGCACAATGTTGTTGCGGTAGAGAAAGGCACCGAGGATTGGCGCGGGGATGCCCTCCGCCAACAGCTGGCCGTCGGCGCCCATGCCCGGCACCATGATGCCGACCTTGATCGGGTCGAGCATGCACCAGCCTTTTTCCAGGCCAGCGAAACCATGCCATTCGGCGCCGGGCTCCAGCTCCCAGCAGGCGGGATCGCTGGTCAGTTGTTCGGCATCAGCGTCGGCAAAATCAACCGTCTTGCCGGTTTTGCTATCGCAGACCTTCGGCGCGTTCCATGGCTGGAAGAACCAGTCGCCGCGGCTGGCAAACTCGCGATGGGTGCGCGCCAGCGCCTGGCGGAAATCCACCGCCTCGCGCAGCGAATCCTGGGTCAGGCTATAGCCGCCATTGCCATCCATCATCGCCGCGCCCACCTCGTTGGAGGCGAACAGTGCATACAACGGCGAGGTACTGGCCTGAATCACGAAGGATTCATTGAAACGGCTGTGCTCGACCGGGTTGCGGCCGTTACGGATATGGATAAACGAGGACTGCGACAGCGCCGCCAGCAGCTTGTGGGTCGAGTGGGTGGCAAACACCGTAGGGCCATCGGCCGGGTGGCTGGCGGGGTCGCCACGCATGGCGTAACGCCCCTGGTACAGCGGATTGAAGCGCGCGTAGCCGTACCAGGCCTCATCGAAGTGAATGCGCTCACTGCTCTGCGCCAGCATGCTCTCGGCGCGTTCGGCGTGCAGGCACATGCCGTCATAGGTGCAATTGGTGACCACGGCATACACGGGCTTGCTGCCCTTGGCCTGGGCACGCAGTGGATGGTTGGCGATGGCGGCCTGGATGCGCTGCGCATCGAACTGTGCGGGCAGCAGTGGGCCGATAATCCCGTAGCGGTTGCGTGTCGGCGTCATATACAGCGGCAGGCCGCCAGTCAGCACCAGGCCCTGCTCGATGGATTTGTGGCAATTGCGGTCGCACAGGGCGAACTGGTTTTCACCGACGCAGGCCATAAAGATCGCTCGGTTGGAGCCAGAGGTGCCGTTGAGTACCGAGTAGCTGGCGTGGGCGCCGAAGATCCGCGCTACATAGGCTTCGGAGTCTGCGACCGGGCCGCTGTGGTCGAGCACTGAACCGAGGCTGCCGCGCTCGATACCGCTGTCGGTGCGAAACAGGTTTTCCCCGAAGAAGTCGAAGAACACCCGGCCCACCGGCGACTTGGTAAAGGCAATCCCACCCTGATGCCCCGGCGCGGCCCAGGAGTGCTCATCTTTCATGGTGTAGCGCAGCAATGCATCGGTAAACGGCGGCAGCAGGTGCTCAAGGTAGCGGTTGATCGCGGCAATCACCCGACCGACGACAAAGGGCGCGGTGTCTTCGAGCATCCAGACGAACTCGTCGGCCAGCCCCATGGCTTCCACCGTAATGCTCTTCTTGGCATTACGGTCGGCCATTAGAAATACCGGAACGTTTTCGTTGCGCTGGCGAATGCTGCGCAGCAACTCCAGCGCCTGGGCGTGGGAGCTGTCGTCATTCTTGCCCAGGGTCCAATCGACGCAGATGCAATGCAGCGCCGCATCGGACATCACCGCCGCCACCCCATCCTCGTAGGAGGTGGCCTTGATCAGCTCGGCATTGCGGCTGGCAAACTCGCCGACCAGCTCGTTGAGCACGCGGCCACGCATGCTAGTGGGGCTGCCGAGGTCATCGTCGACCATCAGTACGCGCATTTTCAGGGGTTTGTTGGTTCGTCCAATCATCAACCTGCCTCCATCGTCCTTTTGCGCAAACGCAGTCGCACGGTCCATACCCTGGCACCCAACAACCGCGCAGGGATTAGTGCATAGAAACCGGGGAATTGGTGCATGCCCGATCACCCCACTATGCGCCGTGTGGGGAAACATCTTGTGACATGGATCAACAGCCTAGTCAGCATCGCGAACCGCGCAAACTTTCTGACCGAATAAACAGCTGGGTGCGACGAATAGCCGTGCTAGAGCAGCACAGTGCCACTACGAGGGGCAAGCAAAGACGCAGAAACAACAAAGCCCCGCGAGGCGGGGCTTTGTTTTGCAGCTAAGCGGGAGGCTTAAGCGTCGCTATCGGCTGTGGCCTTGTAAGCGGCCGCATCCAGCAGCTTGTCCAGCTCGCTGGCATCGCTTGGCTTGAGCTTAAAGAACCAGCTGCCGTACGGGTCGCTGTTGACGCTTTCCGGGCTATCAGCCAGGCCGTCGTTGATCGCGATCACCTCACCAGAAACCGGTGCATAGATGTCAGAGGCGGCCTTGACCGACTCCACCACACCGGCTTCCTGACCGGCATTCAAGGTTTTGCCAACTTCTGGCAGCTCGATGAAAACCACATCACCCAGAGCTTCCTGAGCGTGATCAGAGATGCCTACGGTGACGCTGCCATCGGCTTCCAGGCGCGCCCACTCGTGGCTGGCGGCGTAACGCAGATCGGCGGGGATAGTGCTCATGTGTCGTTCCTCATCTGACATGACGGCGACCACGCCGTCATGGAAATTTAGCAGGCCTTGGCCATACCGAAAGAAAGTCTTTAAAAACCTGACGCACCGTTGCAAAACGGGCGTTCTCGACCATCCATGGCCAGTTCAAGGCTTAGATAAGCGCCTTGCCGTTACGCACAAACGTCGGCTTGACCACCCGCACCGGGTACCACTTGCCGCGAATCTCTACCTCGGCACGTTCGTTAGTGGCCGCCGGCACGCGGGCCAGGGCGATGGATTTACCCAAGGTCGGCGAAAAACTGCCGCTGGTAATCTCACCTTCGCCCACGCCCTCAACCCGCACCACCTGATGCGCACGCAGCACGCCGCGTTCTTCCAACACCAGACCGACCAGCTTGGAGGCAACACCTTCGACCTTCTGTTTCTGCAGCGCGGCGCGGCCAACAAAGCCACGGCTGGCCGGCTCCCAGGCGATGGTCCAGGCCATATTGGCCGCCAGCGGGGTAACAGTTTCGTCCATATCCTGCCCGTAAAGGTTCATCCCGGCTTCCAGGCGCAGGGTATCGCGCGCACCTAAACCAATCGGGGAAATACCGGCACCGACCAGATCATTGAGGAAGGCCACCACTTCGCTGGCAGGCAGCATGATTTCCAGGCCGTCTTCGCCGGTGTAACCGGTACGGGCGATAAACCACTCGCCATCGGGCTGGCCTTCGAACGGCTTGAGGCTCTGCATCAGGTTGGCGCGGGACTGGCTGACCAGCTCGGCGGTCTTGCTGCGCGCATGCGGGCCTTGAATGGCCAACATTGCCAGTTCGGATCGCTCGTGCAATTGCACGTCGAAGTCGACGCTCTGCAAGTGCATCCAGGCCAGGTCCTTGTCACGCGTCGAGGCATTCACCACCACGCGATAGCCGAAGTCAGTGAGGTAGACGATCAGGTCATCCACCACCCCGCCCTGTTCGTTGAGCATGCCACTGTAGAGGGCTTTGCCGATGCTCTGCAGACGCTCGATGTCGTTGGCCAGCAGGTGCTGCAGATAGGACTTGGCCTGGCTGCCGCTGACATCCACCACGGTCATGTGCGACACATCGAACACCCCGCAGTCACGACGCACCTCATGGTGCTCCTCGACCTGCGAACCATAGTGCAACGGCATGTCCCAACCGCCGAAGTCGACCATCTTGGCACCCAAAGCGAGGTGCAGGTCATAGAGCGGTGTGCGCTGTCCCATAAGTGTCTCCTTGCGGGCTGGGCAGTGCAGCGGCAACCTGGCTGAGCCCGCAAAACCGGGCGCTGGCACGGGCTATCAAGAAGATCGGCCGCTGCGAATGGCGCGCATTGTAGCCGCAAGACCGGGGGCGGTCATCTTGGTCTTGCCTGCACTGAAGAAGCCTGGCGGGTTACGCCGCTACGGGCTAACCCACCCTACCCGTGGCGCCGCGCCGAACGGCGGATCAGCAGAATCACTGGCAACAGCCCGACCAGCACCAGCGTCAAAGCCGGCAGGGCGGCGCGCGCCCACTCACCTTCGCTGGTCATTTCAAACACCCTTACCGACAGCGTGTCCCAACCAAAGGGGCGCATCAGCAGGGTGGCGGGCATTTCCTTGAGCACATCGACAAACACCAGCAACGCCGCCGACAGCGCGCCAGGTACCAGCAACGGCAGGTAGACCTTGAAGAACAGCCCGACGCCGCCCACGCCGAGGCTGCGTGAGGCTTCCGGCAGGGAAGGACGAATGCGCGCCAGGCTGTTTTCCAGCGGGCCGTAGGCCACCGCCATAAAGCGGATCATATAGGCCAACAACAGTGCCGAGAGGCTGCCAAGCAACACCGGCTTACCTGCGCCACCGAGCCAGCTGGACAGCGGAATCACCAGCTCGCGGTCTAGATAACTGAACGCCAACATGATCGCCACCGCCAGCATCGAGCCCGGCAGGGCATAACCCAGGTTGGCCAGTCCGACGGTAGAGCGCATTAGCCGAGTCGGCGCCATACGCCGGGCGAAGGCCAACAGCAATGCCACGCTGACGGTGATCAACGCTGCCATCGCGCCCAGATAGAGGGTGTGCAGGATCAATGCGCTGTAGCGTTCATCCAGATCAAAACGGCCGCGCTGCCAGAACCAGACAATCAGCTGCAGCATCGGAATAACAAAGCCGCAGGCAAACACCAGACCGCACCAGGCACTGGCGGCCAGGGCCTGGCCGCCCTTGAGGTGATACAGCGCCTTGCCGCGCGGCCGCTCGTTCACCGGGCGTACTGCACCGCGGGCGCGACGTTCGCCGTAGAGCACCAGCATCACTGCAAGCAGCAGCAGGCTGGCCAGCTGGGTGGCGCTGGTCAGGCTGTAGAAGCTGTACCAGGTCTTGTAGATGGCCGTGGTAAAGGTGTCGAAGTTGAACACCGCCACCGCACCGAAATCCGCCAGGGTTTCCATGATTGCCAGTGCCAGGCCCGCACCAATCGCCGGCCGCGCCATCGGCAGGGCGACGCGCCAGAACGCCCGCCAGGGGCTCAGACCGAGAACCCGCGCCGCTTCCATCAGGCCCTTGCCCTGGGCCAAAAAGGCATTGCGCGCGAGCAGATAGACGTAGGGGTAAAACACCAACACCAGGACGATGATCACCCCGCCAGTGGAACGCACGCGGGGGAAGCGCACACCGCTGCCGAACCACTCGCGTAGCAGGGTTTGCAGCGGGCCGGCGAAATCCAGCAGGCCGACAAACACGAACGCCAGCACATAAGCCGGAATGGCAAACGGCAGCATCAGCGCCCAGTCCAGCCAGCGCCGCCCGGGAAACTCACAAAGGCTGGTTAGCCAGGCCAGGCTAACGCCGAGCAGCGTCACGCCCACGCCCACGCCGAGCACCAGCATTAGCGTATTGCCGAGCAGGCGCGGCAACTGGGTTTGCCACAGATGCGCCCAGATCTGCTGGTCGACCTCGTGCCAGCTAAACATCAGCACGCTCAGCGGCAGCAGCACCAGCAAGGCAACGGCAACGGCGATGGTGTACCAGCGGCGCTGGGCAGGATGGGCCACGCAGAGTCCTCTACAGCGGAAAAGACAACGCCCCGCAAAGGCGGGGCGTCGGCAGTATAAAGCCAGCGCGTTGCAGGGTGGAAAACCGTGACGGCTTTTCCACCTGCCGGTTTAGCCCAGACTTAGTTCCAACCCGCTCGATCCATCAACATGGTCGCTTCAGCCTGGCGCTTGCCGGCTACTTCGGTGGCAATCGAGTCAGCTTTGAAGGTGCCCCAGGCAGCGACTTCCTTGGACGGCGCGACCGCTGGGTTGGCCGGGAACTCCTGGTTGACGCCGGCGAAGATGGTCTGCGCTTCTTCAGTGGTCATCCACTCCAGCAGCTTGCGCGCTGCTTCGGCGTGCGGTGCGTGCTTGGTCACACCGGCACCGGCCAGGTTGACGTGCACACCACGGTCGTTCTGGTTCGGCCAGTACGGTTTCACCTTCAGGTCTGGCTGCTGCTGGTGCAGGCGACCGTAGTAGTAGGTGTTGGTGATGCCGACGTCGCACTGACCGGCGTCGATGGCCTGCAGCAGTGCGGTGTCATCGGCGAATACGTCGGTGGCCAGGTTGTTGACCCAGCCCTTGATGATTTCTTCAGTTTTGGCCGCGCCATGGGTTTCGATCAGGGTGGCGGTCAGCGACTGGTTGTAGACCTTCTTGCTGGTACGCAGGCACAGGCGGCCTTCCCAGTTCTTGTCAGCCAGGGCTTCGTAGGTGCTCAGCTCGCTCGGTTTAACTCGCTCGGTGGAATAGAAGATGGTCCGTGCACGCAGCGACAGGCCAGTCCAGCTGTCAGTGCTGGAGCGGTACTGAGCCGGGATATTGGCAGCGATCAGCTCGGATTGGGTCGGTTGCAGCACGCCTTGCTGCTCAGCTTGCCAGAGGTTGCCGGCATCCACAGTGATCAGCAGGTCGGCCGGGGTGTTGGCACCTTCGGCTTTCAGGCGAGCGATCAGCGGCGCTTCCTTGTCGGTGATGAACTTCACCTGAACCCCGGTCTTGGCGGTGTAGGCATCAAATACCGGCTTGATCAGCTCGTCGATACGCGAGGAATACACCACCACTTCATCGGCGGCCTGCACAGTGCTGGCCAGCGCGGTGAGAGAAAGTGCGGCGAACAAGCCTTTGCTTACCTGCATGTAGAGTGCCTCTTGGTATGGACGAGTTAAGATGCCAAATAGTAGTGAATGGCATTTAGGTTCTCAACTCGTTATCCATTTAAACCTGTAACAAGCGCCTTCAATCCTCCTTAGGCTACCGCCTGCTGCGCGGCCAATTGCTTGGCCTGCTCACGCAAGACAAACTTCTGTACCTTGCCGGTGCTGGTTTTCGGCAGGTTGGTGAACACCACACAGCCCGGCACCTTGAAGCGCGCCATGCGCTGCTGACAGAAGGCGATCACCTCTTCGGCGGTCAGCTCGGCACCCGGCTTAAGGGTGACGAAAGCGCACGGTGTTTCACCCCATTTGGCGTGGGCCATGGCCACCACGGCGGCTTCGAGTATCAGCGGATGGCGATACAGCACGTCTTCCACTTCGATGGAGGAGATGTTTTCGCCGCCGGAGATGATGATGTCCTTGCTGCGATCCTTGATCTCCACATAACCATCGGCATGCCACACCGCCAGGTCGCCGGAATGGAACCAGCCACCGGCAAAGGCCTCGGCAGTGGCGGATGGGTTCTTCAGATAGCCCTTCATCACCACGTTGCCGCGCATCATGATCTCGCCGATGGTCTGGCCGTCTTTCGCCACCGGTTGCAGGGTATCGGGGTCGGCCACCATCAGGCCGTCGAGCAGCGGCGCACGTACGCCCTGGCGGGATTTCAGGCGCGCACGTTGTTCCGGGCTTTCGCTGTCCCACTCGCTTTTCCACTCGCAGGCCACGCTGGGGCCGTAGGTTTCGGTCAGGCCATAGACGTGGGTGACGCGAAACTCCAAGGCTTCCATGGCTTCGATCACCGCAGCGGGTGGCGCGGCGCCGGCGGTGAGTACTTTGACCGGCTGGGTCTTCAGCGCTTTCAGTGTTTCATCGGCGTTGGCCAGCATATTCAGCACGATGGGCGCACCGCAGAAATGGTCGACGCCATGCTCGGCAAGCGCCGGGTAGATGGCCTCGGCACGCACATGACGCAGGCACACATTGACCCCGACATAGGCGGCCAGCGCCCAGGGAAAGCACCAGCCGTTGCAGTGGAACATCGGCAGCGTCCACAGGTACACCGGGAAACGGCTCATGTCCCAGCACATGGCGTTGGACAGCGCATTCAGGTGCGCGCCGCGATGGTGGTAAACCACGCCCTTGGGGTTGCCGGTGGTACCTGAGGTGTAATTGAGCGAGATCGCCTGCCATTCGTCGGCGGGCAACTGCCAGGGGTAATCAGCGTCACCTTCGGCAAGCAGCGCTTCGTAATCCAGCTGGCCGATCAGCAGACCGTCGGCATATTCCGGGTCATCGATGCCAATCACCAGGGGCGGTTGCGGCAGGTGCCCAACCACACGCTGGGCCAGTTCGCCGAATTCCTTGTCCACCAGCAGCACCTTGGCTTCGCCATGCTGCAGGATAAAGGCGATGGCTTCAGCATCCAGACGGGTGTTGATGGCATTCAGCACCGCGCCGCACATCGGCACGCCAAAATGCGCCTCAAACATCGCCGGGCCGTTAGGCGCGATCACCGCCACCGTGTCGCCCAAGCCGATGCCGCGCTGAGCCAGCGCCGAGGCCAGACGAATACTGCGGCTGTAGGTTTCGCCCCAGGTTTGGCGCAGGCTGCCATTGATCAGCGCCAGGCGCTGCGGGTAAACGCTGGCGGCACGCTCAAGAAAGCTCAGCGGGCTGAGCGCCTGAAAGTTAGCCGCATCGCGGGGCATGCCGTATTCGTAGGGATTGACGCTGTGCATTGTTGTTCTCCAGCTGGACCTTTATGCGCAGAAACCATAACAGCCGTAGGGTTTTAGCGATGCGCTACCTTGGTCGAAACCGTGACTTGCAAGTCAGCAATCACGTCAGCATAGGCATCCGAACAGCCATGCTGGTCGCTTGATCGCGGCGTAGTAACCGCCGCAGAGCGATTCGGCCTGTGTGACAAGCCTCCATAGCTTTATCTCGGCTTGTCTGGCGTTATCTTTTCAAGGAGTTATCGAGTGACCTCACGCTTACCTGTGATCGTTGGTTTTGGTGGCTATAACGCGGCTGGGCGCAGCTCCTTCCACCATGGTTTCCGCCGTACCGTGATCGAGTCCATGGACACCCCCGCGCGCCAGCAGACCCTGGCGGGCCTGGCAGTGATGATGAAGCTGATCAAGGTAGTCGACGGCGGGTATCAGGATGACGCCGACAATGCCTTGAGCCTGGCCGAGATCGACGCTCGCTTCGCCGAGCAGATTCTTGCCTCGACCCTGGTGCGCCGCATCGGAAAACAGCACTTGGATGTCGACGCCGCACACTGGCAGAAGACCATCGACATTAGCGCCACCGCCGGCCAGCCGCTGAGTTTTATCACCCTGCGTAAACACCTGCCGGACCCGCTGCCGTCGGATTGGACAGTGGATGAGCTGAACGCCAGCGAAGTGCTGGTGACCCTGCACGACAACTGCGAATTCAAGGTCGACAGCTACCGCGCCCTGCCGGTGAAATCCGCCGGGCAGCTGCCTACCGGCTTCGAGCCGAGCGAGCTGTATAACGCGCGCTTCCACCCGCGCGGCCTGGCCATGACCATCGTCGGCGTCACCGATGCACTGCGTGCGACTGGTATCGAGTGGCAGACCATCATGCAGCACGTTGCCCCGGATGAAGTCGCGGTGTTCGCTGGCAGCATCATGAGCCAGCTCGACGAAAACGGCTTCGGCGGCCTGATGCAGTCACGCCTCAAAGGCGGCCGTGTCACCGCCAAACAGCTGGCCCTGGGCCTCAACACCATGCCGGCGGATTTCATCAACGCCTATGTACTGGGCAGCGTCGGCACCACTGGCAGCGTCACCGGCGCCTGTGCCACTTTCCTCTACAACCTGCAAAAAGGCATCGAGCTGATCAGCTCGGGCAAGGCGCGAGTGGCCATCGTCGGCAACAGTGAGGCACCGATCAATCAGGAGTGTATTGAGGGTTACGGTGCCATGGGAGCCCTGGCCACCGAAGATGGCCTGCGCCAAATCGAAGGCAACGACACGGTGGATTTCAGCCGCGCCAGCCGCCCGTTTGGCGAAAACTGTGGGTTCACCCTGGCTGAGGCCTGCCAGTTCGTGGTGCTGATGGATGATGAGCTGGCCCTGGAGCTGGGCGCAGACATCCACGGCGCGGTGCCGGATGTGTTTATCAACGCAGACGGCTTCAAGAAATCCATCTCCGCCCCGGGCCCGGGCAATTACCTGACCGTGGCCAAGGCCGTGTCCAGCGCAGTGCAATTGCTGGGTATCGACGCGGTGCGCGAACGCAGCTTTGTGCATGCCCACGGTTCCAGCACGCCAGCCAACCGGGTGACCGAGTCGGAAATTCTCGACCGCATCGCCAGCGCCTTCGCCATCAAACAGTGGCCGGTAACGGCAGTAAAGGCCTTTGTCGGCCACTCCCTGGCCACCGCCAGTGGCGACCAGGTGATCTCCGCGTTGGGCAGCTTCAAGTACGGCATCATCCCGGGGATCAAAACCATTGATGCAGTCGCCGAAGACGTGCACCAGCAACACCTGAGCTTCGCTACCAGCGACCGCACCCGCGCCCCCGAACAACTGGACCTGTGCGTGATCAACTCCAAGGGTTTTGGCGGCAACAACGCCAGCGCCCTGCTGCTGGCACCGCATGTGGCCGAACGTATGCTGCGCAAGCGCCACGGCGAAACCGCGTTTGCCGCTTACCTGCAACGCCGCGAAACCACGCGCAGGGCGGCCCAAGCCTACGACGCGCAAGCACTGCTGGGTGATCTGGGGATTATCTACAACTTCGGCAACGACCTGATCGACGACCAGCAGATCGAGATCAACTGCGAGCAAATCAAGGTGCCGGGCTTCGCCCAGCCGCTGGTGTTCAAGAAGGATGAGCGCTACGGCGATATGCTCGATTAAGCCGAACCACCGCCGAGAATGTAGGAGCGGGCTTGCCCGCGATCAGATCCGAAATCTATCGCGGGCATGGCCCGCTCCTACAGATTGTGAACAACCTAGGATGGGTCGAGCGCAGCGATACCCATCATCCGAGCAAAGTGCTTAATCCAGCGCACGGGCCAACTGAATCAACTCGGCGCGCCAGGCTGCTGCAGCCGGCAGAGCCAGAAAGTACGGATTAAGCAACGACTCACGTGCCTCATAGGTCAGCGCCTCGCCCTTGAGCGTCAGCACTTCACCACCCGCCCCTTCCAATACGCCCTGTGCCGCTGCGGTGTCCCATTGCGAGGTCGGCGCCAGGCGCGGGTAGCAATCGGCATTGCCTTCGGCCAGCTGACAGAACTTCAGCGAACTGCCGACATTGGCCAGTTGCAAATCACCAAAGCGCTCGCTCAAGCCAGCCAGCAAAGCCTCCTGCGCCGGGCTGGAATGACGGCGGCTGGCGACCAGGGTAAAGGCTTCCTGCGGCGCCAGGCGCACGCTGATCGGCTCAGCCTTGCCCGCTTTATCCTCTCGCCAGGCGCCCAGACCGGCGCCGCCGTAATAGCACTGGCCGGTGGCAGGAATACCGACCACGCCAAAAACCACACGGCCTTGCTCGATCAACGCGACGTTGACGGTGAACTCTTCGCTGCCGGCAATAAACTCCTTGGTGCCATCCAGCGGATCGACCAGCCACCAGCGATTCCACTGCCCGCGCTCGCTCAGGGCAATATCCGCGGCCTCTTCGGAAAGCACCGGGATATCGGGAGCAAGGGCCAACAAACCATCGTTAAGAATATGGTGCGCGGCCATATCGGCAGCAGTGACCGGAGAAGCATCGGCTTTTTCATTGACCGTTACATCGGCGCGCCAATACGGCAGCGTCGCCGCACCGGCTTCGCGGACCAGTTCGATGACTGCAGGAATCAGAGGATGGCTCGTGGCTTGGCTCATGGCTTAAAGATCCCACGCTGGGTCAGCACATCACGAGCCAGGTACAGCGCGGCCAGGGCGCGACCTTCGGTGAATTGCGGATGCTGGATTAAATTCGACAGCTCGCGCAGGCTGGTCTGGTCAACCCGCATGGGTTCCGGCTCATCGCCCGGCAGGCGTTCTTCATATAAATCCGAGGCCAGCACCACCTGAATCTTCTGGCTCATATAGCCCGGCGACAGGCTCAGCTCGGCCAGCAACTCAAGCCTGCGCGCGCCAAAACCGGCCTCTTCTTTCAGCTCACGATTGGCCGCGTCCAGCACGTCCTCACCCGGCTCGATCAGCCCTTTGGGTAGCGACAGCTGGTAATCATCGGTGCCGCCGCAATATTCCTCGACCAGCAGGGCGTGCTCGTCATCGACCATCGCTACCACCATCACTGCGCCATAGCCAGAACCCTTGCCTACCAGCCGCTCATAGGTGCGTTCCACGCCATTGCTGAAGCGCAGCTGCAACTCCTCAACGCGGAACAGGCGGCTGCTGGCGACGATTTCGCGAGCGAGTACGGTGGGTTTCTGACGCATGGGGCGGCTCCTGGGCAGGACATAGCGGGTTATCATAGCGCGGCTTTTCCTATTATCTGCGTAGGAGATTGCGCGATCACGACGCCCACGGCGCAAATCGCGACCGCCTGCGCATCAGCCAGAAGAACTGCGCATGCCTGCCTTGCCCTGGAACGCCATCGACACCGTCCTGCTGGATATGGACGGCACCCTGCTCGACCTGCACTTCGACAACCACTTCTGGTTGCAGCACCTGCCGCAGCGCTATGCCGAGCATCACGGCGTCAGCCGCGCGCTGGCTGAAGCGGAACTGCTGCCGCTGTTTCGCGAGCACGCTGGCACCCTCAACTGGTACTGCACGGATTTCTGGAGCCGCGAGCTGAAGCTGTCGATCCGCGATCTCAAGCGTGAAGTGGCGCATCTGATCGCCCTGCGCCCGGACGCCGACACCTTTATCCAGGCCCTGCGCCAAGCCGGCAAGCAGGTGGTGCTGATCACCAACGCGCACCGCGACTCGCTGTCATTGAAGCTGGAACGCATCGAGCTGGCGCCCTACTTCGACCGACTGATCAGCTCCCACGACTATGGCTTCCCCAAGGAAGACCAGCAGTTCTGGCATGCCCTGCAGCAGGACATCAGCTTCACGCCTGCGCGCAGTCTGTTTGTCGATGACAGCCTGCCAATCCTGCGCAGCGCCGGACGTTTTGGCGTCGGCCACCTGCTCGCCGTACGCCAGCCAGACAGCCAGGCGGGACCGAAGGACACCGAGGAATTTGCCGCAGTGGAGGATTACCGGGAGTTGCTACAAGGGCTTTAACCGCATCGGGCGGCCATTGCAGCCGCCCGACAAACACGTCGTTTATTCCTCGGGAATACGCAGCACCTGGCCCGGATAAATCTTGTCCGGATGGCTGAGCATCGGCTTGTTGGCTTCAAAGATTTTCGGGTAAGCATTGGCGTTGCCGTATTCGGCCTTGGCAATCGCGCTCAGGGTGTCGCCCTTCTTCACCGTGACAAAGCGCGCCGCCGGTGCCGGCGTAGTCACGCTGATATGGTCTTCAACTTCAGCCACACCGGCAACGTTACCCAAGGCTAGGAGAATTTTCTCCTTCTCTTCCTGGCTGGCGACTTCACCGCGGGCGATGACTTTCTCACCTTCGACGCTGACCTGAATATTCGGATTACCTAAACCCACCTTGGCAACGTGCGCCGTCAGCGACTCGGCCGCCTGGGCCTCCTGGCCGACCAGCGACTCCCAGAGTTTGGTACCGGCTTCTTTGACAAAGGCAAACAGACTCATAAGGCTTCCTCGTGATTCCTTGGAAAGTGACCGGGCGACGGTGCCCGGAGCCAGAAGTCTAGACCCTGATTCATGACAAAGGTGCCAGGCCCGGCGCTGTCGCTACAGGCCGCGTCACTGGCCGTATTCAGCGCCAGGAAGCGTTTCACGTCCTGCTAGAATCGGAAAAACTCAGGGCGTTGAAGGATTTATCGTGGATATCAAACAGCTTAAATTCCTCATCGCCCTGGATGAAACCCGTCACTTCGGCCAGGCCGCCGCCCGCTGCCATATCACCCAGCCAACCCTGTCGATGCGCCTGCGCCAGCTGGAAGACGAGCTGGGCCTGGAACTGGTGCATCGCGGTCAGCGCTTCGAGGGGTTCAGTGCCGAGGGTGAGCGCATTCTGGCCTGGGCCCGCAGCCTGATGGCCGCGCACGATGGCCTGTATGCCGAAGCAGCTGCCTGTCGTGGCCAGCTGGTCGGCACCTTGCGTCTGGGTGTGGTGCCGCTGGCCGGCTTCGATCCGATGCGCCTGGTGCAGTTTTTCGCCGAGCAGCATCCTGGGCTGCGCTTTCAGCTATTCGCCCTGAGCAGCGAGGAGATTCTCGAACGCCTCGGGCGCAATCAGCTCGACCTCGGCCTGTCCTACCTCGACCGCCTCAACCCTGAGCATTTCGACAGCCTGGAGCTGGCCGAAACGCGCATGGGCCTGCTGTATGACCGCCGGCACTTCCAGTTCACCCGCCCGGCGCTGCGCTGGGAAAGCCTGATCGACCTGCCGTTGGGGCTGCTTTCGGCGGGCATGCATTTCCGCCAGTCAATCGACCACAGCTTCCGCTCGCGTGGCTTAACGCCTAGCCCACGACTGGAAACCGATGCTGTGCATCAATTGCTGCAAGCGGTCAGCGCCGGTTTGTGTTGCGCGATCATGCCGCTCAACAGCGGCCTGGCGGAATTCACCGAGCACCTGGCGCTGACGCCCATCGAGGACGCACACACCCTCGCCCCGCTTGGCCTGATCCTGCGCCGCAGCGCACCGCGCTCGGCCCTGGCCGAAGCCTGCTTTGCCGAAGCGCACAAGCTTTTACCCGTAGCGGCGGGCTGAATGGCCCGAACTTGAAGCCTTGATAGACCGCATCGATCACTAGATCGGCAACAGCAATTAGACTCACCTGACGCAGCGGCCTAGGCTGGAGCAACAACTCCGTGCCGGGAAGCCTTGCCCATGCCACGCCACGCGCCCACCAGCCCGCCACCCAGCGCGCCGACATTACTGCCAGCGCCCACTTACAGCTATGTCGAACTGGCAGATAGCCAGCAGGACGGCGCCGCCGCGCTGGCCAGTGAGACGGCCCTGGCAATCAGCTACAACGGCATCAGCCACAGCGTGATGATGGTTTCGCCCAGCGACCTTGAGGACTTTATCTACGGTTTCAGCCTGAGCGCCGGCCTGATCGACAGCTTCGATGAGATCTACGACATCAGCCTTCAGCAGCATGACAGTGCCATCAGTGCCGAGGTGCAGGTCAGCAACCGCGCCTTCTGGGCACTCAAGCAGCAGCGCCGCACCTTAGCCGGCAACAGCGGCTGCGGCCTGTGCGGGGTGGAAGCGCTGGAGCAAGCGCTGCCGCACCTGCAGAATCTGCCATCCAGCCCACTGCCTGCACCGGCCCACCTGCAGGGCCTGCGCCAACGAATTCAAGGCGTACAGACCATGGCCCGCCATAGCGGCGCGGTGCACGCGGCGCTGTTTGTCGATGCTCAAGGGCAGATTCGCCTGTGCCGCGAAGACATCGGCCGGCATAACGCCCTCGACAAGCTGCTCGGCGCGCTTCATCGCGAAGGAGAAGACCTGCGCCAGGGCTTTGCCGTGGTCACCAGCCGCTGCAGCCTGGAGCTGATTCACAAGGCACTGCGCGCCGGTATCGGCACCCTGGTCAGCCTGTCGGCACCGACCAGCCTGAGCGTGCAATGGGCACGCCAGCACAACCTCAATCTGATCCATATTCCCCAGCAGAGCGCGCCGCGGGTGTACAGCCCAGCAGCCGCGCCCGGAGTCGCCCGTTCATGAGCCTGCA
This sequence comes from Gammaproteobacteria bacterium, assembly GCA_018827205.1. Classification (GTDB taxonomy): domain Bacteria; phylum Pseudomonadota; class Gammaproteobacteria; order Pseudomonadales; family Pseudomonadaceae; genus Aquipseudomonas. The sequence goes on along the minus strand of JAHJXZ010000164.1, from coordinate 3,300 downwards.
ACCGATCAACCCACGCTATCAACCCTACAAAGGGGCCGCCGCTGGCTGGGGCGCGCTGCGCAGCGTCACGCATTTCTGGCTGGACAGTAAGCAGCCGTTCAAAAACCTGCGCGCCCTGCTCAAAACCAATCAGCACGGCGGTTTTGACTGCCCCGGCTGCGCCTGGGGCGACTCGCCGGAAGACGGCCACATCAAGTTCTGCGAGAACGGCGCCAAAGCGGTCAATTGGGAAGCCACCAAACGCCGCGTGGATGCCTCCTTCTTTGCCCGTTACAGCGTCAGTCAGCTGCGTGAGCAAAGCGATTACTGGCTTGAATACCAGGGCCGCCTGACCGAGCCAATGCGCTATGACGCCGCCAGCGATCACTACCAACCGATCAGTTGGGACGCTGCCTTTGCCCTGATCGCCGAGCACCTGAAACAACTGGAAAGCCCAAACCAGGCTGAGTTCTATACATCTGGCCGGGCCAGCAACGAAGCGGCCTACCTGTATCAGCTGTTCGTCCGCGCCTTTGGCAGCAACAACTTCCCTGACTGCTCAAACATGTGCCACGAAGCCAGCGGCGTGGCCCTCGGCCAGAGCGTCGGTGTAGGCAAGGGCAGCGTGACCTTCGACGATTTCGAGCACAGCGACGCGATCTTCGTACTCGGGCAGAACCCCGGCACCAACCACCCGCGCATGCTCGAACCGCTGCGCGAGGCGGTCAAACGCGGCGCACAGGTGGTGTGTTTCAACCCACTAAAAGAGCGCGGCCTGGAACGCTTCCAGCACCCGCAGCACGCCCTGGAAATGCTCACCAACGGCTCTGAACCGTTGAACACGGCGTTCTTCCGCCCAGCCCTGGGTGGCGATTTAGCCGCCCTACGCGGCATGGCCAAGTTCCTTCTGCAATGGCACCGCGAAGCGCTGGCCAAAGGCGCGCCGGCCGTGTTCGACCTAGAGTTTATTGCCGAGCACACCGCCGGCGTGGATGACTACCTGGCGCTGCTGGATGCCAGCAGCTGGGAGTCGCTGGTCGAGCAATCCGGCCTGAGCCTGGATGATTTGCAACATGCCGCCCTGCTCTACCGCCGCGCCGAACGGGTGATCATCTGCTGGGCCATGGGCATCACCCAGCATCACAACTCGGTGGCGACCATCCAGGAAATCGTCAACCTGCAGCTGCTGCGCGGTAACCTTGGGCGGCCCGGCGCCGGCCTGTGCCCGGTACGCGGCCACAGCAACGTGCAGGGCGACCGCACCATGGGCATCAATGAACGGCCAGCAGCGGCGTTTCTCGACGCACTGGAAAAGCGCTTTCAGTTCCAGGTCCCGCGCGCGCAGGGTCACAACACGGTTGAAGCGATCAACGCCATGCTCGATGGCCAAGCCAAGGTGTTTATCGGCCTGGGCGGTAACTTCGCCCAAGCCACCCCGGACAGCCCGCGCAGCCATGTAGCACTGAGCCGTTGCGCACTGACCGTGCAGATCAGCACCAAGCTCAACCGCAGCCACCTGACCACCGGCACGGATGCGCTGATTCTGCCGTGCCTCGGCCGTACTGACATCGACCACCAGGCGGATGGCCCACAAGCCGTGACCGTGGAAGACTCATTCAGCATGATCCACGCGTCCTACGGCCAGCTTGAGCCGCTGTCGCCGCAGATGCGCTCTGAGCCGGCGATCATTGCCGGCATCGCCAAAGCCACCCTGGGTAACCATCCCGTGGAGTGGGAGGCACTAATTGCTGACTACAGTCGCATCCGCAGCCTGATTGCCGAGACCATTCCCGGCTTTAGCGACTTCAACCAGCGCGTGCAGCACCCTGGCGGCTTCTACCTGGGCAACGCTGCTGCTGAACGGCGCTGGCTGACCACCAGCCAAAAGGCCAACTTCAAGGCCAACCCACTGCCCGACGACCTACTGCCACCGCAGGTACGCAGCACCGGGCAGACGCCGGACCTGATCCTGCAAACCTTGCGTTCTCACGACCAGTACAACACCACCATCTACGGCCTGGATGACCGCTACCGTGGGGTCAAAGGTCAGCGCCAGGTGCTGTTCGTCAACGAGGCCGACATCCTGCGCCTGGGTTATCAGCCGGGCCAGAAGGTCGATATTCAGTCCATCTGGGATGACGGCATCGAGCGCAAGGTAACCGGTTTCACCCTACTGGCCTTCGACATTCCCGCCGGCCAGGCCGCTGCTTACTACCCGGAAGCTAACCCGCTGGTGCCCCTGCAGAGCTTCGGCACGGGCAGCTTTACCCCGACCTCGAAGTACGTGGCCATTCGTCTGCAGGCGCATCAGGCCGAAGCGCGCATCCTTTGAGCGGATCTGTGGCGGCAATCACAACGGCGACCAGCGGCAGGGAATTTTTCCGCAAAACGCCCTCTAAGACTGTGCGCGGATGAGTCATCCTTTAAAAACAAAGGCCTAGCTCCGCGCACCCATTTAGTCGAGAAGGTCTGCCGTATGCGTACATTACTGTCTGCGCTGGTATTCAGCGCCCTGACTTCACCCCTGGCCCTGGCGGGCGATACCGGCAAGGTCGCCATCGGCGGAGGTATTGGCGGTGCCCTGGGCAACGTGATCGGCCAACAGGTTGGTGGCAGCACTGGCGCGGCGATTGGCGCGGGCCTGGGTGGCGCGGCTGGCGGGGTGATAACCGCACGCGACGGCAACAAGACCGAGGCCGCACTGGGCGGCGGCCTCGGTGCTGCCGGTGGTTCGGTACTGGGCAACAAGGTCGGCGGCAGCACCGGTTCGACCATCGGTGCCGGCCTGGGTGGCGCAGCGGGTGGCGCGCTGGCCAATGAATACGCCGGTGGCAGCGAACGTGATCGCGGCCACTACAACGGCAAGAAACATAAGAAGCATAAGAAGCACAAACACCACTGAGTACCGCTGACAGATGCCAAAAAGCCGCTTAAACAGCGGCTTTTTGTTTATCCGGGAGGCGCTTGCAACGTGGGCTCGCCGCTAAAGCGCCGCCTACGTTGCCGGCTCCATCAGCAGCACCGTCAGTGCCGCACGTAGACTCTCGGGAATGCTCACCGGGCGGTTACTGCTGCGATCAACGAATACGTGGACAAAGCGCCCCGCCGCACAGGCCTCCTCCTCGCCCGCCTTGAACACCGCCAGCTCGTACTGCACCGAGCTGTTGCCTAGTTTGCCGACCCGCAGGCCGATCTCGATACACTCGGGAAAAGCGATGGAGGCGAAATAATCGCAGCTGGAGCTGACTACAAAGCCCACCACGTCGCCGTTATGAATATCCAGGCCGCCGACCTCGATCAGGTAGGTGTTCACCGCACTGT
>JAHJXZ010000163.1 GCA_018827205.1 Gammaproteobacteria bacterium | reverse complement strand
CTGATTGGTCGTCGTTTTGACGAAGAAGTCGTGCAGAAAGACATCCAGATGGTGCCTTACAAGATTTCCAAGGCAGATAACGGTGATGCTTGGGTTGAAGTGAATGGCCAGAAAATGTCGCCGCCACAAATCTCGGCTGAAATTCTGAAGAAAATGAAGAAAACCGCTGAGGACTACCTCGGTGAGGCGGTGACCGAAGCGGTGATTACCGTGCCGGCCTATTTCAACGACAGCCAGCGTCAGGCCACTAAAGACGCCGGCCGTATTGCCGGTCTGGACGTCAAGCGCATCATCAACGAGCCGACCGCAGCTGCTTTGGCTTACGGTATGGACAAGGCTAAGGGTGACCACACTGTCATCGTTTATGACCTGGGTGGCGGTACCTTCGACGTTTCCGTAATCGAAATTGCTGAAGTTGATGGGGAGCACCAGTTTGAAGTGTTGGCCACCAACGGCGACACCTTCCTCGGTGGTGAAGACTTCGATATTCGTTTGATTGACTACCTCGTTGACGAATTCAAGAAAGAAAGCGGCATGAACCTGAAAGGTGATCCGCTGGCCATGCAGCGCCTGAAAGAGGCCGCTGAAAAAGCCAAAATCGAACTGTCTTCGAGCAATTCGACCGACGTCAACCTGCCGTACATCACAGCAGACGCCAGCGGTCCTAAGCATTTGAACGTAAAAATCTCCCGCGCCAAGCTTGAAGCGCTGGTAGAGGACCTGGTTCAGCGCACCATTGAACCTTGCCGTATTGCGCTGAAGGACTCCGGTATCGACGTTGGCGCGATCAACGACGTGATCCTGGTCGGTGGCCAGACCCGCATGCCGTTGGTGCAGAAGCTGGTCACTGAGTTCTTCGGTAAAGAAGCCCGTAAAGACGTTAACCCGGACGAAGCTGTGGCCATGGGCGCTGCTATCCAAGGGGCGGTGCTGTCGGGTGATGTGAAAGACGTGCTGCTGCTTGACGTTAGCCCGCTGACCCTCGGTATCGAAACCATGGGCGGCGTGATGACTGCGCTGATCGAAAAGAACACCACGATTCCAACCAAGAAATCGCAAGTGTTCTCGACTGCCGACGACAACCAAGGCGCCGTGACTATTCACGTACTGCAGGGCGAGCGTAAGCAAGCCAGCGGTAACAAGTCGCTGGGTAAATTCGACCTGGCTGAGATTCCGCCAGCGCCGCGTGGCGTGCCGCAGATCGAAGTGACTTTTGATATCGACGCTAACGGCATTCTGCATGTTGGCGCGAAAGACAAAGCCACTGGCAAGACTCAGTCCATCGTTATCAAGGCCAACTCCGGTCTGTCTGAAGAAGAAATTCAGCAGATGGTCCGTGATGCCGAAGTCAACGCCGAGGAAGATCGCAAGTTCGAAGAGCTGGCGACCGCACGCAACCAAGGGGATCAGCTGGTGCACGCCACCCGTAAGATGATCACCGAAGCTGGTGACAAGGCTACTGCTGACGAGAAGACTGCTATTGAAGCTGCGTTGAGCGCGCTGGAAGTAGCAGTGAAGGGCGACGACAAGGCTGAAATCGATGCCAAGATGACCGCGCTGTCCGAAGTGACCGCACCGCTTGCGCAGAAGATGTATGCCGAGCAGCCGCAGCCAGGTGCGCAAGCCCAGGATGCTGAGCAAGCCAAGGACGCAGGCGACGACGTGGTCGACGCTGAGTTCGAAGAGGTCAAAGACAACAAGTAAATAGGCGCAAGCTTATGCCGCTCTGGCCGGGCGCGACGCGAGTCGCGTTCGGCATGATCCGCCGCGCGGGAGCTTGCTCCCGCGTTGGCGTGTCTGGAGTAGACGATTTAAAGGTGTTGAAGACTTATGGCTAAACGCGATTTTTACGAAGTGCTCGGTGTCGAGCGCGGTGCCAGCGAAGCGGAGCTGAAAAAAGCCTACCGCCGTCTGGCCATGAAGTACCACCCGGACCGTAACCCTGACGATAAGGCCTCGGAAGAGAAGTTCAAGGAAGCCAACGAGGCTTACGAAGTGCTCTCTGATGCGGGCAAGCGCTCGGCTTACGATCAGTACGGGCATGCCGGTGTCGATCCGCAGATGGGCGGCGGTGGCGGCCCGGGCGGGGCGAACTTCTCCGATATCTTCGGCGATGTATTCAGCGATTTCTTCGGTGGTGGCGGCCGTGGTGGCCAGCGCGGTGGTGCACAGCGCGGCAGTGACCTGCGCTACACCCTGGAACTGGATCTGGAAGAGGCAGTGCGTGGCACTACGGTGACCATTCGCGTACCGACCCTGGTCAATTGCAAACCTTGCGATGGTTCGGGCGCGAAGAAGGGCACCACGCCGGTGACCTGTACCACCTGTGGCGGTATTGGTCAGGTGCGCATGCAGCAGGGCTTCTTTTCGGTGCAGCAGACCTGTCCGCGTTGCCACGGCAGCGGCAAGATGATCACCGACCCTTGCGGCTCCTGCCACGGCCATGGCCGGGTAGAAGAACACAAGACTCTGTCGGTGAAAGTCCCGGCTGGCGTCGATACCGGTGACCGCATTCGTCTGTCTGGCGAAGGCGAGGCGGGTGCCATGGGTGGCCCGGCTGGCGATCTGTACGTGGTGGTGAATGTGCGCGAGCACGCGATCTTCCAGCGCGACGGCAAGCACCTGTACTGCGAAGTGCCAATCAGCTTTGCCGATGCGGCGCTGGGCGGCGAGCTGGAAGTGCCGACCCTGGATGGTCGGGTCAAGCTGAAGATTCCGGAAGGCACTCAGACCGGCAAGATGTTCCGCCTGCGTGGCAAGGGTGTAGCGCCCGTGCGTGGCGGCGGTGCAGGCGATCTGATGTGCAAGGTCGCGGTGGAAACTCCGGTGCACCTGGATAAGCGTCAGCGCGAACTGCTCGATGAGTTCCGCAAAACCCTGGAAGGCGACAGCTCACATTCGCCGAAGGCCAATGGCTGGTTCGAAGGCGTTAAGCGCTTCTTTGGCGACCTGTAAATCCCGCTGACAGGCTGCGCCGTCGCTGAGCGGCGGCTGCAGCCTGGGGCGACAGCTTGGAGCTGATAGCTATGCAACGTATTGCTGTGATGGGCGCCGCCGGGCGCATGGGTAAGACCCTGATCGAGGCTGTGCAGTTGGTCGATGGTGCAAGCCTGAGCGCAGCGATTGATCGTGCCGACAGCAGTCTGGTCGGTGCGGATGTCGGTGAATTGGTGGCGCAGGGCAAGATTGGCGTCAATTTGGCTGGCGAGCTGAGTGCGGTGCTTGATCAGTTCGATGTGCTGATCGACTTCACTCATCCATCGGTCACTCTGAAGAACCTGGAAATCTGCCGCCAGGCCGGCAAGTCCATGGTGATCGGTACTACCGGTTTTTCCCCAGAGGAAAAGCAGCTGCTGACCGAAGCCGGCAAGCAGATTTCCATCGTGTTTGCTGCCAACTTCAGTGTCGGCGTCAATCTCTGCCTGAAGCTGCTGGATACTGCGGCGCGGGTACTCGGCGATGATGTGGATATCGAAATAATCGAAGCGCATCACCGCCACAAGGTCGACGCGCCCTCCGGCACCGCCTTGCGTATGGGTGAAGTGGTGGCCAATGCTCTAGGTCGTGATCTGCAGAAAGTCGCTGTCTACGGTCGCGAAGGTCAGACCGGTGCGCGTGAGCGCGAAACCATTGGTTTTGCCACGGTGCGCGCTGGTGATGTGGTCGGCGATCACACGGTGTTGTTCGCTGCCGATGGTGAGCGCGTGGAAATCACCCACAAGGCATCGAGTCGCATGACCTTCGCCAAGGGTGCGGTGCGTGCGGCGCTGTGGCTGCAAGAGCGCAAGCCTGGTCTGTACGACATGCAGGACGTTTTGGGGCTTAACTGAGGCATTCTGTCGCAGGCTTGCCTTTTTCCGGGCTCTCAGGTGCAACTGGCGGTGGACCAAAAAGGCACTTTCCTGTAAGCTTTCTGCTTTAGTGTGTCCACTAAAGTTGCGCAGAATGAATCAGATAAAAAAGCGGGGTGACGGTTGATACGTCATCCCGCTTTTTTACAATCTGCGTTTGCTTCACGTTTTGATTTTCGGAGGTTTTCTTGAGTAAGCCAGCCCTTAAACCTGCCATTTTGGCTCTTGCTGATGGCAGTATTTTTCGCGGCGAGGCCATCGGTGCCGATGGCCAAACTATTGGAGAGGTGGTTTTTAACACCGCCATGACCGGCTATCAGGAAATCCTTACCGATCCTTCCTATGCCCAGCAGATTGTCACCCTGACCTATCCGCACATCGGCAACACCGGCACCACTCCGGAAGACGCCGAGTCCAACCGCGTATGGGCGGCTGGCCTGATTATCCGTGACCTGCCGCTGACCTCCAGCAACTGGCGCAACAAGCAGCCACTGGATGAATACCTCAAGGAAAACGGCACCGTCGCCATCGCCGGTATCGACACCCGCCGCCTGACCCGCATTCTGCGTGAGAAAGGCTCGCAAAACGGCTGCATTCTGGTCGGCGACGACGCCACCGAAGAAAAAGCTCTGGAACTGGCGCGCAGCTTCCCAGGCCTGAAAGGCATGGACCTGGCCAAAGTGGTCAGCTGCACCGAGCGCTACGAGTGGCGCTCCAGTGTGTGGAACCTGCAAGACGACAGCCATCCAGAAATCCCGGCCAGCGAGCTGCCGCATCACGTGGTTGCCTACGATTACGGCGTTAAGTGGAACATCCTGCGCATGCTGGTCGAGCGCGGTTGTCGCGTAACTGTAGTGCCGGCACAGACCCCTGCTGCTGAGGTGCTGGCGCTGAAACCCGATGGCGTGTTCCTGTCCAACGGCCCTGGCGATCCCGAGCCTTGCGATTACGCCATCACCGCGATCAGGGATGTGCTGGGAACCGACATCCCAGTATTCGGTATCTGCCTTGGTCACCAGCTGCTGGCCCTGGCCTCCGGTGCCAAGACCCTGAAAATGGGCCACGGTCACCACGGTGCCAACCACCCGGTGCAAGATCTGAAAACCGGGGTGGTGATGATCACCAGCCAGAACCACGGTTTCGCCGTGGATGAAAGCAGCCTGCCGAGCAACGTGCGCGCTATCCACAAGTCGCTGTTCGACGGTTCCCTGCAGGGTATCGAACGTACCGACAAGGACGCCTTCAGCTTCCAGGGTCACCCCGAGGCGAGCCCCGGCCCAGCCGATGTGGCGCCGCTGTTCGACCGTTTTATCGAAGCCATGGCCAAGAGCCGTTAAGCCAGCCGACTGACCCAAGGATTCGAGAGAGAGAACATGCCAAAGCGTACAGACATTAAAAGCATCCTGATCCTCGGTGCTGGCCCGATTGTAATCGGCCAGGCCTGCGAGTTCGACTATTCCGGTGCCCAGGCGTGTAAAGCGCTGAAAGAAGAGGGCTACCGCGTCATTCTGGTCAACTCCAACCCGGCTACCATCATGACCGACCCGGCCATGGCGGACGCCACCTACATCGAGCCGATCAAGTGGTCCACCGTGGCCAAGATCATCGAGAAGGAGCGCCCGGACGCACTGCTGCCAACCATGGGGGGGCAGACCGCGCTGAACTGCGCACTGGACCTGGAAAAGCACGGCATCCTAGAAAAGTTCGGTGTCGAAATGATCGGTGCCAACGCCGACACTATCGACAAAGCCGAAGACCGCTCGCGCTTCGACAAAGCGATGAAAGACATCGGTCTGGCCTGCCCGGTTTCCGGCATCGCGCATAACATGGAAGAAGCCTACGGCGTGCTGGAGAAGGTTGGCTTCCCGTGCATCATCCGTCCGTCCTTCACCATGGGCGGCACCGGCGGCGGTATTGCTTACAACCGTGAAGAGTTCGAAGAAATCTGCGCCCGCGGTATCGATCTGTCGCCAACCAGCGAATTGCTGATCGACGAATCGCTGATCGGCTGGAAAGAGTACGAGATGGAGGTGGTCCGCGATAAAAAGGACAACTGCATCATCGTCTGCGCCATTGAAAACTTCGACCCGATGGGCGTGCACACCGGTGACTCGATCACCGTGGCTCCGGCACAAACCCTGACCGATAAGGAATACCAGATCCTGCGTAACGCCTCTTTGGCGGTACTGCGTGAGATCGGCGTGGAAACTGGCGGCTCCAACGTGCAATTCGGCATCTGCCCGAACACTGGCCGTATGGTCGTCATCGAGATGAACCCGCGCGTGTCGCGTTCCTCGGCGCTGGCCTCCAAGGCCACCGGCTTCCCGATCGCCAAGATCGCCGCCAAGCTGGCGGTGGGTTACACCCTTGATGAGCTGTCCAACGACATCACCGGCGGTCGCACCCCGGCCTCGTTCGAGCCGGCCATTGACTACGTCGTTACCAAGATCCCGCGTTTTGCCTTCGAGAAGTTCCCGAAAGCTGATGCCCGCCTGACAACCCAGATGAAGTCCGTCGGTGAAGTCATGGCCATCGGCCGCACCTTCCAGGAATCCCTGCAGAAAGCCCTGCGCGGTCTGGAAGTAGGCGTTTCGGGCCTCGATCCGATGCTCGATCTGGCCGATCCTGAAGCCGAAAGCACCCTGCGCCGCGAACTGACCGTGCCAAGCGCTGATCGTATCTGGTACATCGGCGATGCCTTCCGTGCGGGCAAGACCGTGGCCGAAGTCTTCGAGCTGACCAATATCGATGAATGGTTCCTGGTGCAGATCGAAGATCTGATCAAGGACGAAGAGCGCATCAAGACCCTGGCACTGTCGAGCATTGACCGTGACTCGATGTACAAGCTCAAGCGTAAAGGCTTCTCCGATATTCGCCTGGCCAAACTGTTGGGCGTGACCGAGAAGACCCTGCGTAGCCAGCGCCACAAGTTGAAAGTGCTGCCGGTGTACAAGCGCGTCGACACCTGCGCCGCCGAGTTTGCCACCGACACCGCTTACATGTACTCGACCTATGAGGAAGAGTGCGAGGCCAACCCGTCGAGCCGCGACAAGATCATGATCCTCGGTGGTGGCCCAAACCGTATCGGTCAGGGCATCGAGTTCGACTACTGCTGCGTACACGCGGCACTGGCTCTGCGTGAAGACGGTTACGAGACCATCATGGTCAACTGCAACCCGGAGACCGTCTCTACCGACTACGACACTTCCGACCGTCTGTACTTCGAGCCGGTAACCTTGGAAGACGTGCTGGAAATCGTCCGCGTCGAACAGCCGAAAGGTGTGATCGTGCAGTACGGCGGCCAGACCCCGCTGAAGATCTGCCGCGCCCTGGAAGAAGCCGGCGTGCCGATCATCGGCACCAGCCCTGACGCCATCGACCGCGCCGAAGACCGCGAGCGCTTCCAGCAGATGGTTCAGCGCCTCGGTCTGCGTCAGCCTGCTAACGCCACTGCGCGCAGCGAAGACGAAGCCCTGGCTCATTCCAAAACCATCGGCTACCCGCTGGTGGTGCGTCCGTCCTATGTACTGGGTGGCCGGGCGATGGAAATCGTCTACCAGGAAGACGAGCTCAAGCGTTATATGCGCGAAGCGGTAAAAGTCTCCAACGACAGCCCGGTGCTGCTCGATCACTTCCTCAACTGCGCTATTGAAGTGGACGTGGATGCGGTGTGCGACGGCGAAACCGTGGTGATTGGCGCGATCATGCAGCACATCGAGCAGGCGGGCGTGCACTCCGGTGACTCGGCCTGCTCGCTGCCGCCGTACTCGCTGCCGATGCACATCCAGGATGAGATCCGCGACCAGGTCAAGAAAATGGCTCTGGAGCTGAATGTGGTTGGCCTGATGAACGTGCAGATGGCCGTGCAGGGCGAGGACATCTTCGTCATCGAAGTGAATCCGCGCGCTTCGCGTACCGTGCCGTTCGTCTCCAAGTGCGTCGGTGTCTCGCTGGCCAAGGTGGCTGCCCGCGTCATGGCGGGTAAGTCGCTGGCTGAGGCCGGTTACACCAAGGAAATTATCCCGCCGTACTTCAGCGTCAAGGAAGCGGTATTCCCGTTCGCCAAGTTCCCAGGCGTCGACCCGATCCTCGGCCCAGAAATGAAGTCCACCGGTGAAGTGATGGGCGTCGGCGATACCTTCGGCGAGGCCTTTGCCAAGGCGCAGTCGGGTGCTAGCGAGATTCTGCCAAACGCAGGCGTGGCCTTTATCAGTGTGCGTGATGACGACAAACCATTGGTGGAGGGCGTTGCCCGTGACCTGATCGAGTTGGGCTTTGAGGTGGTGGCAACCGCCGGTACTGCCAAGCTTATCGAGGCGGCTGGTTTGCCGGTGCGTCGCGTGAACAAGGTGACAGAAGGCCGTCCGCACGTGGTCGACATGATCAAGAATGACGAAGTCACCCTGATCATCAACACCACCGAAGGCCGTCAGTCCATTGCGGACTCCTACTCCATTCGTCGTAACGCTCTGCAGCACAAGATCTACTGCACCACCACCATTGCGGCGGGTCAGGCGATCTGTGAAGCGCTGAAGTTCGGTCCCGAGAAGACCGTGCGCCGGCTGCAGGATCTGCATGCAGGAATCAAGGCATGATCAAATACCCTATGACCGTTCAGGGCGCTCGCGCCCTGGAAGAAGAGCACGCACACCTGACTAAGGTGCTGCGGCCCAAGCTCAGCCAGGATATCGGCACCGCGCGCGAGCTCGGTGACCTCAAGGAAAACGCTGAATACCACGCTGCCCGTGAGCAGCAGGGTATGGTTGAGGCGCGTATCCGTGACATCGAAGGTCGCATGCAGAATGCGGTGATCATTGATGTCACTGCGATTGAGCACACCGGCAAGGTGATTTTCGGCACGACCGTAGAAATCGCCAACTGTGAAACCGATGAAAGCGTGATTTACCAGATCGTTGGTGAGGACGAGGCTGACATCAAGCAGCGCAAGATTTCCGTCGGTTCGCCTATCGCCCGTGCCTTGATCGGCAAGAGCGAGGGCGACGTGGTGGTGGTGCAGACCCCGAGCGGCGCGCTTGAGTATGAGATCGTCGAGGTTCGCCATCTCTAAGCCTGGCTCGCGTGATGCTGGTGCGATTAGCTGGCTGCTGGCTCAGACGCTTTGGGTTGGCGGCCTCTGGTTGCTGCATTTTCTGTTGTTACCAGCAATTGCCAAAATCGGCCTGGCCTCGTTGCTGGTCGAGGAAATCGGCAACACCCTGCGGCCGTTGCTGGTTGGTCTGGCGGCGGTTTGCGCCGGGTTGCAGGTGCTGGTGCTGATTCGCGCCGAACGCCTGGCCAGCCTGTGGCGTGATAGTCGCGGGCAGTTGCTGTTAGTCGTGGTGCTGATGGCGGGGAGTTACTTCGCTGTGCGCCGGGTGCTGCCTGAGGCTGAACTGTGGCTGCTGTTCAGTTATCTGGTCATGGCGTTTTGCGGGTTGCTATTGGTCTTGCAGCCAGTGCCGCAAAAACTCAGGCATAGGCTCTAAACGTTAAGGTGGGGCTGCTAAAGTGGCTGCAAAGGCGCTGAGCGCGCCTTGCAACGGCTGGTAATCAGCCGTGATGACGGTGAACGTTGGACAGATTCTTGTTCACTTTCGGGTTCTTGCGGTAGATCAGCGCCATTTTGCCAATCACCTGAACCAACTCGGCTTTGCCTGCTTTGCACAGTTCATTGATGGCCGCGAGGCGGTCTTCACGCTCAGTGATGCGTAATTGCACTTTAATCAGTTCATGATCGCTCAGTGCGCGTTCCAGTTCAGTCAGCACACCTTCGGTCAGACCGTTGTCAGCCACGATCAATACAGGCTTCAAATGGTGACCGATAGATTTGAATTGTTTCTTCTGCTCTTGAGTGAGCGGCATAATCTGATTCCTGCATTTAATCTGGTAAAAAACGGCGGTTAGTTTACCCGAGCGCCTTCGGGGCCGCCCAGATATTCATGCGTTGCACATTCGAGGTATTGCGTGGCCCGTTCCAAGACCAGTCAAGGTTGGCTGAAAGAGCATTTCAACGACCCCTACGTCAAAATGGCGCAGAAGGATGGCTATCGTTCGCGCGCCAGCTACAAGCTGCTGGAGATTCAGGAGAAGGATCGCATCCTCAGGCCAGGCATCACTGTAGTTGATCTGGGGGCCGCGCCTGGCGGCTGGTCGCAGGTCACCAGTCGGGTGATCGGTGACAAAGGACGTTTGATCGCTTCAGATATTCTGGAGATGGACAGCATCCCTGACGTTACCTTTATCCAGGGCGACTTTACGGACGATGCGGTGTTCGCGCAGATTCTCGAGGCCATCGGTGAGCACCCGGTAGACCTTGTGATTTCCGATATGGCCCCCAATATGAGTGGGGTAAGGGAATCTGATCAGCCGCGCGCCATGTACTTGTGCGAATTGGCGTTGGATCTGTCGACTCGGGTACTGCGTCCGGGTGGCGATTTTCTGATCAAGATCTTCCAAGGAGAAGGTTTCGATCTGTACCACAAGCAGGTGCGTCAGCTGTTCGACAAGGTGCAGATGCGCAAGCCGCTGTCCTCGCGTGACCGCTCTCGCGAGCAATATATGCTGGCCCGGGGCTTTCGCGGTCTCTGATGGTTGCAGGCTTTACGGCGAATTGTGGTGCGGCTTTCTGGTCTCACAGTAAATAAAGGGTTACAGACGGCGTCTGCCAGGGGTGGGCGTTGTGTAGTAAGTTAGATCGGTACATAACTGGTCGTCATGCGAAGCGCGCTTCGACACGGGGCCTGCTTCAGAGGGTAGCTAATTGAACGACATGGCAAAGAATCTGGTCCTGTGGCTGATCATCGCCGCCGTCTTGGTGACGGTGATGAACAATTTTTCCAGCCCGACTGAGTCGAATAAACTCAACTATTCGCAGTTTATCCAGCAGGTTCAGGATGGCGGCGTTAAGCGGGTGACGGTTGATGGCTTCATCATCAGCGGTACGCGTACCGATGGTTCATCGTTCGAAACGGTGCGTCCGGCGATTCAGGATAACGGCCTGATCAAGGACCTGATGGATAACAACGTCGAGATCGTCGGCAAACAGCCTGAGCAGCAGAGCATCTGGACTCAGTTGCTGGTGGCCAGCTTCCCGATTCTGGTGATCATCGCCGTATTCATGTTCTTTATGCGCCAGATGCAAGGCGGTGCAGGCGGCAAGGGCGGGCCGATGAGTTTCGGCAAGAGCAAGGCGCGCCTGCTCTCGGAAGATCAGGTCAAGACCACCTTTGCTGACGTCGCCGGTTGCGACGAGGCCAAGGAAGAAGTCAGCGAGCTGGTTGAATTCCTGCGTGATCCAGGCAAGTTCCAGCGCCTCGGTGGGCGTATTCCTCGCGGTGTGCTGATGGTTGGCTCGCCAGGTACTGGTAAAACCTTGTTGGCCAAGGCGGTTGCTGGCGAAGCCAAAGTGCCGTTCTTCACCATTTCTGGTTCGGACTTCGTCGAGATGTTCGTTGGTGTCGGTGCATCCCGTGTGCGTGACATGTTCGAGCAAGCCAAGAAACACGCACCGTGCATCATCTTTATCGACGAAATCGACGCTGTGGGTCGCCATCGTGGCGCGGGCATGGGCGGCGGTCACGATGAGCGTGAGCAGACTCTCAACCAGTTGTTGGTGGAGATGGACGGCTTTGAAATGAACGACGGCATCATTGTGATCGCCGCCACCAACCGGCCTGACGTGCTCGATCCAGCCTTGCTGCGTCCGGGTCGTTTCGACCGTCAGGTCGTGGTTGGCCTGCCGGATATTCGTGGTCGCGAGCAGATTCTCAAAGTACACATGCGTAAAGTGCCGATGGGCGAAGACGTTGCCCCGGCCGTGATTGCGCGTGGTACACCGGGCTTCTCCGGTGCTGATCTGGCTAACCTGGTTAACGAGGCTTCGCTGTTCGCTGCTCGTGCTGGTAAGCGTGTAGTCGAGATGAAAGAGTTCGAGCTGGCCAAAGACAAGATCATGATGGGCGCCGAACGCAAGACCATGGTCATGTCGGACAAGGAAAAGCTCAATACCGCATTCCACGAAGCCGGTCACGCGATTGTCGGGCGTCTGGTGCCTGAGCATGATCCGGTCTACAAGGTGTCGATCATCCCGCGCGGTCGTGCCCTGGGCGTGACCATGTTCCTCCCAGAGGAAGATCGTTACAGCCTTAGCAAGCGTGCGCTGACCAGCCAGATCTGCTCTTTGTTCGGTGGTCGTATCGCCGAAGAAATGACCCTGGGCTTCGATGGCGTCACCACCGGTGCTTCCAACGACATCATGCGTGCCACTCAGTTAGCCAAGAACATGGTGACCAAATGGGGCTTGTCAGAAAAGCTCGGCCCGCTGATGTATGCGGAAGAAGAGGGTGAAGTCTTCCTCGGCCGCAGTATGGGTAGCAATCAGAGCAACGTTTCTGCCGATACTGCCAAGCTGATTGATCAGGAAGTGCGCAGCATCATCGACGAGTGCTACGGCACCGCCAAGCGCCTGCTACAGGAAAACCGTGACAAGCTTGATGCGATGGCCGAAGCACTGATGAAGTACGAAACCATCGACGCCGAGCAGATCGAAGACATTATGAATGGCCTTGCGCCGCGCGAGCCGAAAGGCTGGCAGGGCGGTGACGACAACAATGGCACGCCGACTGCGCCAGTTGAAGTTGCTGAGTCCACAGAAAAGCCAATTGGTGGCCCCGCCGCCGAGCTCTAAGGTTCTCCATGTCTGTTGCACCAACCTTTGACCGGCTGCCCTGTGGCAGCCGGTTTCTTGATTTAAGCCGTCCGCAAGTGATGGGCATCCTTAATGTCACCCCAGACTCATTCTCCGATGGTGGGCGCTATGGCCAGCGTGATGCGGCTTTGCGCCATGCCGAAGCGATGCTGCAGGCCGGGGCGACGCTGATTGATGTTGGTGGTGAGTCGACGCGCCCCGGCGCTCGTGCGGTTTCTCCGGTTGAGGAGCTGGAGCGGGTTGCGCCGATAGTCGAGGCCATTGCCGCCGAGCTGGATGTGATCATTTCGGTGGATACCTCAACGCCAGCGGTCATTCGTGAAACTGCGCGCCTGGGCGCTGGTTTGATTAATGACGTGCGTTCACTGCAGCGCGATGGTGCTCTGGATGCGGCAGCGGATAGCGGCCTGCCGGTGTGCTTGATGCATATGCGCGGTGAGCCAAGCAGCATGCAGCAGAGCCCTCAATACCCTGATGTCGTAGCGGAAGTGCGCGAGTTTCTGCTTGAACGTCTGGCGGCCTGTGCGGCGGCAGGGATTGGTGCTGAGCGAGTCATTCTTGACCCGGGTTTCGGTTTTGCGAAAACCCTGGAGCACAATCTTTCGCTGTTCAAGCATTTGCAGGGGCTGCATGTGTTGGGTCGGCCTTTGCTGGTCGGGGTGTCGCGCAAGAGTATGATCGGTAAGGTGCTCGGGCACGAAGTGGGCGAGCGCCTGTATGGCAGCTTGGCCTTGGCTGCATTGGCGCTGAGTAAAGGTGCACACATCCTGCGGGTGCACGATGTGGCGCAAACGGTTGATGTAGTGCGGATGATCGCCGCGGTTGAAACGGCCGAATAAGTTAGAAGGAAGTGTGGGATGGGTAGAAAATATTTTGGTACTGACGGTATTCGTGGGCGTGTCGGTGACTTCCCTATTACCCCGGAATTCATGCTCAAGCTCGGCTGGGCGGCCGGGATGGCGTTTCGCAAGCAGGGTAAGTGCCGCATTCTGATCGGCAAGGACACGCGCATCTCAGGTTATATGTTCGAGTCTGCTCTCGAGGCGGGCCTCTCTGCGGCCGGTGCGGATGTAATGCTGCTCGGTCCGATGCCGACTCCGGCAATCGCCTACCTGACCCGTACCTTTCATGCTGAGGCCGGGATCGTTATTAGTGCCTCGCACAATCCGCACCACGACAACGGCATCAAGTTCTTCTCGGGGCAGGGCACCAAGCTGCCGGATGAAATCGAGCTGATGATTGAAGAATTGCTCGATCAGCCTATGACCGTAGTTGACTCCGAACAGCTGGGGAAGGTGTCGCGTATCAATGATGCCGCTGGTCGCTATATCGAGTTTTGTAAGAGCAGTGTGCCAAGCAGTACCGACTTCGCTGGGCTGAAGGTCGTCGTCGATTGCGCCCATGGCGCGGCGTACAAGGTTGCACCTAGCGTATTCCGCGAGCTTGGGGCGCAGGTTACGGTGCTGTCGGCGCAGCCCAATGGCTTGAATATCAATGACAACTGCGGTTCGACTCACGTCGAGGCACTGCAGGCTGAAGTGCTGGCGCAGCAGGCTGATCTGGGTATCGCCTTCGACGGTGATGCGGATCGGGTGTTGATGGTCGATCACTCCGGCGCCGTAGTTGATGGTGATGAACTGTTGTTTATCATCGCCCGTGACTTGCTGGAGCGCGGCAAGCTGCAGGGTGGGGTAGTCGGTACGCTGATGAGCAACCTCGGGCTGGAGCTGGCTCTGGCTGATCTGGGGATTCCGTTTGTGCGTGCCAAGGTCGGTGACCGTTACGTGATTGCCGAGTTGCTGTCGCGCAACTGGCAGTTGGGTGGCGAGAACTCCGGCCATCTGGTGTGTTTCCAGCACACTACGACTGGTGATGCGATCATCGCTGCGCTTCAGGTGCTGATGGCGCTCAAGCGTCGTGAGCAAACCCTGGGTGAGGCGCGGTTAGGGATGCAGAAGTGCCCGCAGGTGCTGGTGAACGTGCGCTTTGCAGGTGGTGTTGATCCGCTGGAGCATCCTGCCGTGCAGCAGGCTAGCGCGCGGGTGACCGAGCAAATGGCTGGGCGTGGTCGGGTGCTGCTGCGTAAATCTGGCACTGAGCCATTGGTGCGTGTCATGGTCGAGGGCGACGACGAAGGTCAGGTGCGCGGCTATGCCGATGAATTGGCTAAAGTTGTTGCAGACGTATGTGCTTGATTCGGCTTGCCAGTCTGGTAGCTGTTGGGTAACATCTGCGCCCTCTTTGACCGACGAGGTAAAGCATGCGTCGCCCAATGGTTGCTGGTAACTGGAAAATGCACGGTACCCGCGCCAGCGTCGCAGAGCTGATCAGCGGTCTCGCTCAGCAGGTGTTGCCTGCTGATGTGGATGTAGCTGTTTTTCCGTCTTGTTTGCATCTCGGCCAGGTTGTTGATGGTCTTGCGGGCAAGGCTGTTGCGGTAGGTGCGCAAGATTGTGCTACTGAAGCGCAGCAAGGTGCTTTGACTGGTGAAGTGGCTGCAAGTCAGTTGCGCGATGCGTGCTGTTCACTGGTGCTGGTCGGTCACTCCGAGCGTAGATCGCTGTTGGGTGAGGGTGATGAAGTTGTGACGCGCAAATTTGCGGCGGCGCAATCTTCAGGCTTGCTCCCGGTGTTGTGTGTCGGTGAGACCCTGGCGCAGCGTGAGGCGGGACAGACGCTTGAAGTTGTTGCTGCGCAGTTGTCTGCGGTGACTGATGCATTGGGTGTTGAGGTGTTTGCGAGTGCAGTCATTGCTTATGAGCCGGTTTGGGCTATTGGTACTGGTCTGACAGCATCGCCAGTGCAGGCGCAGGAAGTGCATTCGGCAATTCGTGCGCAGTTGGCGGCGAAAAGCGCTGAGTTGGCGGGCAAGGTAAGAATTCTTTATGGCGGCAGTGTCAAGGCCGCCAGTGCAGCCGAGTTGTTCGGTATGCCGGATATCGATGGGGGGCTTGTCGGTGGAGCCTCTCTGAATGCGGATGAGTTCGGTGCGATCTGTCGCGCCGCAGGAAGCTAAAGAAATGCTGGAAACAGTTATCGTTGTTCTTCATCTGCTGGGTGCTATCGGTGTTGTTGTGCTGGTTTTGCTGCAGCAGGGTAAAGGTGCTGATGCAGGCGCTTCTTTTGGTGCTGGTGCTTCTTCTACCGTTTTCGGTAGCCAAGGAACTACTACCTTTTTGAGTCGCGTTACTGCTATACTTGCCACCGCTTTTTTCATGACTAGCTTGGGCTTAGGCTACTTTGCTAAAGAAAAAGCTGATGGTATGGCTCGGGTTGGTTTGCCTGATCCGGCAGTTCTTGAAGTGCAACAGGCTAAGCCAGCTGTTGAAGATGTACCTGTTCTTGATGCAGCTAAGCCGGCTACTGAAGCGGCGGACGTACCTCAGGCTCCTGAGCAGCAGTAATACGCAGTAGGTTGTACGCAGTAAATGATTTTGCCGAGGTGGTGGAATTGGTAGACACGCT
The DNA here is from genome assembly GCA_018827205.1 of Gammaproteobacteria bacterium. Lineage (GTDB taxonomy): Bacteria > Pseudomonadota > Gammaproteobacteria > Pseudomonadales > Pseudomonadaceae > Aquipseudomonas. The sequence goes on along the minus strand of JAHJXZ010000163.1, from coordinate 952 downwards.
ACCTTGAGGTGGTAGTGGCCATAGGCTGTAGGGGTTCGAGTCCCCTTCTCGGTACCAATTTTCAAAAAGGCCCGCTCGATGCGGGCCTTTTTGTTGCTGGAGTGTCGATTGACCCTGCTTAAGGTTCAGTCGTATAATCCGGCCCCAGCTTTGATGTGGGATTGAGCAGCAAGGTCGCTCCTCGGGTGTTTAATCCGAAGCTGGCTGGGTAAAGCCAGCCCCCGCATTGAGTTGCAGAGGAGCCCCTTTTAAGGGGCTTTTTGCTAGCTGGGCGACAGCTTTGCCGGCCTTTAGAGGGCGGTTTGATGATGGGCGATTCGCCCATTTTTTATTTTTACAGCATGCGCGAGGGGTTCAGGTGTCGAGCAAGCTAGAACAGTTGCAGGCCTTGGTGGCTCCGGTAGTCGAGGCTCTTGGCTACGAATGCTGGGGTGTCGAGTTCCTGTCACAAGGGCGGCATTCTCTGCTGCGAATTTATATTGATAAACAGCCTGACGGCGTGTTGATCGAGGACTGTGAAATTGTCAGTCGGCAGATCAGCGGCGTACTCGATGTCGAGGACCCGATCAGTGCCGAGTACACCCTTGAGGTGTCCTCGCCTGGTATGGATCGGCCGCTGTTCACCATTGAACAGTTCGCCAGTCATGCCGGTGAGCAAGTGAAGATCAAGCTGCGCTCGCCTTTTGAAGGTCGACGCAACTTCCAGGGCCTTCTGCGCGGTGTGGAAGAGCAGGACGTGGTAGTGCAGGTGGATGACCACGAGTTCCTGTTGCCGATCGACATGATCGACAAGGCCAACATTATCCCCAGGTTTGATTGAGACGCGGATCCCCCGCAAGTGGCGCGGATAGCGCGGATCCAATGGATTGCGAAAGGCGAGGCGTACGATGAGCAAAGAAGTACTGCTGGTTGTTGAGTCGGTATCCAACGAAAAGGGTGTCCCGGCGAGCGT
>JAHJXZ010000162.1 GCA_018827205.1 Gammaproteobacteria bacterium | reverse complement strand
GAGCGTGGCTTTGGCCATACCCTGGGCAACGCGCTGCGTCGCATCCTGTTGTCCTCCATGCCTGGCTGTGCAGTAGTCGAGGCCGAGATTGACGGTGTACTCCATGAGTACAGCGCCATTGAAGGTGTTCAGGAAGATGTCATTGAAATCCTGCTCAACCTGAAAGGCTTGGCCATCAAACTGCACGGTCGTGACGAAGTGACACTGACTCTGGCGAAGAAGGGCTCGGGCGTAGTTACCGCTGCCGATATTCAGCTGGATCACGATGTTGAAATCGTTAACGGCGACCACGTAATCGCCAACCTGGCTTCCAATGGCGCGCTGAACATGAAGCTCACCGTAGCTCGTGGTCGCGGCTATGAGCCAGCGGATGCGCGTCAGAGCGATGAAGACGAAAGCCGCAGCATTGGTCGCTTGCAGCTTGACGCTTCCTTCAGCCCGGTGCGTCGTGTGTCCTACGTGGTGGAAAACGCTCGCGTTGAGCAGCGTACCAACTTGGACAAACTGGTTATCGACCTGGAGACCAACGGTACTCTGGATCCTGAAGAGGCTATCCGCCGCGCTGCAACCATTCTGCAACAGCAGTTGGCTGCGTTCGTCGACCTCAAGGGTGACAGTGAGCCTGTGGTTATCGAGCAGGAAGACGAGATCGATCCGATCCTTCTCCGCCCGGTTGATGACCTGGAACTGACTGTGCGTTCGGCTAACTGCCTCAAGGCAGAGAACATCTACTACATCGGCGATCTGATTCAGCGCACCGAAGTAGAGTTGTTGAAAACGCCGAACCTGGGCAAGAAATCCCTGACCGAAATCAAGGATGTTCTGGCTTCTCGCGGTCTGTCCCTCGGTATGCGCCTCGACAACTGGCCGCCGGCAAGTCTGAAGAAAGACGATAAGGCGACTGCCTGATCGTCATCATCACCGAACGTGAGTTTGGTAAGGAATTGAACCATGCGTCATCGTAAAAGTGGCCGTCACCTTAGCCGCACCAGCGCACACCGCAAGGCCATGTTCCAGAACATGGCGGTATCGCTGTTCGAGCACGAGCTGATCAAAACTACTCTGCCGAAAGCCAAAGAGCTGCGTCGCGTTGCCGAGCCGCTGATTACTCTGGCTAAAGAAGACAGCGTTGCCAATCGTCGTCTGGCCTTCGACCGTACTCGTTCGAAAGCCATCGTCGGCAAGCTGTTCAACGACCTGGGCAAGCGCTACGCCACCCGTCAGGGCGGTTACCTGCGTATCCTCAAGTGCGGTTTCCGCACTGGCGACAATGCTCCAATGGCTTATGTTGAACTGGTTGACCGTCCGGTCGCTGGTGCAGCTGTAGACGCTGAGTAAGTCGTAGGTTGTACGAAAACCGGGCCTTGGCCCGGTTTTTTTATGGCTGAAATAAGCCCGTCGTGGCGTTGCCATGGCCTCTGTGGAAGTGGGGTTGACCCGCTGGCTGTGGACGGCCAGCATTAGCTCATGTTGGATGTTTGTTAAGGAAAATACCCATGAAAGGCCACGTAGAAGTTATCGATTACCTCAAGCAGCTGCTCAAGGGCGAGCTGGCCGCTCGTGATCAGTACTTCGTGCATTCGCGTCTGTATGAAGACTGGGGATTCAGCAAGTTGTACGAACGTATTAACCATGAAATGGAAGAGGAGACTCAGCACGCTGATGCCATCCTCAAGCGCATTCTATTTCTTGAAGGTACGCCGGATATGGTTCCTGATAGCTTCTGTTTCGGCCAGAGCGTGCCGGAGATGCTCAAGCTTGATCTGGCGCTGGAATATCACGTGCGTGCCGCGCTGAGCAAAGGCATCGCGCTGTGCGAGCAGCATCAGGATTACCAGACCCGCGACATCCTGCTAGTGCAGCTCAAGGACACCGAAGAGGATCACGCTTATTGGCTGGAAGTTCAGCTTGGCTTGATCGGTCGGATCGGCCTGGAGAACTATCTGCAGGCGCAGATGTAAGCGTTCAGTGGTCAAAAAAAGCCCCGCTACTGCGGGGCTTTTTCTTGGGGCGGGATTAGTCTCGATCACGTTCCAGCAGCGGCTTGAGGAAGTAGCCAGTGTGCGACTGCGGTATCTCGGCGACTTCTTCCGGGGTGCCGACAGCGATGATCTGACCGCCCTTGGAGCCGCCTTCCGGGCCGAGATCCACCAGCCAGTCGGCAGTCTTGATCACGTCCAGGTTGTGCTCGATCACCACCACAGTGTTGCCGTGGTCGCGCAGGCGGTGCAGTACGTCGAGCAGTTGCTGGATATCCGCGAAGTGCAGGCCTGTGGTCGGCTCGTCGAGGATATACAGGGTCTTGCCCGTGTCGCGTTTGCTCAGCTCACGGCTCAGCTTAACCCGCTGTGCCTCGCCGCCAGACAGGGTGGTCGCGCTCTGCCCTAGCTTGATATAGGACAGGCCGACATCCATCAGTGTCTGCAGCTTGCGCGCCAGAGCCGGAACGGCGTCGAAGAACACCCGCGCTTCCTCGATGGTCATATCGAGGACTTCGGTGATGCTCTTACCCTTGTATTTCACTTCCAGGGTTTCGCGGTTGTAGCGCTTACTCTTGCACACGTCGCAGGGTACGTAGATATCCGGCAAAAAGTGCATTTCAACTTTGATCAGGCCGTCGCCCTGGCAGGCCTCGCAGCGCCCGCCCTTGACGTTGAAGCTGAAGCGCCCAGGGCCGTAACCGCGTGAGCGCGACTCCGGCACGCCAGCAAACAGCTCGCGAATCGGGGTAAATAACCCGGTGTATGTGGCGGGGTTGGAGCGCGGTGTGCGGCCAATCGGGCTCTGGTCGATGTCTACCACCTTATCCAGGTGCTGCAGGCCGTCGATGCTGTCGTGGGCCGCTGCTTCCAGGGTGGTGGCGCCATTCAGTGCTGTGGCGCTGAGCGGGAACAGGGTGTTGTTGATCAGTGTCGACTTGCCCGAGCCAGATACGCCGGTGACGCAGGTGAGCAGACCGATCGGGATTTCCAGATCGACATTGCGCAGGTTGTTGCCGCGTGCCCCTTTGATCTTCAGCGAGAGCTTCTTGTCCCGTGGCGTGCGCTTCGCCGGTACGGCAATTTTCACACGCCCAGAGAGGTATTTGCCGGTCAGCGAATCCGGGTGGGCCATGACTTCGGCGGCTGTGCCCTGGGCGACGATCTGCCCGCCATGCACACCAGCGCCCGGGCCTATATCAACCACGTAGTCGGCCATGCGAATGGCGTCCTCATCGTGCTCGACCACGATCACCGTATTGCCGATGTCGCGTAGGTGGCGCAGGGTGCCGAGCAGGCGCTCATTGTCACGTTGATGCAGGCCGATGCTTGGCTCGTCAAGGATGTACATGACCCCGACCAGACCAGCGCCAATCTGGCTGGCCAAGCGAATGCGCTGTGCCTCGCCGCCCGACAGCGTGTCGGCGCTGCGGTCGAGGGTCAGGTAATCCAGGCCAACGTTGACCAGAAACTGCAGGCGTTCGCGGATTTCCTTGAGGATCTTCTCGGCGATTTCGCCACGTCGTCCTGGCAAGCTCAGGCTGCCGAAATACTCGGTGGCATCGCCAATCGGCATACCACTGACCGCGGGCAGGGTTTTCTCGCCGACCCATACGTGCCGTGCTTCCCTGCGTAGGCGGGTGCCGCGGCAATCTTGGCAGGCTTGGGTGCTGAGGAACTTGGCCAGCTCTTCGCGCACGCTGGTGGATTCGGTTTCGCGGTAGCGTCGCTCCAGGTTCGGCACGATGCCTTCGAAAGGGTGCGATCGCTTGACGATATCGCCACGGTCGTTGAGGTACTTGAAGTCAACGTTCTGCGTGCCGCTGCCGAACAGGATGCACTTCTGGTGCTCGGCGCTGAGCTCGTCGAACGGTACTTCTAGGCTGAAACCGTAATGTGCGGCGAGGGAGCCGAGCATCTGGAAGTAATAGACGTTGCGCCGGTCCCAGCCGCGGATAGCGCCCTCGGCCAAAGTCATCTCGCCGTTCACCAGGCGTTTAATGTCAAAGAACTGCTTTACGCCCAGGCCGTCGCACGTCGGGCAGGCGCCAGCCGGGTTGTTGAAGGAGAACAGCTTGGGTTCCAACTCGCTGATCGAGTGGCCGCACACCGGGCAGGCGAAGCGTGCGGAGAAGATGACCTCTTCGCCTTCCTCACCCTCCATCGGTGCGATCAATGCTAGGCCATCCGCCAGTTTCAGTGCGGTCTCAAAGGATTCGGCCAGGCGCTGCTGTAGGTCGCCGCGGGCCTTGAAACGATCCACCACGGCGTCGATGCTGTGCTTCTTCTGCTTGTCGAGCTTGGGCAGTTCGTCCAACTCGTAGAGCTTGCCGTTGACCCGTACGCGCACAAAGCCCTGGGCGCGCAGTTCGTCGAAGATCGCCAGGTGTTCGCCTTTGCGCTCGCGAATCACTGGCGCAAGCAACATCAGCTTGCTGCCTTCGGGTAGGGCGAGTACCTGATCGACCATCTGGCTGACGGTCTGCGCTTCTAGCGGCAGATCATGGTCCGGGCAGCGTGGAATACCGGCGCGGGCGTAGAGCAGGCGCAGGTAGTCGTAGATTTCGGTGATGGTGCCGACGGTGGAGCGCGGGTTGTGCGAGGTGGATTTCTGCTCGATGGAGATCGCCGGTGACAGGCCTTCGATGGTGTCAACGTCGGGCTTTTCCATCATCGATAGAAACTGCCGAGCGTAGGCCGACAGCGACTCGACATAGCGGCGCTGACCCTCAGCGTAGAGGGTGTCGAAGGCCAGGGACGACTTGCCGGAGCCGGACAGGCCGGTGATCACGATCAACTTGTCGCGTGGCAGGGTCAGGTCGATGTTTTTCAGGTTATGGGTGCGTGCACCCCGGATCAGAATCTTGTCCACAAACAACGGCCTCGCATGGCGGGCGGAAAACCACCGAGTATACGGCTCGGGAGGCGGGCGCGGCAAAGCGTCACTGCTGTGCCGCGCTCATTGAGTGCTGATAGAATCGCCGCCTATTTCGACAGGGCATTTCCCATGCATGATCCGCACAGCGAGCGCATGAGCGGCAGTGAAACCCGCGCAGCCGGTGGTCTGGCGTTGGTCTTTGCGTTCCGCATGCTCGGTATGTTTATGGTGCTGCCAGTGCTGGCAACCTATGGCATGGAGTTGCAGGGCAGCACGCCAGCGCTGATTGGCCTAGCCATCGGTGCCTACGGGTTGACTCAGGCGTTTCTGCAAATTCCGTTCGGCATGCTCAGTGACCGCATTGGTCGGCGGCCGGTGATCTATGTCGGCCTGCTGATTTTTGCCGGCGGCAGCCTGCTGGCGGCCAATGCTGATTCCATCTATGGGGTGATTGCCGGGCGTATTCTGCAGGGCGCTGGGGCGATTTCGGCAGCAGTGATGGCGCTGCTGTCTGATCTGACCCGCGAGCAACACCGCACCAAAGCCATGGCGATGATCGGCATGAGCATCGGCTTGTCCTTTGCCGTAGCGATGGTGGTTGGCCCGCTGCTGACCCGTGCCTATGGTCTGTCGGGCCTGTTTCTCGCAACTGCAGCCATGGCCCTGCTTGGTATTGTTATCGTCGCCGGATTGGTGCCAGGTTCTGCCGGTCCGTTGCAGCATCGCGAGTCCGGTGTGAGCAAGCAGGCGCTACTGCCGACGCTCAAACACACCGATCTGCTGCGTCTAGATTTCGGCATTCTGGTGTTGCACGCGATTCTGATGGCCAGCTTTATTGCCCTGCCACTGGCGCTGGTAGAGCAGGGCGGCCTGGCCAAGGAAGAGCATTGGTGGGTCTATCTGACCGCGCTGCTGGTTGGCTTCTTCGGCATGGTGCCGTTTATCATTTATGGCGAGAAAAAACGCCGGATGAAGCATGTGCTGCTCGGCGCGGTGACGGTGCTGCTGCTGTGTGAGCTGTTCTTCTGGTGGTTCGGCACTAGCCTGCGCGCGCTGGTGCTGGGCACGGTGGTGTTTTTCACCGCGTTCAACCTGCTGGAAGCCTCGCTGCCATCGTTGATCAGCAAGGTTGCCCCGGCGGGCGGCAAAGGCACGGCGATGGGCGTGTATTCCACCAGTCAGTTCCTCGGTGCGGCCATTGGCGGCATCCTCGGTGGCTGGCTGTATCAGCACTACAGCCTGTCGGGTGTGTTTGCGGGCTGCGCTGTGCTGGCTCTTTTTTGGCTGGCCTTTGCTGTTACTATGCGCGAACCGCCGTATGTCACCAGCCTGCGTCTGCCGCTTTCAGCTGCGGCGTTGCAAGAGGCGGGGTTGGCCGAGCGTTTACAGGCTGTGCCCGGAGTGGCGGATGCCATAGTGGTGCGCGACGAAGCCGCCATCTATATCAAAGTGGATATTCAACAATTGGACCGCACGTCCCTCGAGCGCCTCATAGAGCCGGTGCCGGCGGCGTGCTGAAAGCCTAGGAGAACGTTATGGCCCGTGGGGTTAACAAAGTCATTCTGGTCGGCACCTGCGGACAGGACCCGGAAACTCGCTACCTGCCAAGCGGTAACGCGGTCACCAACCTGAGCCTGGCGACCAGCGAGCAGTGGACCGACAAGCAGACTGGCCAGAAGGTCGAGAAAACCGAGTGGCACCGTGTGTCGCTGTTCGGCAAGGTTGCCGAGATTGCTGGCGAGTACCTGCGCAAAGGTTCGCAGGTGTATATCGAAGGCAAGCTGCAGACCCGTGAGTGGGAAAAAGACGGCGTTAAGCGCTACACCACCGAAATCATCGTCGACATGCAGGGCACCATGCAGCTGCTTGGCGGCCGCCCGGATAACGCGGGTGGCGGCGACTCCGCTCAACGTCAGCAGCGCCCTGCACCGCAGCGCGAGCCACAGCAGTCGGCACCACGCCCTGCGCCGCAACAAGCACCTCAGCCAGCGGCGGATTTCGACAGTTTCGATGACGATATCCCGTTTTGATCAGCTGAGTTAGCGCTCGATCATGCGTATGCGGCTGATGCTGCTGGGTGGCGGTAATGCGCTGGGGCAGGCACTGATCCGCCTCGGCGCCGAGGAGGACATTGGCTTCCTTGCGCCGAAACCACCGGAATCAGGCTGGGATCCCGCCAGCCTGACCCAGTTGCTTGATGACACCCGTCCTGATGCCTTGATCAACCTTGCCTACTACTTCGACTGGTTCCAGGCCGAAGCTGTCAGCGAGGCGCACTTTGCTGCCCAGGAACGTTCCGTCGAGCGTCTGGCCGAACTCTGTCAGCATCACCAGATCCGCCTCCTGCAGCCGTCCAGCTACCGCGTGTTTGATGGCTCGCGGGCTACTGCCTATACCGAAAAAGAAGAGCCGCAGCCGCTGGGTGTGCGTGGCCAGGCGCTGTGGCGTTTTGAGCAGCGCGTGCGGGCGATCTGCCCACGACATGTGCTGCTGCGTTTCGGTTGGTTACTGGATGACAGTGCCGATGGCTTGCTCGGGCGTTTTCTCATCCGCGCTGCACAAGATGAGCCGCTGATGCTGGCCGATGACCGGCGTGGCAACCCGACCCCAGTCGATGATGCTGCGCGGGTGATTCTCGCCGTGCTCAAGCAACTGGATTGCCAGACGCCGCTGTGGGGTACCTATCACTACGGCGGACATGAGGCGACCACCTCGCTGGCGTTGGGGCAGGCGGTGCTCAGTGAAACACGCAATTTCCGCAGCAACCTGGTTGATGAGGTAAGCCCGCAGGCGCACAGCGCGCGACCGGATGCTGCTGAAGAGCCGCAGCATGCGGTGCTGTCGTGCAAGAAAATTCTCCACACCTTCGGCATTAAGCCGCGTGCCTGGCGCTCGGGCTTGCCGAGCCTATTGGATCGTTATTACCGTCATGTCTGATTCACGCCCTGTTCTGGTTACCGGCGGTGCCGGCTTTATCGGCTCGCACCTGGTCGATGCGTTGCTGGCGCAGGGTTACCCCGTGCGGGTGTTGGACAACCTGTCGATGGGCAAGCTGGCCAACCTGCCGTTGGATAACCCGCAGTTGCAGTTTATTCAGGGCGATGTGGCCGATGCTGCTGTGGTGGCGCAGGCAGTTGCCGGCTGTGTGGCCGTGGCGCACCTGGCTGCGGTGGCCTCGGTACAGGCCTCGGTGGATGATCCGGTGGCCACTCACCAAAGCAATTTTGTCGGCACCCTGAATGTCTGTGAGGCCATGCGTCTGCATGGCGTCAAGCGCGTGCTGTTCGCCTCCAGTGCGGCGGTGTATGGCAACAATGGCGAAGGTCTGGCGATTGATGAAGCCACGCCCAAGGCGCCGCTGACGCCATATGCGGCGGACAAGCTGGCCAGCGAGCACTATCTGGATTTCTATCGCCGCCAGCATGGCCTGGAGCCGGCGATCTTCCGCTTCTTCAATATCTTCGGGCCACGTCAGGATCCGTCCTCGCCGTACTCCGGTGTTATTAGCATCTTCACTCAGCGTACTCAGCAGGGTTTGCCGATCAGCGTGTTCGGTGATGGTGAGCAGACTCGTGACTTCTTCTATATCGAGGACTTGCTGGCACTGCTGACCCAGGCGCTGACTGCGCCGCACGTGGTGGAAGGAGCGGTGAATGTGGGCTGGAGTCAGGCGGTCAGCCTGAATCAGTTGCTGGCGCAGATCGGTGAGTTGTGCGGCGGCTTGCCTGCAGTCATTTACCAGGCTGCGCGGGCCGGAGATATTCGTCATTCGCGGGCGGATAACCAGCGCTTGCAGGCGCATTATCAGCTGCCGGCGGCAACGCCGATGCGCGAAGGCTTGCGGCGCTTGCTGGCGCAGTCTTGAATTTTCTCCAGACGACAAAAAACCGGCCATTTAGGCCGGTTTTTTATTGCTGGGCTCTTAGAACTTGTAGCCCAGGCCGACCATGTAAACGAACGGATCTACGTCAACATCAACCTTGACCTTTTCGCCGCCAAAAGAGGTGGTGCCGGTGGTGTCGATATCGATATAGCGCACCTGAGCGTTGAGCATGATGTTGTCAGTCAACATGTAGTCCATGCCGACCTGCGCCGCTAGGCCCCAGGAGTCCTTCATGTCCAAGCCGCTGAAGCCTTTGTCTTCCGCTGCACTGCTCAGCTTGGTATCGAAGAACCACGTGTAGTTGATACCTGCCCCCACATAGGGCTGGAAAGCCGAGTTGGAATCCATTGGGTAGTACACCACGCTCAAGGTCGGCGGCAGTTGCTTGAGCTCGCCCAGCTTGCCATTCAGGCCGGCGAAACCACCAGGCATGCCTTTAACGCCGACGTTATGGCTGAACGGCGTGGCCGCCAGCAGCTCAATGCCGATGTTGTTGGTCAGCATATAAGCGAAGTTCAGGCCCAGCTGGGTGTCGCTGTCCAGGGTCGCCTTGGTGCCGGCCACGTCGGTGTTGAGCGCGCCAACCCAGATGTCGCTGCTGCTTTCCTGTGGGTCAACGGTGATTGCACCAGCTCGCACAATGATGTCGCCTGCTTGGTGCGCGTGTGCCAGTGGAGCGGCAATAGCCAGGGCCAGCAGTGAGGTGGTGAGAAATGAGGTGCGCATGGTCTGCTCCCATAAAACATCGGTTCGTATTGGTTGAATGCGATGTTAGAGAAGTCTCCAGGAGGTGCTGTTGATCCAGAGCAATAAAAGTAGCTGGCTATCTAATTGCGGATAGCTATGTTTACGAGCTTGCGTTAATCAATATGTTATATTGTTTCCTTTTGGCGGGTTGTTGGCTGAATAAGCATTGCTTCTGGTTGCTTGAGAGACGTAATGCAGTTGATAATGCTTCTCTTTATGTACGTTCTCTTAACAAGGAATGCCCCATGATCCCTCTGCCGAAGCGCCTGTTGGCAGTCGCTCTGGTTCTGGCCAGTACGCCGCTCGCGGCGACTCCTCTGGATGCCGCGCTGGATGAAAGTCAGCAACTGGCTGCCGATGCCAAGGCCTCGCAGGCGCGCGTCGAGCAACTCGATGACGCCAGCCGGGAAATGCTTACCGAGTACCGCAATGCCTTGCAGCAGGCTGAGGCTTTGCAAGGTTATAACGCTCAGTTACGTGAACTGGTAGCAGCGCAGCGCAAAGAGCTGACCGGCTATCAGCAGCAGCTCGATGGCATCGAGCGCACTCAGGAGGCGGTGACGCCACAGATGCGCCGCATGGTCGAGGTGCTGGGTGAATTTATCGCCGCCGATCTGCCGTTCCTGCCGGATGAGCGCAGTGATCGCCTAGCTCAGTTGCAGGATTTGCTGCCGCGTGCGGATGTCAGCCTGGCCGAAAAATACCGACGCATCCTCGAGGCGTATCAGGTGGAGAGCGATTACGGCCGCACCCTGGAAGCCTGGCGCGGTGAGCTGCCAAGTGAGGGCACGTCGCGCAGCGTCGAATTCCTCCGTCTGGGGCGCGTGATGCTGTATTTCCAAACCCTTGATGGCCATGAAAGTGGCTGGTGGAACCCGCAAACCCGTAGCTGGCAAATCCTCGATGGTAGTGCGCGCCGTCCATTGCGTCAGGCCATTGCGATTGCCCGTCAGGAGCAGGCCCCGGCCTTGCTTGACCTGCCTGTGAAAACCCTGGCGCTGGAGGCCAAGCCATGAGCCGTCGTGTTCTTGCTCTAACCCTGGCCCTGCTGCCAGCGCTGGCCGTTGCGGCCGAACCCTTGAGCCCGGACCAACTGCTGCAACGCATTCGCAGTGAGCGTGCTGCCGAAGTCACGGCCATGCAGAGCCGTGAGCAGGCCTTTATTGCGGAGCGTGGCGAGCGCGCGCAGTTATTGGCGG
>JAHJXZ010000161.1 GCA_018827205.1 Gammaproteobacteria bacterium | reverse complement strand
TTCAGCAATCGCAAATAAACCTTGATGCTCGATTGCTGGTTAGAATTGGCCATTCGGCACGCCTCGTACGACGACTAGAGAAATAAGATGCGGATTGTAACAGCGAAAGAATTCCAAGACTGGCTGAGCCACGGCGAGGTACTGGAAAAAGACAGCCATGGCGCCAAGGTGGTTCGCCTCGCCGATGGCCGGTTACTGAAAGTATTTCGCAGCCGCCGCTTACCGTTGCTTGTCAAACTACTACCCGAAGCCATACGTTTCGAGAATTGCGCGGCACGCTTGCAAGGCCTGGGGATTCGAACTCCTAACATCCGAGAAACGTGCTGGATAGACCGGTCCAAAGCTGTAAGCGCCTGCATTTACGAGCCCCTTGCAGGCCAGTCACTTGACCGGATATTCCGAGATGATCGCCTACAGTTCAACTTATTACTGCCACAGTTAGCCGCTTATATTTACTCAATGCACCGGCGCGGCATCTACTTTCGCTCCCTGCACCTAGGCAATATTTTACGCACCCCAGATAACAACTTCGGCCTGATTGACTTCCTCGACATACGCTTCAAAGGTCGACCACTCGGCCCAATGCTCGTACGGCGCAATTTCGAGCATTTGCGCCGTTATTTACAACGACGCAATGTTGAAAACTTTCCCATCGATGAACTGCTGCTTGCCTACGCCGAAGCGAGCAAAGTATCCAGCTGATCCAGTGTGATTTTGGGAACGAGGCTTGCCGGCAGACGACTCTTGGCAGACAGGTTATAAACCTGAAATGTCGGACCAACAACGCGCTGTGCCATCAGTTTAAAACATGGCTCAATGTAATCCTCATAGTCGCCATCCAAGCGACTTGGCATCGCTGCAGCACCCTGCTCATAAAAACGTCCCTGACTGGAGTCCAGGTCAACGCCTACCAATATCACCTGATTAAAACCCAGATGGTGAGCGAGCTGCAGGCCCGCATACGGAATAGTCCGGCAACTGAAATAACCTTTATCCATATCTCGACTGAAACCTATCCGGTTTGGCTTTTGACTGAACAAAGAAAAAGCGCAGGAAACATCCTGATCATTACGCACCTTCCATGCAAAACGTCGATCAGACAGCTGCTGCTTGCCATCAATACTGCGATTAACCCGATTGAACGCATATAAACGCGCCTGTGACAGCTCAGCTGCAGACAAGCCTTGGGTAATCCTTATCACTCGCGGACTTAACGCCACGTTTTGTGCAAGCGCCAATCCCTGACGCAATATCGGCTGACGCTGCGTGGCAAAACTATTGTCATCACACAAATAGAACAGCGGGGCAACGCCTGCCGTCGTAAAGAGCTGGATAGAGCCGCTGACTGCAAACATTGGGTATTGGGCGTAACTGGCCAGTGGAAAATCCCGCGCCGACGGCCCAGATGCCACGATAAACAGCGGCCCTGAGCGCGTGCCCTTGCACGCTGAAAATGCGTGCAGGCTTATCTCGTCAACACCGGCGCCCATTTCACCGGCAACTGCATTAAGCGCACTCATAACATGTTCCTCGCCACATCATTCATAGTCGGTAAGCACTGCCATCAGCCACAGCGTGCTCACGTCCTGCCAGAATCAAACTAATCGCCAGGGGCAACCAAGTCACGAACCATTCGGCATTAGGCTTGAGCCACAAGCCGATACCATCGGTAAGCAGCGACACGCTGGAAAACACCAGTAAAGCAAGCAGTGCTTTGCCCAACGGTTCTTGTCGATGTCGCCAACCACGCCAGGCTGCGCAGCCCCACAGCAACATAAAAAGCGCCAAACCAATCAAACCCAAGCGCACGCCGATGTCCAAAAATAAGTTATGCGGATGTTTGAAGCTGCTAGCCAACTCTGGAATTTTAATGTGGTAGGTATCGAAACCGAGCCCCATAATCGGGTTCTGCCGAATCAAATCAATACCGCCCCGCCACAGCTGAGGCCTGTAGGAAGCACCACGCTGCAGCAAAAAATCTGCATTAATTAAAAAGATCGCTAACAAGACAGCAAAAACCAGCAACAACAAGAAAATATGTTGCCTCTTTAAATCAATCACACAGACAAATAACAGGGTGGCCAAGAGTGCAATCCACACACCTCGAGTCTGACTGGATATTAAGAACAGCATAAAACCGATCGAAGACAGTCCAACTAATAAAAACAGCAGCCAATAATGCCGCGCCTGACGCAAGTTAGGTAGCAACAAGGCACCTAAAATGGCCAGCGCGCCGACCGCATGAGCCGCCGGAATCGGCGTATCCCAAAGGCCATGGGCGCTCAGCCTTGAGCCTAATCCGTACCCTTGTAGCCAATAGAACTCTAGCCATGAGTAAGCAGCACCCAAACCACCCAGCAAGGCTGCAAAAAACAATAACTGTTCTACGCTCCAGTATTCGTTACGGCTGGCCAGCCAAATACCGACAAACGACAAGCCTACATACAACGGCAGCTTGGCCTTACCCAAATGTTCTGGTGTCCCCTGCAGCGCGATAACGACCAGTACCCAGACACTGAACAATAAGTACAGCCAACACTCAGGCAGACGCCAATTCGGACGCAGGTCCTGACGAAACAACGAGAGCAGCGCGGGCAACCAGAGCAGTGCAATAATTAATTGATGATAGATTTTGTTACTTGGTAACACCCACGGTGCCAAGAGAAACACCAAAAAACCCAGCGCAGCACAGCGCGCCAGCCACAGGTCTTGCTTGATCAGCATGGCGTTATCCATTTTTATCTACTAAGTGCCGCATGCGTGTTACCACTTCATGCACATGTACATCATCAGCCTGCTGCCAACTGCCTGGAACGCAATATTGATGCTCCAAGTAGTGCAAAAAACCATTTCGTAACTCCGCAGATAGAGGCCACTCCGGAAATACAGCAACGATATCCAGCATCTGCTCGGCCGAGCCCGCGTGCATGACCACCCCGGGAATATTGAAAAATGCCTGCCCTAGCGTCAGAAGCGGTCGCCCCAGCAACAAACTTTCCAAGCCGACAGTGGAGTTCAAGGTCACTATAAATAGACTGGATTCAATCAGCTCTTGGGTGCTGTTGCCATTGGCAAACAGCAGAGAGGCATGGCAACGCTGGTGCAACTCGGGATATGACTCACGGCTCGACGGGTGCTCCTTGAACACAACCGTCAAGCCTGTTTTCGCATGTATCAACTCACCCAGCGCAAAGAGTTCACGCATATTCTTTATCCAGGGTGAAAACAGGCGCACCTGCGTATCGCGATCATCCTGAAAAGGTATAAACACATACTGTTTCGGCAATTCAATTGGCTGTAAACCTTCGACACGCGGCTTGCGTGGTACCAGCTCAATTGCCTCTTCAGTCCTCTGCGCGACGTGCTCGGCATAGCGTCGGTAAAACTCGGCATCCCGCGGCACCGAATTGCGAAAATTCACGCCTTGAGGATCAAATGTCGTGGTATTGGGCAGCAGGCCATTTTCGAAGAACGCGGTTCGCGTACCGGCAGGCAACAATGAAAGCAGTATCTGGCAATAGCGGTGCGACCCATTCCAGAGCACCAGGACCTGAGGCTGCTCTTGGTCAAGTAACGCTTGGGCACGCAAGGCTATAAACAACAGCTCTAAACGCAGCAACAACTGATAGAAAACGCCGGCGTATTTGGCTTTTACCTGCCGTTCCTGGCATTTGTCTTCAATTAGCTGCGACCAATTAAGGCGCCGAATAACGCGGGCCATATCGGCGATTCGCGGCCAGGGCATATCGGCCGGCAAGCGTACTACTCCGGACAGTTCAGGCGCTTCTAGCAGGCGCTTGAAATACTTGCTTTGATGCTTTGCCAGCGAGAAAAACAGAAGTTTGCTCATTATCCATCCAGTCTCAACACCTGCGAACTACGCAAGTCAGAATTTACGGCACCAGCTGCGCGATACCTGCCAGGCAGTCGATATTTTTATCAGCAAAGTATTCTGGCCAGTCATGAAACTCACTCCAGGCGCTGAGGAAGATAAAATCCAGGCCTGCGCCGACAGCACATTGATAATCAAACCGACTGTCACCCAGGAATAAAGCCGACTGCGGCAAGTTCCCATTGGCAAGCTCGCGCTGCAGAATCAGATCTTTGGCGTCGGGGCTGCCAAAAATGCCACCCTCGAAATAGTCGCTCAAACCACGCAAGGCAAAGACCTCGCGCAGCTCGGCCTGGTCTCCACCGGAAGCAATCATCCAGCGGCTGCCTGGCAACGACTCACGTAACGCTGCCAGCCCAGGTGCTACAGCACAACTCAACAAACCATCACGTACCAAGCCGGCATAACGCTCCAGCAGCAGCGGCAGCTCATCGGTAACCTGTCGGCCCGAAAGTATCTGCGTCAGCAGATACTCGAACTTGCGATAACGGGAAATACCGCCATTGGCCACGTGATAAGCCACCATGGCCTTCGCAACCTCCTCACCATAAGGCAACGATGCCTGGTAGAAGGCTTCGGTCTTAACGCTATTGGAGTCAAGCACGACACCATCGCAGTCAAACACCAGCGCCTGATAGCGCTCGAGAGGTTTTCTCACAAGCCACGCTCGCGTATTGCCGCCTCAGCGCTGACAACATCCTGAGGATTGTCGACGGCAATGGACTGCCGAGACATCTCCAGCATCCGCACCTCCCAACCCAACTCCAGAAAGCGCAGGATCTCGATATCCTCCAACGCTTCCAACTCGCTTTTACCTGGGTGCGCAGCAAAGGCCGCAAGGGCCAAGCGCGGGAAGGCATAGACACACACCTGGCGCCAACCGCGCACGAAGCCAAGTTGTTTGGTGGTCGGGATGGCCGCACGTGACATGTATAACAGGCGTTGATCCGGGCGCATCACCACCTTCGGCGTACTGGCATGGCGAAACTGGTGCTCGTTTTCAATGGCGCAAAAACCATTGAGCACTTCACCCGGATACAGCGCCAAACTGGCGATCATTAACCGCAGGTCATCGGGATTGAAAACCGGCTCATCCCCCTGAACATTTATCAGGACATCCACGGCCAACTGCCTGGCACATTCAGACACCCGGTCAGTACCCGTCTGGCATGTAGCGGCCGTCATCAACACCTGAATGCCATGGGATCGGCACACAGCTTCAATACGGGAATCATCGGTAGCCACGTACACATGATGCGCGGGACAGGCCTGGATGCACTGGCGATAGGTGCGCACGATCATAGGCACACCGCACAACTCAACCAGCGGTTTACCAGGCAGGCGGCTGGACTCGTAACGCGCCGGGATGATCACGGCATAGCTGAGTTCAGGAGCGGACATCACGGACCTCACAAGGCATAAATAGAACTCACCGGCAGTTGATAGCGGGTCGGCGTCACCGCAAGCAATGGGGGTACTCCGGTCGACTGCTGGAATGCCTCAAGCAGTTGGCTAACCTCCTTGCTGCGCGGATCATCGGCCGAATACCCGTCGAAGCCCGCAAGCAAAACTCGACGAGCCTTGCCACTGGCGGTGATGGCTAGGGCATAGGCGGCCACTAACGAACTGGGCAGCGTGCAATGACGCTCGGCGAACGCAAATACACCAGCCTGCACGGCTAGACCGAAGTCCAGCAATGGCTTATCACCCAATGCAGCTCGCACGTCAGCCGGCAGCATATGCGCAGGCGTGACCAGCGGCTGCGGCAAGCGCCGATGCTCCTGACAGTCCGCCATCAAACGGAATGGATGACAGGCCGCACGCACATCGATCAACTCAGCAGCAATATGAGATTGGGTATTGAGCGCTATGACAAACGGCTTGGTTCGCAGAATGTAATCTTCAAGCGCCTGCCGATGGCGGGATACGCCCGGCCCACTGCCGAGCAACAGGACTTCGCGATCAGCCAAAAGCGTTTGCGGCGCCCAACCTCCTGAAGGCTCACCGCGGTAAAAGTGCCGAGCGGACTCGAGCGTGCCGGGGTTGAACTTCTTCCCACCCTGATTTTTGAGGAAGTCGATCACCGCCAACAAGTCCTCTTCCGCATAGCGGGAGTCAGCGAGCATTTCCTGAATGTAAGTCGGGTGAATGCCATAAGTGCCGGCTAAAAAATAATACGGGTTGGTTCCCCAGCCATACTGCTGCTGCATCGGCTGAAACCAGCGGGCGATTACGCCTAGCAAGGGGCTGATATCAACTGTTCGCCCACGTTTGGCCATCAGCTCTATCGCCAGGTACTCGGTGCGAACATTACCTGGACCGCGCCCCATACCGGTCACCGTACTGTCTACCCAACTGACACCATCTGCTACCGCTTGCATCGTATTAGCCAAGGCCATGGCGCAATTGTCATGGGTGTGAATTCCTAGTGCACCGTGCCAACCACGCCGTAGACTGCGAATAATATCGCTGGTTTGCGCCGGAGAGAGACTACCCATGCTGTCGGCGAAATACAGCGCATCCAGGGGACGGCCCTGCGCCATCAGCGCCAGACGCTCAATCTCATCAGGCTCTCGATCGGCAATCTGCATCAGGTTGATACCAACCCGATAACCCTGGGCACTCAACCAGTCACACGCAGGCAACGTTGCCTCGAACTCGTGCACGTGACATGCGAGGCGGACCAGTTTGACCGGCGATTGACCTGCAGGCGAAAACAACAATGCCAATGCAGGAAGAAGGCCTGCGGGATGATTAAGAACCTCGCTGGCATTGACCATCACGCCAACATTCAGCTCTGCTGGCAACTGCAAAGTGCGCAGAAAGGCATCAGTGGTAAATGCATAAGCACCGCGAAAACCGCTACCCGCAAATCCGCGAAAACCTAGTTCAACATAATCCACACCCAGACCCAGCATGGCCTGTAGGTAGTCTTGAACCAACTGGGCGTCAAAATCCCAGTTATTGTAATAGCCACCATCACGCAGGGTGCAATCAAGCATGACCAAGGTTGGTTTATTCATCGTTACGTCCACCTGCTAGTTGCAATCCAGCTGGCAATAAACGCTGTCCACTACACGCACTCTTGGCCTGCAGCAGTTCAAGCGTTGCCAGGGTATTGCTCAATCCATTGATGCCATGCGCCAAATGATATTCAGCAAACTGCTCGGAGCCTGCCAACGCCTGCGCGTAGTCAGCCTGAACCTCCTGCACACGTCGGCTTAGTGCATCCGCCTGATTGATGCAGGGACCAAAATATAACTCTTGGGAAAAAATGTCGTGTTCGCCACTGGCATTCACATAAAGCACCGGACGCCGCGCCAAGGCTGCCTCGATAACGGCGTTAGACATGATATTGACCACTACCGACGCCTGCTCCAAGGCCACTGCCAGCGTGTAGGTCGGGGGCAATACCTGCACATTCGACAACTCGTTGGCAGCCTGTTTCCAGAACGGCACCTGACTGCGTGGGTGAGCCTTAACCAGCACCGTGTATTCAGGATGGGCAACGGCCCAATCACGCAACAATGCGTAGGTAGCCTGATAACCGGCTTCCTTTTCCTTGTCCGGACCAACCCCGAGAATCAGGACAACACGTAGAGAAGGATCAGCCGGCGGCAAATCGTAGGTGCCGTCGATCATATGCGAGCCAGCCAGTACGGCCTGCGAACTGCCAAAACGTAGCTTGCGGGCCTGCAGTGCCTCAAGCGAGCTCTGGCCGAACAAGAAGTAGTAGTCGTAGTCGTTCATACCCAGCCGCCGCGAACTTTCCACGGTCGAGGCGTGAGCCAGATGCACCAACAGGCGCTTCCGGGCATTCAGCGACAAACGCAGAAACGGCGCATAGAGGCTTCCATTGCGGTCATTGAGCAGAATGCGTGGTTGATGGTACTCGACCAACCATTCGGCATAGGCCGCCAGGCCGAAGTAACGGGTTGGTATGGCAAACGGCGGCCGTTTTAGCAGCCGCTGACGCAGTATCTGCTTCGGTTCCAGCAGCGCGGTCTCGACCAAGTGATGGCCACGACTACGCAACCCATCGATCAGCAGTTTCTTGCGTTGGAACGCAATAACCTTAGGAGCCGACTGCAGCAACAAAAAGTCGCATGGCTCGGCGGCAACGCTTACCACCAGACGCTGCCTGGCTCGAACGCCAAACCACCAGTCACCGAGTGACTCGCGAATAAAACGTAGAGCACTGGCAAACACACCATAACGCTCACGTAATAGCAGCCAGCGGTAACGATCCAGAGCCCTGGCCTTAGCGAGCCAGGGATTAATGACAGCATCCTGCGTCATGGCAACTTCAACCCAACTCAGAAACGAGAGGAAACGACCAGAACCGCTGAGAGACAGCCGCATCAGAGAACTGCTCGTTCAGGCTATCCAGCATGCGCTGGCGTAACTCGAACTGTTCAGCGCGATCAAGTGCCTGAGCAATCAGCGCGGCAGAAAGACCAGAATAATCGGCGAAAGGAAACAACCTGCCGACACCCTTTATAACCTCACGCCCGCCACCACAATCGCTGCCGATCAACGGCACGCCTGCGGCCATCGCTTCAAGCAGCACCATGCCAAAGGGTTCATGGTCGGAGCTCAGGGCAAATACATCGAACGCCTTAAAATAGTTTCGCCCATTTGCCACCTGGCCAAGAAAGCGTATTGAGTCGCCTACACCAAGCTCCCCTGCAAGACCTTTAAGGGAGGCTTCTAGTTTTCCGCTGCCCATGATTGCCAACAAGCTACCCGCAGGGAGGCTGGGCAGTGCCAGGGCGAAGCCACGAATCAACGTAGCCTGATCCTTGTCAGGATGCAGCCGACCAACATTACCGACAACCCAGGCTTCCTGTGGCAAACCGAGGTGCTCGCGAGCTTCTACTCGGGAGACTTGCTCCGCCTGCACAGTGGCGATGTCGATACGATTGTAAAGTGTCTCTATTCGTTCGGCCGCCCAACCTGGCAGGCAGGCTCGCATGTCATCGCGCACAGCATTGGAAACCCCGAGCAAAGCCAAGCGCTTGCGAAAGAAATTGGCAAACAGCTGGCGCGTACGCCGTACGTAGTCGCCAAACGCATGATGCACACCAATTACGGGTAATTGGCTGCCTAGCAGGGCGATATAGATCGGCTTAAAACGATGTGCAATACACAGCTTAAAGTCGTGCGAAGCAGCGATGCGCTTAAGATCGCGAATCGCCTTAAGCTTGAGGCCACGCACTTCTCGGCTGGAGTAGTCGAGGAAAATCACCTCATCCGAGGCAGAACCCTGCTCAACTTCAACGCTCGGTTTGCCGGTCAGATAGACCGTACAGACCTTGTAGGGCGTACCGACAAACAGCGCGGCGTACTGCCGCGCGCAGTCGAGGAAGGGGCCGTCGTAGCCGTGGCAGAACTGCAAAACCCACGGTTGACCAGCCCCAGCGACCTCAGACATGGTCATACCAATCCTTGCCATCCTTGACCACCAGAATGTCTTCCATGATCAGGTACTGCAGGTCGGAGCCATAGAACATGTTTAGCGCATCGGTTGGCGAGCAGATCATCGGTTCACCGCGACGGTTCAGCGAGGTGTTCAGCGACACACCATTGCCGGTGAGTTTTTCCAGCTCCAGCATCATGTCGTAGTAACGCGGGTTGTACTCGCGCTTGAGCACTTGGGCGCGCGAGGTGCCGTCTTCGTGTACTACTTCGCCAACGCGGGTTTTCCACTCATCATTCACCTCAAACGTGAAGGTCATGAACGGGCTCGGGTGATCGACCTTGAGCATCTGTGGGCCAACGGTATCGAGCATGGATGGGCAGAAAGGCCTCCAACGCTCGCGGAACTTGATCTGCTCGTTGATCCGGTCAGCCACGCCAGGCACGCTCGGACAGCCGATGATCGAACGACCGCCCAAAGCGCGTGGACCGAACTCCATACGGCCCTGGAACCATGCCACCGGGTTGGCGTCGACCATGATCTGGGCGATGCGCTGCGGCATGTTGTCGATCTGCTTGAACACAGGCTTACTCGGGTGACGGGCACACGCAGCAATCACGTCTTCGTTGGAGTAGGACGGGCCGAGGTAAACGTGCTCCATCTTCTCCACCGGCACGCCGCGCTGGTGCGAGACGTAGGCCGCAGCGCCGACGGCAGTGCCGGCGTCGCCGGATGCAGGTTGAACGAACAGCTCTTTCACGTCGTCGCGAGCAATGATCTTCTGGTTCAGTTTGACGTTGAGCGCGCAGCCGCCCGCGAAGGCGATCTTGCCGGTCTCACGGATGATGTCACCGAGGTAGTGCTCCATCATCTGCAGCGCCAGCTTCTCGAACAGCGCCTGCATGCTAGCGGCGTAGTGGATATAGGGATCATCAGCGATATCACCGACACGCTTCGGCCCCAGCCACTCGATCAGCTTCTTGGAGAAATAGAAGCCCTTGCCGTTTTCTTTGTAACGACGCAGGCCAATGACGTTGGCATACTCGGTGTTAATCACCAATTCGCCATTCTCGAATTTAGCCAACCGCGAGAAGTCGTACTTGCTGGCATCGCCGTAGGGCGCCATGCCCATGACCTTGAATTCACCGTCGAGCATCTCGAAGCCGAGGAACTCGGTGATCGCGCCATACAGGCCGCCCAACGAATCCGGATCGAAGAACTCCTTGATCTTGTGGATCTTGCCGTTTTCGCCGTAACCGAAGAAGGTTGTGGCGTACTCGCCCTTGCCATCGATGCCGAGGATCGCGGTCTTCTCGGTAAAGCCCGAGCAGTGATAGGCGCTGGCCGCGTGAGCCAGGTGATGCTCGACCGGCTCGATCTTGATCTTCTTCAGGTCGAAGCCGAGCTGTTGCAGGCACCACTGGATGTGCTTGTAGTAGCGTTTGTAGCGGCGATTGCCCATCAGGATCGCGTCGAGTGCGCGGTCCGGCGCGTACCAGTAGCGCTTGGCGTACTGCCAGCGGGCCTTCTCGAAGATGCTGATTGGCGCAAACGGAATAGCCACGACGTCGACGTCGCTCGGCTTGATTCCAGCCTGCTCCAGGCAGAACTTGGCGGACTCGTAGGGCATGCGGTTCTTCGCGTGCTTGTCGCGCACAAAGCGCTCTTCTTCGGCGGCCGCGATCAACTTGCCGTCGATATACAGGGCGGCGGATGGGTCATGGCTGAGGGCGCCGGACAGGCCGAGAATGGTCAATGCCACTGAGTTTGCCTCTTCTAGTCTGCTGAGCCGACGACGGGCGTCAGCGGTATACGTTGGTTGAGCAACTGGTGCAGCGCCGAGTCGGCAGGCCAGTTGCGCAGGAAACGGGCACGGTCGCGGGCATAAGCCCTGGCGAAACTGCGTGCACTGCGGTGCTGCTGCATGGCGTCGAGATCGATCAGCGACCAGCGAGCCAAGCCTTCATCCCAGAACAGATTGTGCCCTTTGAAATCGCCGTGGCTGATGCGCTCGCGCAGCAAGGCAGCGAACAAACGATCCAGCGCCAACAGCTCAGTTTCCGGGGGTGATCCGTCGTGGCAGTTGTTAAAGCGCGCGATTATATCCTGCCCGCTGCAGTATTCGGTAATCAGGTAGGCACGCCCGCGCAACCAGCACCAGCGCTGCTCCACGACGGCCAATGGTTGCGGGGTAACAATGCCCAACAATTGCAGGCGATTACCCTCGACCCAGCTGTGCCAGGCGCGACTGGGCCGCCAAAAGCGCTTCAGCCAATGCGTGAAGCCTTTGATGTTGTAGCGTTTGACCACCAGAGGGTGGCCTTGCACCTGTACCTGCGCCACTGTGGCCGCGCCACCGGTCTTATAGATATGGCCTTGCTCGGTGAGCAGATCCAGATTATTCAGCAGTGGTAGCAGTTCATCCTGGCTTTCGCGGCGCACGACCCGCAGACCGAACGCACCGATGCTCGCAGCAAACAAGCTGCAATCGCGAGCGATTTTGCGCAGATAATCTCGCAAGCGCCACTTACGAACCTTCTCCACCTCTTTCAGCAGCGCTTCCAGCGGTAAGGCATGCTCGCCATTAGTCAGCAGGTAATGCACCAGCAGCTCTTCGATGAGCGGAGTCAACTCGACCGGCAGTTGGGCAAAGAACATACCAAGGTTTTCCAGCACCTTGCCACGCGACAAGGGCTGGCCAGCAACCTCAACCTGAACACCGCCGCCATCGATAACAAACAGCTGGCCGTTATGCCGCAGCAGGTTGTCTAGGTGTAAATCTGCCTGCCATAAACCCTTGGCATGCATCTGCGCGATGCTGACCAGCGCATCGGCTAGTATGGCTTGCTGATCGGCACTCAATAGCAGCTGGTTTTCCACCGCGCGCCAGGCGTCCCACAGGCTCTCAGCACCATCCAGGTATTCAAATAACAGCCAGCCGCCCTCGCCTTCGCACAGGCCATCAACAAGCAATTGCGGCGTCGGCAACCCCAGCTCTGCCAGCAAGTGCGCGCCATCACGCTCGCGCTGAAAATGCCGGGCAGCCCGGCTACCAACCAGTAATTTGGCCAGCACCGAACGCCCACGCCATTGGGCCTGAGCGACATAACGCTGCCCAGGCAAGACTCGCAGCCACTGCTGCAAGATCAGCTCAGCAGAGCCGGCCGCATCGGCCAGCTCAATGGCCTGAGGCAACTCTGGCGAGCGCCCAGCCTGACTGAGACTCGCCAGGCTCATCAACGCGACTCCTTATTACGGCGACGCGCACCAAGCCGCGCACTCCAGCCTTCAAGCTCGCCGCCATCACCTAGATAGGCAGCCAAGAATAGCCGCACATCCGCATCGTCCCAAACGCTCGCGCGACGCAGCAGCGGCTCCAAATCCTTTATTCGATCACGCTGACCAAATAACAACGGCCGGGTTTTCTCTAAGTCGATCAACTGTGCATCGAAACCGGCAGCGGTCTCGCGCAGAAATATATGCTTAGGATAAAAGCAACCATGTATCTGACCGAATTTATGCAGACGCTGCGCCAGCTCTCCGCAGGCGCTGAGAATTGCCCTACGAGAAGCAGCTTCCAGCCCAGACCAACCCTGCAGCCAGGTATCCAGATCCTGCCAACCATCCAGCGCACGGGTCAGCAACACTGCACGCCACTCGCCCGGCAGCTTGCGCTCGGCAAAAAACGCAGCCTGTAACGCAGGAATACCTAGCGCCGCATAGCGCTGAATATTTCTGAACTCTCGGGCGAAGGTGGGCTCCCCAAAGGGATGCCGCAAGGTTTTGGTTAGGTGATTGCTCTGGCGCTTGAGATAAAACGCCGCCTCTCCGAGGTCGAGGCGATAGACACTGCTCCAACCGCCGCGCTCGGTATTAGGCTCATCCACGGCCTCGAGCTTAAGCGCCCATAGCGCGTCAAAACTGGTCAGCCCATGACGTTCAAGCAAGGCGCGATCCTGCGCCGCAATAAAGTCGCTCATTCCCTGCCCTCGAAAAACTTCACTATTTTCCGCACCTGCCGCTTATCAGTGAAATTCAAGCGCTCATGGCCGCAGTACTGCAAATAGAAGCGCAGGCGCTGGCTGCGTGAAAGCACCTTGCTGGCAACCTTATCCAGGCAGGCCAAGTCCTTGATCATGCGATACCGAAGGAGCGGCCCCCACCAGAAAGCGCCAGTCGGGCAATCAATCAGAAACAGCTCGGCGCGCTCATTGACCAGTAGATTGCGCCACTTCAGATCGTTGTGGGCAAAGTGATGATCGTGCAAGGCGCGAGTAGCAAGCGCCAGCTGCATACTGATCGTCGCCACCCAGCGCGGATCGCCAAGTCGCGAATCCTTACGCTTGGCCATATAGGCCATGTCTAGGGTGTTCTCCAGCTCCCGAGTGATCAAAGCACCGCGCACAAATGTGCCCAGACGCCGCTCCAATCCGTACGCGACGATCGGCGCAGTGGGGATACCCCAACTGGCGAAATTCTTCAGATTCTGCCACTCAGCCTTGACCCGGGGCCGCCCAATAAACCGCCGCAATCCCTTTCCGCCGCCCCAGTAGCGCTTGACGTAATAGCGCACTCCCTGATGCTCGAGCAAAACAACTTCGGACAAAGGGTCGGACGTCACGCGCCGCCCCTGCAGGGCAAACACTGCATCAAGAGAACCGAAAACTCTGTCCAAGCCCTCATTTTGCACAAGCAAATTCCAAACAGGCATTAGTACCCACCAGCCTGCTTTGGCAAGGCAGCGCTACTGGTCTCATAGTTACCTAACGAGTCAACAATACGACCTACAGGCACAAACGGCCGCCAGATGTAGCCACCGTTTAACCACTTGAAGCGAAATCTTGGAGCCAGGACCATGCCGCTGGCATTAAAACCTGGGCGCCAAACAAACCGCTCGTGGCGACGTGCAATGGTGAACGTACGCAGCCCCATCATTGACCCCAGATGACCGCCACCTGAGTCGTTCGCTATAACCGCCGTCGCACTAGCCATATGCGCCATCAGCTCTCGGAGATCGGTAAAGCTGAAGACTGGAAAGCCAGTAAAGAGAGACTTCAATTCATCATGCTCACACGGCAATCCAATAATCTCGATTTGCCAGCCATGCTTGCGCAAAGAAAGAGCCAAACGTCGAAAGCCGCTCGCCGAGTAATTTTTCTTGCTATTAGGTGACGTCGGGAAAATTAGCACCCGATTACCAGCCTTGCCGCGAAGGCTTGGACACAGCATGTCCAAGGAGTCACTTACGGGAATGCCATACACCGTTTCCACATAGCGATCGACCCAATCACGCATTGACAAGCCAGCCCTCGAATCCAGGCAAAACGGCATGCTGGCGGCCTTGAAACACTGCCCAGCAACGGTCACATCACGCCCAACTAGTGGAATATTTTTAGGCAGCTTCTTCGCGGTTACATAGGCTATATTGTTCTTGTCAAGAAAACTCTTACACTCAACTGGGTCATTCGTCAGGTGGTTGAAATAGGCAATGACTAGGTCGCACCCATCTACCAGAGCATGCAAATTCACACCTTCAAGTCGCTCTATTTGAAGCCAATTAAAAAAACCTTGGGCTGGAAACAATAAATTAGAGAAAAAACGCACCTGAGCGCCCGCCTGGTGGAACTGCCAAGCCAGGTGTAAATATAGGGTTACATCTCCCAACTTTTTGGGCGGCACCACTGCTACAGACAATCCTTGAAATTTCACTACATAGCCCCTTCAAAACCATTCAACACGACAAGCACTCTGCCTAACGCCATTTACAACGCATCCCCATAACGCTGTTTACGCGCATACAGCGCATCCGCCTTACGCTCTAGCCATACCAGCAGCGTGCGCTCATTACTGAGCGTCTGGCGCAGCGGCTGCGGCCCCTGCAGTACAGAAAAATAACCGCGCAGAAAGCGCAGCTTGTCGCGCCGGGTCAGGCCGATATCCAGTACGGAGAAGTACAGCGCGGCCAGGTCCTTGTTGCGCCAGCGCATGGGCAGTTGGCTGCGTACCTGCGCGCGATGCAGGTCGATCACCGACAGGCGGAAATCATCGGCGTTTACCGGTTTGTCCGTGTGCAGCAGGAAGTGGCAGATATAGCAGTCACGATGATTAACCCCAGCGCGGTGCATGTTGCCGACCATGCTCGCCACCTCCTTGATCAGTGCCCACTTGAGCAGCGGCTGAGGCGGTTGTTGCGCCCAGTTTAGGCTGAGCTGTTCCAGGTCGGTGGTTGGTGCCAGTTCTTCGGTGACGATAAAGGAGTGCTGCGCCGCCGGATTGCTGCCGCGCTCGCCATAGGCCACGGCCGTCATGGTGGCTACGCCGACTTCTGTCAGACGCTGAATCGCCTGCCACTCCTGGCGCGCGCCAAGTACTGGAAGCTTGGCAGTCAGCAAGTTCTTGACGATTTCGCCCCAGCCGATACCACGGTGAATCTTGACGAAGTAACCGCGCCCATCGACTTCGGTGCGTAGCGTGCGACGGCCTTCCAGTTCGCGATATACCTGCCCCTGCAGCGCCTCGACAGCGGCAAAGGCGTCGCGTCCGGCCCACAGGCTTTTAAAGGGTTCAGCCAGTACCAGTTTCATGAACGTGTCGCCAGAATAATGTCGGCCGCATGCTGCGACATAGAATACAGGTCGGCGCTGTCGGCATAGGCCAGACCATTGCGTGACCAGAAGGCGCGGCGCTGATCGTCGGCCAGCATATCGGCGAGCAGATGATTCAGCCGCTCTTGCTCAAACGGGCTGGTCAGCACTCGCCCGGCATCCGCTTCGGTGATGTAATGGGCATAGCCACATACGTCCGTCACTAGCACCGGCAAACCAGAAACCAACGCCTCAAGCAGCACAGTGCCGGTATTCTCGTTGTAGGCCGGATGGATCAGCAGATCGGCACCTAGCAAAAAACGCGGAATATCGCTGCGCCCCTTGAGAATCTGCACTTGATCAGACACGCCTAAAGCCTTGGCCTGCAGCTGGAACGAACGCGGATCGTCCTGACCAATGGCGATCAGTCGGGTGCGTTGCTTCAGCTCACGCGGCAAGGCGGCAAGGGCTTTGAGGCTGCGATCCAGACCCTTGGTCTTGAAGCCGGAGCCGATCTGCACCAGCAGCAGGTCGCTATCCGACAGCTTGAACTCGGCGCGAAATTCGGCACGAATTTCGGCGGCATTGGCCGGCGCGCGGCGGTCTGCAGCGATGCCCGGCGGCAGCAGGTGAAAGCGCTGCAGCGGGGTGTGGTAATGCTTGATAAACAGCGGCTGCTGCACTTCGGAGATCATCAGAATCTCGGTCTTCGACTCGGGGGCAAACACCGCCCGTTCGTAATCAGCAAAATGCTTGTAACGCCCCCAGCGTTTGTACAACGGGTTACGCAGGGTCTGCGCCTTGTCTTCATAGCAGCCATCGGCGGCGTAGTAGACATCCAGGCCAGGCATCTTGTTAAAGCCGATCAGCCGGTCCACCGGACGCTTGGCCAAGTCGGCCTCAACCCAGGCGGTGAGCTTTTCATTGCGTTTGTGGTTGAACAGCGCCTTGACCGGCACCACCACCACCTCGAAGCCCGCAGGCACTTCACCTTCCCAGATCGGGGTGTAGACGCGAATAGCATGATCGCGCGCCTGGCACTCCAGGGCGATGCGCATAAAGTCGCGCTGCAGGCCGCCGAAGGGGAAGTATTTGTAGAGGATAAACGCGAGCTGCATCAGACAACGTCCTCGGCCAGCAACAGGGCCTGCAATTGTGTGGCCACACGCTCCGCATCCAGCCCGTCGAAACAAGGTTTGTGGCGATCACCCGAGCCGGCATTCGGCCCCGTCGCGCACAGGTGCACCTGACCACAGCCATAGGCACCGACGCGCCCTGGCAGGGTCGGGCCATACAGGGAAATACTGGGCACATCCAGCGCAGCGGCCAGATGGCCGAGGCCGGTATCCACTGCCACACAAGCACTGGCTCCGGCGATTACCTTGGCCACGCCAGCAAGATTTAATTTGGGCAGCACCGCAGCGTTTTCAATGCCGGCGGCGATCCGTTCGGCACGCGCCTTCTCGACTTCATTGCCCCAAGGCAGGCGCACAGCCCAGCCCTGCGCGCTCATCTGCTCGGCCAGCGCCCGCCAATCGGCCTCCGGCCAATGCTTGCTTGGCCAAGTGGTGCCGTGCAGAAACAGCAAGTAAGGCTGCGGCGCCTGATCGGCCAGTTGCGCGCGGTTCAGGCCGTAATCGCCGACGCCTGCTGGCAGCGCATAGCCCAGCGCCTGGGCGAATAACTGACGAGTACGCTCAAGGGCATGCTCCTCGCGCGGCACGGCATAGCTTCGGTCATAGAAACGATTGGCCAGTGGCTCGCGCGCAGAGTCGCGATCCAGACCAGCGATTGGCGCTTTGACGTAACGGGTCAGCCATGCGCTTTTCAGCAGGCCCTGGGCATCGATGACAAGGTCGTACTTGGTTTCGCCGAGCCGCTGCTTAAAGCGCTTCCACTCGCCATTTTTCAAGGTCTGCCAGAGGTGCTTGCGCCAGCGGCGAATCGCCACCGGGATAACCTGTGCCACGGCTGGGTGCCAGGCGGGAATCTCGGCAAAGCCCTCCTCCACCACCCAGTCGAACTGAATGCCGGGAATGGCGCGCGCCGCATCAGTAAGCGCCGGCAAGGTGTGCACCACATCGCCCAGCGAGGACGTTTTGATCAACAGTACCCGCAAGCTATTCAACCTCGACCGGGTCGCTGACCAGGCGATCCAACGCCTCGATCACCGGGCGCGGCTTGAGCTGACCTAGGCAGTTGTAATGACCGAATCGGCAGGTACGGTCGAAGCACGGGCTGCATTCCAGGCCCAGGCGGACGATTTCCACCTGCTCGGCCAGCGGCGGGGTAAAGCCCGGCGAAGTCGAGCCGTAAACCGCCACCAGTGGACGATTCAGCGCCGCCGCCACATGCATCAGGCCAGAGTCGTTGGACACCACAGCACCGGCGCAGGACAGAAGGTCAATCGCTTCAGCCAGGCTGGTTTCGCCAGCCAGGTTCACCGATTCCTCGCGCAAACCAGGAATCAACCGACTGCGGATGTCTTCGCCGACCGGGTGATCGTTTTTCGAGCCGAATATCCACACCTGCCAGCCGCCGCGGATCTTCAGCTCGGCGACCTTGGCGTAATGCTCGCTCGGCCAGCGCTTGGCTTCACCAAACTCAGCCCCAGGGCACAGCGCCAGCACCGGGCGATCCAGGCTCAGGCCAAACTTGGCCAGGGCAGCATCACGGCTCTGCGCGTCGATCTGCAAGGCTGGACGCGGATAAGGCTGCGGCAGCTCGGCACCTGGCTCGAAGGCCAGTGCCATAAAGCGCTCGATCATCAGCGGGTAGCGTTCTTTATCCAGGGTGCGGATATCGTTGAGCAGGCCGTAGCGCAGCTCACCCTTCCAGCCGGTGCGCTTGGGGATACCGGCGAAAAACGGTACCAACGCGGACTTCAGCGAGTTGGGCAGGAGAATCGCCTGATCGTACTGGCCGGCCAGGGACTTGCCGATCGTGCGCCGCGTGGCCAGTTCCAGCACGCCATGCCCGAGCGGAAAGCTCAGGGCCTGACGCACTTCGGGCATACGCTCAAGAATCGGCCGACTCCACTCGGGGGCCAGCACATCGATTGCACAGCCGGGGTGACGCTGTTGCAGACACTGAAACAGTGTCTGCGCCATCACCATGTCGCCCACCCAGCTGGGGCCTACGATCAGTATTTTCATGCCACTTCCAGAAACGACCAAGGAGGCTTTCGCCTCCTGGACAGACTTAACGCTCGACTATCAGCCTAGTCTGCATCGCGTGATGGGTATCGCTGTGCTCAACCCATCCTACGAAGCAGGCCGCTTATTTAACCAGGGTGCGCCACTCGGCGTGGGCATCGGTTTTACCGGTCACCAGGTCGAAATAGGCGGCCTGCAGCTTCTCGGTAATCGGGCCGCGACGGCCTGCGCCGATCTGCCGGCCATCGACTTCACGGATCGGCGTGACTTCGGCGGCGGTGCCGGTGAAGAAGGCTTCATCGGCGATATACACCTCATCGCGGGTGATGCGCTTCTCGACAACTTCCAGGCCATGCTCGGCGGCCAGGGTCAGAATGGTATTACGGGTAATACCGTTCAGGCAGGAAGTGACTTCCGGGGTATAGATCACGCCGTTACGCACCAGGAAGATGTTCTCGCCCGACCCCTCGGCCACGTAACCTTCTGGGTCCAGCAGCAGCGCTTCGTCGGCACCGCCGGAGATGGCTTCCTGTAGGGCCAGCATCGAGTTGATGTAGTTGCCGTTGGCCTTGGCGCGGGTCATCGAGATGTTGACGTGATGGCGGGTAAAGGAGCTGGTGCGCACCTTGATACCGACCTGTAGGGCTTCGTCGCCCATATAGGCACCCCAGCTCCATGCAGCGACGATCACCTGGGTTTTCAGGCCACTGGCGCGCAGGCCCATGGCTTCAGATCCGTAGAACACCATTGGGCGAATGTAAGCGCTTTCCAGGTTGTTCTCACGCACGGCGGCGCGGGTAGCTTCGTTGATTTCGTCTTTGCTGTACGGAATCTTCATGCCCATGATATGGGCCGAGTCGAACAGGCGGTCAGTGTGCGCTTGCAGGCGGAAGATCGCAGTGCCCTGCGGGGTGTTGTAGGCGCGCACGCCTTCAAACACACCCATGCCGTAGTGCAGGGTATGGGTCAGCACGTGGGTGGTCGCATTGCGCCACGGCACCAGCTCGCCGTCATACCAGATCACGCCATCACGATCGGCCATCGACATAGTTGCCTGCTCCTCAGATTCGATTGATACCGCATTAGCCGAGTGCCTACGCGCCCGACTTCCTCATATTCAGTTCAAGCCCAGCTCACGCCAGATACGCATCACCGTGCGCCGTTCATCGGCAAACTGCTCACCGCTGACTACCCCTGGCTGCTTTTGCAGGGCCTGACGGTGGGCCGCCGAGCGGTAGGCCTTGTAGATATCCTGCAGCAAGCGGGCATCTTCGCCCGGTAGCAAGCCGACCCGCTCCAGCCCTTCCAGAATGCGAATATTGTCAGTGAACTCAAGCAATTCCGGGTACTGGCGCGACCAGGCCAGGGCCGCGTATTGCACCATAAATTCAATATCGACGATACCTCCGGCGTCCTGCTTGAGGTCGAACGGCGCAGTGGCTTCGAAGGCATTGGCGGCCGTACCGGCCGCCGTGGCCTTGCTGCCAAGGTTGTCACGCATCTTCGCGCGCATCTCGCTGACTTCGTTGCGCAGGTTTGCCAGGTCGCGCTCACGCCCCAAAACCGCAGCGCGCACCGCCTCAAAGGCCTTGCCGACGCGCGCGCAACCGACCAGCACCCGCGCCCGTACCAACGCCTGATGCTCCCAGGTCCAGGCTTCGCCCTGCTGGTAGCGCTCGAATGCGCCAAGCGAGCTGACCAGCAGGCCCGCCGCGCCGGAAGGCCGCAGACGCATATCGACTTCGTAGAGCTGGCCGGAGTTGGTCTGGGTGGTCAACAAATGAATGATGCGCTGCCCCAGGCGATTGAAGAATTGCGCGCCGTCAATGGACTTTTCGCCATCGGTTTCCGCATGCGGGTCGCCATCGTGGATAAACACCAGATCGAGATCAGAGCCATGCCCCAGCTCGATACCGCCGACCTTACCGTAACCGACAATGACGAAATCAGGATCGCAGACGCTGCCGTCAGCGCGGCGTGGCGCGCCGTATTTGCTCACTGTATGACGCCAGGCCAGGGCCAGCACCTGATCGAGAATCGCCTCGGCCAGCCAGGTCAGGTAGTCGCTTACCTTCATCAACGGCAGGGTACCGGCAATTTCCGAGGCAGCCACGCGCAAACGGTGCGCCAGCTTGAAGTGACGCAGCGCTTCCATTTGTTGCTCCAGATCCTCCTCGGGAATGCGCATCAGTCGCTCGCGCAGCTCGGCGGCCAGCTCGGGGGCCAGCGGCGGATTGAACAGGCGCCCTTCATTAAGCAGCTCGTCGAGCAACAGCGGGAAGCGGGTGATCTGCTCGGCAATCCACGGGCTGGCGGCGCACAGCGTCAGCAGGCGCTGCAGCGCGCTGGGGTTTTCCGTGAGCAGCACCAGATAAGCCGAACGCCGCGCCACTGCCTCGATAAGCGGCAGTACGCGCTCCAGAACCAGGTCCGGATTGTCATGCTCCACCGCCTGCGCCAGCAGGCGCGGAATAAAGGCATCCAGGCGCTCGCGGCCGAGGCGCTGCATGGCGCGTACCTGATTGCCATTGCGCAGGCCCGCCAGCCGCTGCCAGGCAGATTGTGGCTCGGCAAAGCCAGCCTCGGTCAGCTGTCGACACGCAGCCTCTTCGTCCTGCACATCATCCCAAAGCGGCAACCACTCGCAGCCCACCGCCTCTTCTGTAGGTTCGCCGCCCTCCTCTTCATCCGGATCGGCGATCACCTGACGGAAGTGCCAGTCAACACGGCCACGCCAATACATCAGCTGTTCATGGAAGGCCTGCCAAGTATCGAAGCCCATGATGAAGGCCACACGCGCGCGGTCCTGATCGCTGTCCGGAAGCATCTGCGTCTGCCGGTCATCGATGGCCTGCAGGGCATGCTCGGCATAGCGCAAGAAGGCATAGCCATCGCGCAGCTCATCGGTCACCGCCGCCGGTAAGTAGCCCTGATCGCGTAGTGTATTCAGCACCGCAAACAGCGAGCGCTGCTGCAGGCTCAGGTCACGCCCACCGTGAATCAGCTGGAAGGCCTGGGCGATAAATTCCACTTCGCGGATGCCGCCAGAGCCCAGCTTGATGTTCTCAGCCATGCCCTTGCGCCGCACTTCCTGCTGAATCAGTTGCTTCATCGCGCGCAGCGCTTCAATCGCCGAGAAGTCCAGATAACGCCGATAAACGAACGGCCGCAGCATCTCCAGCAGCTGCGCACCCGCAGCTTGATCGCCGCCGACCACCCGCGCCTTGATCATCGCGTAGCGCTCCCAGTCGCGGCCCTGGTCCTGGTAGTACTGCTCCAGCGCGTTAAAGCTGAACACCAGCGAACCGGAAGAACCGTACGGGCGCAGGCGCATGTCAGTGCGAAACACAAAGCCGTCGACGGTGATCACATCCAGTGCCTTGATCAACTTCTGGCCGAGACGGATAAAGAATTCCTGATTATCCAGCGGACGCTTCACCCCCTCGGTTTCGCCACCCTCGGGGTAACCGAAGATCAAGTCGATGTCCGACGACAGGTTCAGCTCATGGGCGCCCAGCTTGCCCATGCCAAGGATGACCATATGTTGCGCCTGGCCGCTACGGCGGCCGATGGGCGTGCCGAACTGCGCGCAATGCCGTGGATAGAGCCACTGATAGGCCAGATCGATACAGGAGTCGGCAAGGTCGGAAAGGTCGCGACAGGTTTCAAAAAGGTCAGCCTGGCGACTGATATCGCGCCAGATGATGCGCAACTGCTGACGATTGCGGTATCGCCGCAAACGCCGCCCGAGCTCGTCGTCATCGGCACATTCTTCCAGCGCCTTAGCCAACTGCCCGCGCAGCTCGCCAGCACCCAGGCTGCGTTCCAACTCACCGCTGGCAGCCAGATCGAGCAGCATCTGCGGGTCGCGCGCGCCCTGCTGCACCACAAAATCACTGGCCGCCGCCACTCGCTGCCAGGCCGCAAGCCGTTCGCTCGGCCAACTCGCAAAAGCCGCCGCAGACTCGCCGCCGAGCGCGGCAAACGCTTGCTGCAGAAACTGTTCGGCACGGGGGACAAGGTGGGCCAGGGCAGCAGGTAAAGAGGCCAGCGCGGGCAGGCTCATGGTCTATCCTTTTTAGCGATCTGCCAGTGCAGCGATCATGGATGGCACCACCCACTCTAGAGCGGGTCGAATTACTGGCAGAAAAATAATTGTAGTTTTACTACCAAAGATTGTATCCAAAAGGCTGAAATCGGCGTCGGAATGTAGTAAAACTACACGCAGCCGGTCCTACCCCCGGTCAATCCAAGAATTCACGCGGCCACTCACGAAGTCGGCCACGAAACCTGGCCTCCGATTCTGGAAGCCTTTCCGCCCTGGAGCAAGCCATGCAAGACCTCGATCCCGTCGAAACCCAGGAATGGCTGGACGCCCTTGAGTCTGTCCTCGATAACGAGGGTGAAGACCGCGCACATTACCTGATGACCCGTATGGGCGAGCTGGCCACCCGCAGTGGTTCACAGCTGCCGTATGCGATCACCACACCCTACCGCAACACCATTCCGCTGACCCACGAAGCACGCATGCCTGGCGACCTGTTTATGGAACGCCGCATTCGCTCGCTGGTGCGCTGGAACGCGTTGGCCATGGTAATGCGCACCAACCTGAAAGACTCGGACCTGGGCGGCCACATCTCCAGCTTCGCGTCCTCGGCGACCCTTTATGACATTGGCTTCAACTACTTCTTCCAGGCTCCGACCGAGGAGCACGGCGGCGACCTAATCTTCTTCCAGGGCCACGCATCGCCAGGCGTTTACGCCCGCGCCTTTATGGAAGGCCGCATCACTGAAGAGCAGATGAACAACTTCCGCCAGGAAGTTGATGGCAAGGGCCTGTCGTCCTACCCACACCCGTGGCTGATGCCTGAGTTCTGGCAGTTCCCGACTGTATCCATGGGTCTTGGCCCGATTCAGGCGATCTACCAGGCACGCTTTATGAAGTACCTGGAAGCGCGCGGCTTTATCCCAGCCGGCAAGCAGAAAGTTTGGTGTTTTATGGGCGACGGCGAGTGCGACGAGCCGGAATCCCTCGGCGCGATTTCCCTGGCTGGCCGCGAGAAGCTGGACAACCTGATCTTCGTCATCAACTGCAACCTGCAGCGCCTCGACGGCCCGGTACGCGGTAACGGCAAGATCATCCAGGAACTCGAAGGCGTGTTCCGTGGTGGTGGCTGGAACGTCAACAAAGTTGTTTGGGGCCGTTTCTGGGACCCACTGCTGGCCAAAGACGTCGACGGCATCCTGCAG
>JAHJXZ010000006.1 GCA_018827205.1 Gammaproteobacteria bacterium | reverse complement strand
TTTTCTGGCTGCAGAACTTAACGACAAATGGTCGTTTTCGCCGAAATTCGGCATGCTTTACGCCTTTATTATATTTTTTGACGCCAGAACGCTGGCTTAATGCTGTGCGGCCATCAGTACAGTTGCGGTGAATAGCGGTGCTTGGCTGTGGCTGTGCCGGTGTACGGTGGCGCTCTAAAATGCTCGGCTATCGCTTCAACCTGCATCGGGCAAAGGTTGCGGTACTGGTTGCGAGGCGTCTATGCACATTTCTTCCGGTCGCTGGCTCTACGGTCTTTTTCTCGCGCTGCTGACCGCTGTGTTGTGGGGTGTGCTGCCGATCAAACTCAAGGAAGTGCTGCAGGTGATGGACCCGGTTACGGTGACCTGGTTTCGCCTACTCGTTTCCGGCTCCATCCTGCTGGCCTACCTAGCTGCCAGCAAACGTCTGCCGGCGTTCCGCCCGCTGGGCAAGAAGGGCGCCTGTCTCCTACTGTTAGCGATAGCCGGGTTGACCGCCAACTATGTGCTGTATCTGATTGGCCTCAATTTGCTCAGCCCCGGCACGACCCAGCTGGTGATTCAGATGGCGCCGATTCTACTGTTGATCAGCAGCATTTTTATTTTCCGCGAGCGTTTCAGTCTCGGCCAGGGGTTGGGTCTACTGGTGCTGCTGATCGGCTTTACCTTGTTCTTCAATCAACGACTGGATGAGCTGCTGACTTCGCTGACGGCCTACACCACTGGGGTGTTGATCGTGTTGTTGGCGGCGTTTGTCTGGGCGTTCTATGGCCTGGCGCAGAAGCAGCTGCTGACAGTATGGAACTCGCTGCAGGTGATGATGGTGATCTACCTGGCGTGCGCTGTGTTGTTGACGCCCTGGGCACACCCACTGCAGGCGCTGGCATTGAGCCCGCTGCAGGGCTGGCTGCTGTTTGCTTGCTGTCTGAATACGTTGGTGGCCTATGGCGCGTTTGCCGAGGCGTTGGCGCATTGGGAGGCTTCGCGAGTCAGCGCTGCCTTGGCGGTTACACCACTGGTGACTTTTAGCGCTGTGGCACTGGCGGCCAGCTGGTGGCCCGACCATGTGCAACCGGAGCAGATCAACTGGTTGGCCTATGGTGGGGCGGTGCTGGTGGTCATGGGGTCTGCGCTGACTGCGCTGGGGCCTTCATTGCTGGCCGGCTGGCGCGCCCGCAAGGCGCGCTTGGCTGCACTGGCATAAGGCTTAGGCACGCACGCCCAGTGCTTCAGCGCGGCGTAACCAACTCTGACGTTGTTCTTCGCTGGAGGGGCGTACGGGGGCGAATTCGGCCAGGCGTCGGGTTTTAATGCCGCTGAAGCCAAGGATGGTACGGGTCATTTGCCGATGTCCGGGGGCGCCGTAGATCCAGCGGAAGTACCAGGGCGGGGTGTCCATGGTCACCAGCAGATCGGCAGTGCGTCCAGTCAGCAGCTTGTCCCAGAGCTGCGAGCGGTTGCGGTACTTAAAGGCGAAGCCCGGCAGAAACGTGCGGTCGAAAAAACCTTTGAGCAGTGCAGGAATGCCGCCCCACCAAACCGGGTAGACGAATACCAAGTGTTCGGCCCAGTGAATCTGCCGCTGTGCTTCCAGCAGATCAGGCTCTAGCTGCTGGCTGTGTTCATAGCCGTCACGCAGCACCGGGTCATAGCTCATCTCCCCCAGCTTCAATTGACGCACCACGTGGCCTTTGCTGCGTGCACCCTGGGCATAGGCTTCGCCCAAGGCATGACAGAAACTGCTGTTTTTCGGTGTGCCAAGAATCATCAGGATGCGTTTGCCGTCACCTTCCAGTGGCGTTGCGCCGCTCTTTGCCACTTCACTCATGTTGACCCGCCTCCAGCATATTTTCAGGACGCACCCAGGCGTCGAATTGTTCATTGCTCAGATAGCCAAGTTGCAGCGCTGCTTGACGCAGCGTGGTGCCATCCTGATAGGCCTGTTTGGCGATCTGCGCGGCCTTGTCGTAGCCGATATGCGGGTTCAGTGCGGTTACAAGCATCAGGCCGCGTTCCAGGTGTTCAGCCATCTTCGTCGCATCGGGTTGCAGGCCAGCGACGCAGTGCTGCTGGAAGTTATGGCAGCCATCGGCGAGCAATCGCACCGATTGCAGCAGGTTATGAATGATTACCGGCTTGAACACGTTGAGCTGCAGATGCCCCTGACTCGCGGCAAAGGCAATTGTGGTGTCGTTCCCCAGCACCTGGCAGGCCAGCATCGACAGCGCCTCGCATTGGGTTGGGTTGACCTTGCCTGGCATGATCGAGCTGCCCGGCTCATTGGCCGGCAAACGCACCTCGGCAAAACCTGCGCGGGGGCCGGAACCCAACAAACGCAGGTCGTTGGCAAGCTTCATAAGGGCCACTGCGAGGGTTTTCAAGGCGCCCGATAAGGCTACCAGCGGTTCGTGGCCGGACAGGGCGGCAAACTTGTTCGGTGCGCTGACCAGCTGCAAACCACTCAGTGCGGCCAGTTCAGCGGCCATGGCGTCGGCGAAGCCCTGTGGTGAATTCAGCCCAGTGCCTACGGCCGTACCGCCCTGGGCCAATTCGCACACGGCGGGCAGCGAGGCCTGGATTGCACGCTCGGCGTAACCCAGTTGCGCGACAAAGGCCGAGAGTTCTTGGCCGAAGGTCATCGGTGTGGCATCCATCATGTGCGTGCGCCCGGTCTTGAGCAGGTGCGCATGGCGCTCGGCCTGCTCCAGCAAACCGTCACGCAGCTCGCGTACGGCGGGCAGCAGATGCTGTTGCACGGCCTGCACGGCGGCGATATGCATGGCGGTGGGGAAGCTGTCGTTGGAGCTTTGCGCGCGATTGACATGATCGTTGGGGTGCACCGGTGTTTTGCCGCCACGACCGTTGCCAGCCAGCTCATTGGCGCGCCCGGCGATTACTTCGTTGACGTTCATGTTGCTCTGCGTGCCGCTGCCGGTTTGCCACACCACCAGGGGGAACTGCTCATCATGTTGGCCGTCCAGCACCTCATTGGCGGCTTGCTCGATCAGCCGGGCCAGGTCGGCCGGTAATTCGCCAATGCGCTGGTTGACCCGCGCGGCAGCCTTCTTGATCAGCGCCAGCGCATGCACCACCGGCAAGGGCAAGCGTTCCTGGCCGATGGCGAAATTGATCAATGAGCGCTGGGTTTGCGCGCCCCAGTACGCCTCATCAGGTACTTGAATCGGGCCCAGGCTGTCGGTTTCAGTGCGGCTCATGGCGGCTCTCCTGATAGTTGCGCGTGCAGCAAACGAGTTGCCCGGCTGGCTATTGCCAGCCTGGGCGTATCTCAGCTTAGGTCGCTATGCATCAGTAGAGGTTCAACAACGAAGGTCATTTACCAGCGGGCGCGGGTCTCACCGAGCCAGCCGAGGGCGTTGTTGACCGGTACGCGTTCGCCTTCCGGGCCGCGTAACACCCCCTCGAAATGCCCGAACCACTGCTGCGTATCTGCATAGAACGGCCCCAGCCGACGGTAGGCCTGGTGGCGCTGGCGTGGGGTGAAGGTCAGCTGCACAGCATCATCCGGGCTGCGCAGTTGCCACGGCGCCAGCGGGTTGTGCGGCGCCTGGGTAATGGCAATGGGCGTATCCACGTGCTGCAGTTCGCCACCAAACCACAATGTGTTTTCCGACAGGCCGCTGTGGTCCGTCCAGCCTGCGCCGAAGTTGCCGGCAATGCCACCCGGCGCAGCAAAGGCAGCGCGGGTCCAGTGGCTGTTGAGTGGCCAGACGCCACGGCCAAAATCCAGCGAGGCAAAGCTTTGTCCGGCCACACAGCTGTAATGCTTCTTGCCCAGCTGCACGCTGCCGCTGCAGGGCAGGCCCAGTTGTCGGCTGGTAGCGTGAAAGCTATGCGGGCCGAGCGGGGCGACCAGGTTGACGGAGTCGAGGTGGGCAGGGCGCTGAATATCCAGGGCAACCTGCAGTGCCTGGCCGCCGATATCGGGTGCATTGATAGTGATGCGCGTGCGTCCGGTGTGTTCTGCCACCCTTAGTTGCAGGCGAGGGTGGTTGAATTCGTGACTGGCCTGCGGTTGATCTGGTAGGTCACAGCCGCGACCGAACAGGCGGTACTGGCTGTAGGCGACGGCTTGGCCGCTTTGCAGATCAAGGAAGTAGGCGGCGGCGTACCCGAGGTAATCGAGGTCGGCTTGGGTAAACGAGAGCATCCACTGCGGGGTGGTGATGCACCAATGGTTCCAGCGTTTGCGCCGGCCGAAGTGCCCTGGTATTGCGCAGTCAACCATGGGCCTGGGTGACCAGCCTATGGCTTGTGGGTTAAGCAGGCCGTGGCTGTCGCAAAGCGCGATGGCGGCTAGAGGCTCTGGGTGAGTGAAACTGTTCATCGACACGTCCATGTGTGTGCTGGTGCCTCGCCTTGTGGGCATCGGCACGCTGAAGCAGAAGATGGCTTATTTGATCGAGCATGCACAGGCATTGGCCTGCTCGGCAAGTGCTGGCATTTTGGCCTTTAAGCACGCAGTGCGCCAGTGCACAGTTGTAGCGTGAGTTGATCGACGCTCTTGCTTACTTGAGTGTGACCCGCGCTTGGGCACAAAATGCCGGCAATTGAGTCCAACAGCACTCATTCCCTTCCTCAGGAGTAGTACATGTCACGTTTACCTGCCTTTTGCGCTGCCCTAATACTGACGTGCGGTAGTGCTCAGGTGCTCGCGGATGCCAAGAGCCACGCGGCC
Source organism: Gammaproteobacteria bacterium (assembly GCA_018827205.1). Classification (GTDB taxonomy): domain Bacteria; phylum Pseudomonadota; class Gammaproteobacteria; order Pseudomonadales; family Pseudomonadaceae; genus Aquipseudomonas. The sequence continues at coordinate 15,473 of JAHJXZ010000006.1, read as the reverse complement.
GACGCCGAGCGTTTCCTGCTGCTGGCTCGCGCCGACAAGCTGGCTGTACCGGTGTATGCCCAGGTGCAGCAGATGTTTGCCCAGCGTTTTGTTGAAAGCAATGCGCCGCAGAGCGAGAAGGCTGTGCTGGAAACCTACCAGGCTCAGGCCAATGCAGCCCTTGAACAGTCTGTGGGTTGGGACAAGCTCAAGCCGGATATGGTCAAGCTCTACACCAGCAACTTCGACGAGCAGGAAATGAAAGACCTGATCCGTTTCTACGAGTCGCCGTTGGGTAAGAAAGTCCTGGAAAAGATGCCGACACTGACCGCGCAGTCCGCGCAACTGACTCAGGGCAAGCTGGAAGCAGCCGTGCCCAAGGTCAACCAGCTGTTGGCAGAAATGACCACCAAACTGACTCCAAAGAAGCCCTGAGTGACAGTCCCTATGCCGAAGATCGATTTGTTGCAGGCCGCTCTGGCGAGTCTGCAACCCCAGCACCTCGATGTGCTGGATGAAAGCCATATGCACAGCCGTGGCCTGGAAACCCACTACAAGGCAGTGATCGTCAGCGAGCAGTTCGCTGGCCTGAGTGCGGTCAAACGCCACCAGAAGGCCTATGCCACCGTAGGTGAGCTGATGGGGCAGATCCATGCGTTGGCGCTGCATACCTACACCCCGGAAGAGTGGTCGCAGCAGGGCGTGGCTCCAGCTTCGCCGACCTGCAAGGGCGGCCACTGAGAACCTGCTTTCGATCTCGCGAGCTAGAGACCAGTAAGGCGCTACGTCAGTAACAGCCACCGGCTGGTCAAAGCAGGCGAGGAGGCGGACTGGGCTCGCACGCGAGTGTACGAGTTGTACATGAGCATCCGAGACGTCGTGTCCCGGCCTGCTTTTAACGCAGCAGGGCCGACGCGCAGCAGATCGTAAGCAGGTTCTGAGGCAATTCGCCTCTACACGGTTCCTCTCAAGGGCATTAAACTGCGCATCTCGCCGGCCTCGCGCCGGCGGTTTTGTTTGTGGCCCGCCATCCATGGCGGCCACCCCTGTGGGGCCGTCGCGGAGCGACGTCAAAAATTGCTCCAGACAATTTCTTGTGGTCCGCCAGCTTATTAATTCGCTGCTGGCCATTTTTATATCCCAGTCCGCCCTTTACGTGGGCGACTACTGAAGGACATGCACATGACTGACAAGATCGTTGTCGCCGCGCTGTATAAATTCGTTTCCCTGCCGGATTTCCATGAGCTGCGCGAACCTCTGCTGCAAGCCATGCTGGATAACGGCATCAAAGGCACGTTGTTGATTGCTGAAGAGGGCATCAACGGCACCGTGTCTGGCAGCCGCGCTGGGGTCGACGGGCTACTCGCTTGGTTTGGCCTGGATCCGCGTCTGGCCGATATCGACCACAAGGAATCCTACTGCGACGAGCAGCCGTTCTATCGCACCAAGGTCAAGCTGAAGAAGGAAATCGTCACCCTGGGCGTACCCGGCGTTGATCCGAATCAGAAGGTCGGCACCTACGTTGAATCCAAGGATTGGAATGCGTTGATCAGTGATCCGGAAGTGCTGCTGATTGATACGCGCAACGATTACGAAGTGTCGATTGGCACCTTTGAAGGCGCGGTAGACCCGAAAACCAAGTCGTTCCGCGAGTTTCCCGAGTACATCAAAGCGCACTTCGACCCGGCCAAGCACAAAAAAGTCGCAATGTTCTGCACCGGCGGTATCCGCTGCGAGAAGGCCTCCAGCTATATGCTCGGTGAAGGATTTGAGGAGGTGTTCCACCTTAAGGGCGGCATCCTCAAGTACCTCGAAGAAGTGCCGCAGGAACAGACTAAATGGCAGGGCGACTGCTTTGTATTCGATAACCGGGTTACTGTGCGTCACGACCTGACTGAAGGCGATTACGACCAGTGTCACGCCTGCCGCACGCCGGTGTCGGTGGAAGATCGTCAGTCCGAACTCTATACCCCAGGCGTCAGTTGCCCGCATTGCTGGGATTCGCTGCCGGAGAAAACCCGTGCCGGCGCCCGTGAGCGCCAGCGCCAGATCGAACTGGCGAAAGAACGCAATCAGCCGCACCCGCTGGGCTACAACCCCCGACAGAACCGCGAGGCTTAAGCATGCAAGCACGCCTGCTCTATGTGATGGACCCGATGTGTTCATGGTGCTGGGGTTTTGCCCCGGTGCTGGAGTCCCTTGCAGAACAGGCCGCTGAGGCTGGCGTGGGACTGGAGTTGGTGCTGGGGGGGCTACGCCGTGATGGCGTGGCCATCGATGCTGCAGCGCGGGTGCGTTATCTGGGCTATTGGCAGGCGGTCAATGCCAGCACCGGGCAGCTGTTCAACTTCAATGCAGGCTTGCCCGAGGGGCTGGTCTACGACACCGAACCGGCCTGCCGTGCATTGGTCACCGCGCGCAGTCTGGCCCCCGAACTGGTCTGGCCGCTGACTCAGTTGATTCAGCGGGCGTTCTATACCGAAGGGGTGGATGTCACCCGCGCCAGCGTGCTGGTGGAGTTGGCCGAGCGCGCCGGGATTCCGCGCATCGTATTTGCCGAAGCGTTCGACAGCGCCGCGCAACGCGCTGCAACTGCTGCCGATTTCAGCTGGACCCAGGATTTAGGCATCGCCGGCTTTCCCACTCTGCTGGCAGAGCGCAACGGCCAAGTGGCGCTGTTGACTAACGGCTATCAACCTTTAGATGTGCTGCAGCCTTTGCTTGCGCGTTGGCTGGAGCGGGTTACCCATGCCTGATCGTTTGAGTTGGGCGGAAATTCGCCGGCTGGCCCTGCAACATAAAAAAGCCCTGATCCTGGCTAACCTAGTGGCGGTATTTGCCACTTTGTGTAGCGTGCCGATCCCGCTGTTACTGCCGCTGCTGGTCGATGAAGTGCTGCTCAATGACGGTGATGCCGCGCTCAAGGTAATGGACAACTTCCTGCCGGCTCATTGGGAAACCGCCGCAGGCTATATCGGCCTGATGCTGGTGCTGACGTTTTTTCTGCGCGGTGGCGCACTGATCTTCAATGTGCTGCAGGCGCGGCTGTTTGCCCGGCTGTCGAAGGACATCGTCTACCGCATCCGTATTCGTTTGATTGAGCGCCTCAAGCGAATTTCCCTCGGCGAATATGAAAGCCTCGGTGGCGGCACGGTGACCACTCATCTGGTTACCGATCTGGATACGCTGGACAAATTTGTCGGCGAAACCCTCAGCCGTTTCCTGGTGGCGGTGCTGACACTGGCCGGCACCTCGGCGATCCTGATCTGGATGCACTGGCAGCTGGCGTTGTTGATTCTGTTGTTCAACCCGCTGGTGATCTACGCCACGGTGCAGCTCGGCAAGCGGGTCAAGCACCTGAAAAAGCTGGAAAACGACAGCACCTCGCGCTTTACCCAGGCGTTGACCGAAACCCTCGAAGCGATTCAGGAAATTCGCGCCGGCAACCGTCAGGGCTTCTTCCTCGGTCGGCTCGGTGGCCGCGCTAAGGAAGTGCGCGATTACGCCGTGGCCTCGCAGTGGAAGACTGACGCTTCCAATCGCGCGAGTGGCTTGTTGTTTCAGTTTGGTATCGATGTATTCCGCGCCGCTGCCATGCTTACCGTGCTGTTCTCCGATCTGTCGATCGGGCAGATGCTCGCAGTGTTCAGCTACCTCTGGTTTATGATCGGCCCGGTCGAGCAACTCCTCAGCCTGCAATACGCCTTCTACGCCGCAGGCGGTGCGTTGACACGGATCAACGAGCTGCTGGCGCGCAAAGACGAGCCGCAATACCCCGGTCGCGTCGACCCGTTTAAAGGCCACGATACGGTGGGTATTGAAGTCAGCGGGCTGACTTTTGCCTACAACGATGAGCCAGTGCTGGATCACCTCAACTTGAGCATCGCGCCAGGGGAGAAGGTCGCTATCGTCGGCGCCAGTGGCGGCGGCAAGAGCACCTTGGTGCAGTTGCTACTCGGGCTGTATACGCCGCAGGCCGGGACCATCAGCTTTGGTGGCAGTAGCCAGGAAGAAATTGGTCTGGAAGCGGTGCGCGAGAATGTCGCCGTGGTGTTGCAACATCCCGCACTGTTTAACGACACAGTACGCGCCAACCTATGTATGGGCCGTGAGCGCACGGACGAGTTCTGCTGGCGTGCCCTGGAAATCGCTCAGCTGGCCGACACCATTCGCGGCTTGCCGCAGGGGCTGGACAGCATCGTCGGCCGCTCCGGCGTGCGCCTGTCGGGCGGCCAACGTCAGCGTCTGGCAATTGCTCGGATGGTGCTAGCCGAGCCGAAAGTGGTGATTCTCGATGAAGCCACCTCGGCGCTGGATGCAGCGACCGAATATGCCCTGCATCAGGCGCTTAACCAGTTCTTGCGTGGTCGCACCACGCTGATCATTGCCCATCGCCTGAGCGCGGTGAAACAGGCCGATCGGGTGCTGGTATTCGATGGCGGCAGCATCGCCGAAGACGGTGGCCATCAAAAGTTGATCGCCGACGGCGGGCTCTACGCCAAGCTGTATGGACATCTGCAGCACTGATAGCCGCGCTGGGAAAACCGTAGGGTGGATGACGTTCTTTTCATCCACCGTGAGGTCGCATTGGTGGATGGGTGAAGTGTCACCCATCCTACGGCACCTGGCGAAAACAACACTTTCTCGCGGGCCTGGCCCGCTCCTACGGACAAACCCTGATCGTAGGCGCGGGCCATCCCCGCGATTTGTTGCGGGTTTCAACTAGGTTAGAAGCGCTGCTGCCCTGCACCTGGCAGTTAAATCGACCGCTTTGTAAATCTTTCGTTACGCAATGCAGGTGTTTGCAGTCAGCAAACACGCTGTTTTTCTGGGTGTATTGAAAACTTGCCGAAAGCCTGGGCCAAGGCTGCGGCAGGGTGCTCTGGGGCCGCTTGTTAGCGGGGCTGCGCTCGGTTGTTATGAGGTCAATCCGCGCCGTTGCATAACGCAGCGGTTGATCAAAACAACAACGAGGAGGCGCAATGAACGCCGTGAACAAGATCGAACAGCACAACCCTATCGGCACCGACGGCTTCGAGTTCGTCGAGTACACCGCGCCGACCCCGGAAGGCATTCAGCAGCTGCGTGAGCTGTTCACCGCCATGGGTTTTACCGAAACCGCCAAGCACCGCTCGAAAGAGGTCTGGCTGTTCCAGCAGCACGACATCAACTTCGTGCTCAACGGCAGTCCCACCGGGCATGTGCGCGAGTTCGGTTTGAAGCACGGCCCGAGCGCCTGCGCTATGGCCTTCCGCGTGCAGAACGCGGCTCAGGCTGCTGCATATGTCGAATCCCAGGGCGCCAAGCTGGTGGGCAGCCATGCCAACTTCGGCGAGCTGAATATCCCCTGCGTTGAGGGTATCGGTGGTTCGCTGCTGTATCTGGTGGATCGCTTTGGCGACAAGAGCATCTACGACGTTGATTTTGAGTACATCGAAGGCCGCACGCCGAATGACAACTCGGTTGGCCTGAGAGAGCTGGACCACCTGACCCACAACGTTAAGCGCGGGCAGATGGACGTCTGGTCCGGTTTCTACGAGCGCATCGCCAATTTCCGCGAAATCCGCTATTTCGACATCGAAGGCAAGCTCACCGGCCTGCTGTCGCGCGCCATGACCGCGCCGTGCGGCAAGATCCGCATTCCGATCAACGAGTCGTCTGACGACAAGTCGCAGATCGAGGAATTTATCCGCGAATACCAAGGCGAGGGCATCCAGCATATCGCCCTGAGCACCGAGGATATCTACGCCACCGTGCGCCAGCTGCGCGCCAATGGCGTGGATTTTATGCAGACCCCCGGCACCTACTACGACAAGGTCGACACCCGCGTGGCCGGCCATGGCGAGCCGACCGATGTACTGCGTGAGCTGAATATCCTGATCGACGGCGCGCCGGGCGATGACGGCATCCTGCTGCAGATTTTCACCAATACTGTGATTGGCCCGATCTTCTTCGAGATCATCCAGCGCAAGGGCAACCAGGGCTTCGGCGAGGGCAATTTCAAGGCCCTGTTCGAGTCCATCGAGGAAGACCAGATCAAGCGCGGCGTGATTTCCGCGGACTGATAGCGGGTTCGGCCCCGCAAGCGGGGCCGGGTTTATCCACGATGGAGTTCTGTTATGAGCCGTAACTGGATCAGTTTTCCCCTGCGCGAAGGCGATTGTTCGCGCCAGGCGCACTGCGACTTTCCCGAAGGCACTTATGAACGCGAGATGGGCCGCGAGGGTTTTTTCGGCCCCACGGCGCACCTGCACCACAAGCATCCGCCGACCGGTTGGATCGACTGGCAGGGGCCGCTGCGCCCGCATGCGTTCAACTTCAATGATATTTCCAGCGAGCGCGATTGCCCGCTGGCCGCGCCGCTGACCCTGCATAACAGCGATGTGAAGCTGCGCGTGTGGAAAACCCACGGCGCGATGCGTCATCTGGTGCGCAACGCCGATGGCGATGACCTGCTGTTTATCCATGAAGGGGCAGGGCACTTCTACTGCGACTTTGGTCATTTGACCTACCGCGATGGCGATTACCTGCTGATTCCGCGTGGCACCGCCTGGCGCATCGAGGCCAGCGAGCCGACCTTTATGCTGCTGATCGAAAGCACCGATGGTGCTTATCAGCTGCCGGACAAGGGCCTGCTCGGCCCGCAGGCGATCTTCGACCCGGCAGTGCTCGATCATCCGCGCATCGATGACGCCTTCAAGGCCCAGCAGGACGAGAACACCTGGCAGATTCGCATCAAACGCCGTGGCCAGATCAGCACCGTGACCTATCCCTACAACCCGCTGGATGTGGTCGGCTGGCATGGCGACAACACCGTGGTGCGTCTCAACTGGCGTGATATCCGCCCGCTGATGAGCCATCGCTACCACCTGCCGCCGTCGGCGCACACCACCTTCGTTGCCAATGGTTTTGTGATCTGCACCTTTACCCCGCGCCCGGTGGAAAGCGACGCCGGCGCGCTGAAGGTGCCGTTCTATCACAACAACGACGACTACGACGAAGTGCTGTTCTACCACCGAGGCAACTTCTTTAGCCGCGACAATATCGAGCAGGGCATGGTCACTCTGCACCCGTGTGGCTTCCCCCATGGCCCGCACCCCAAAGCACTGAAAAAGGCGCAGACCGATCCGGCCACCTTTATCGATGAAGTGGCGGTGATGATCGATACCCGCCGCGCCCTGGAAGTCGGCGAAGCCGCCGCCGGGGTGGATGTTCCCGAATATGTGAATTCCTGGCGTGCGCCGGGCAAGGAATCCTGATGAAACTCGCATCACTGAAGCAAGGCCGCGACGGTGTACTCGTCGTGGTGTCCCGCGATCTAAGTCGCGCTACTCAAGTCCCGGCGATTGCCGTTACCCTGCAAGCCGCGCTGGATAACTGGACGGTGGCCAAGCCCAAGCTGGAGGCGGTGTATCAGCGATTGAACGATGGCCTGGAAGAGGGCGCATTTGCCTTCGATCAGGCGGCCTGCCACAGCCCCTTGCCGCGTGCCTATCACTGGGCCGACGGCAGCGCCTACGTCAATCACGTGGAACTGGTACGCAAGGCCCGTGGCGCCGAAATTCCGGAAAGCTTCTGGCATGACCCGCTGATGTACCAGGGTGGCGCCGACTGCTTTATCCCGCCGCACAGCCCGATTCAGATGGCTGATGAGGCCTGGGGCATCGACCTGGAAGCCGAGATTGCGGTGATCACCGATGACGTGCCGATGGGCGCGACCGCTGCCGAGGCCGCTTCGCATATCCAGCTGCTGATGTTGGTCAACGATGTATCGCTGCGTAACCTGATTCCCGGCGAGTTGGCTAAAGGCTTCGGTTTCTACCAGAGCAAACCGTCGTCGAGCTTCTCGCCGGTGGCGATCACCCCGGATGAGCTGGGCGATACCTGGCGCGATGGCAAGGTGCATCGCCCGCTGGTCTCGCATATCAACGGAGCGCTGTTCGGCCAGCCGGATGCCGGCGTGGACATGACCTTCAACTTCCCGACGCTGGTGGCTCACGCCGCCAAGACCCGACCGTTGTGCTGCGGCACCATCATCGGTTCCGGCACCGTGTCGAACTACGACCGCAGTGCGGGTTCCAGCTGCCTGGCAGAGAAACGCATGCTGGAAATCATCGAGAGCGGCGAGGCGAAAACCCCGTTCCTCAAGTTCGGTGACCGGGTGCGCATCGAGATGTTCGACGCCGCTGGCCACAGCCTGTTCGGCGCCATCGACCAGGCGGTAGAGCGCTATGAACACTGAGTTGACGCTCTATGGCTACTGGCGCTCCAGCGCAGCCTACCGAGTGCGTATTGCGCTGAACCTCAAGGGCCTGGCGTACCAGCAAGTACCGGTGCACCTGGTCAAGGACGGCGGTCAGCAGCACAGCGCCGAGTATCAGGCGCTAAATCCGCAAGAGCTGCTGCCCTTACTGGTGGACAAAGGCAACGGCGGGGTGCGTATCGCCCAGTCGCTGGCGATTCTCGAATACCTCGATGAGGTATTTCCTGCACCGGCGCTGCTGCCCACTAATCCTGCGCAGCGCGCTCAGGTGCGTGGCTTGGCGCTGCATATCGCCTGCGACGTGCACCCGCTGAACAACCTACGGGTGCTGCAGTACCTGAGCGGTGAACTGGGGGTCGGCGAGACAGCCAAGGATGCTTGGTACCGCCATTGGTTGCATAAGGGGTTGAGCGCCGTCGAGGCTGGGCTGGCGGTCTTCAATGATCGCCTGTCACTCGGCGAACGGCCCGGATATCTGGAAGCCTGTCTGGTTCCGCAGCTGTATAATGCGCGCCGTTTTAACTGTGACCTTGATGCGTACCCACGCATCCTCGCCATGGCGGCGCGTTGTGAGTCTCTGGATGCCTTTAAGCAGGCTGCGCCGGAGGTGCAACCCGACGCCCAGTGATCCCAGCCGGCTTCGCCGCCACTGGGGTCTGGCGAATCCGGTTTTGCAGAGCGTGTTCGGTGGCCAGGTCGGCTGCCTTACACCCTCTGGATGCCTTGCCACTCCGCTGCGCCACAAGCGCTGCGGGTTCTATTTCGTCACAGATAAAAACAAACAGGTGACGCATGACCCGTGAAAAACCCAAGAACCTCTGGCTCTCGCGCTGGGGTTTTATCCTTGCTGCAACTGGCTCCGCTGTGGGGCTGGGCAATATCTGGAAGTTTCCCTACATCACCGGCGAATACGGCGGTGGTGCGTTTGTATTGATGTACCTGGCCTGCATCCTGGCCATCGGTATTCCGGTGATGATGACCGAGATCGCCATTGGCCGACGCGGCCGCGGTAGCCCGATTGATGCGATCAGCCGGGTGGTCAAAGAGAGTGGCGGCAGCCAGCTATGGAAGGCTGTAGGCGGCATGGCCATGCTCGCCGGTTTTATGATTCTGTGTTTCTACGTGGTGGTGGCGGGCTGGGCGTTTGCCTATACGGTGAAAATGCTCGATGGCTCCCTGGCAGCCACTAGCGTGGAAGCCCTAGGCGGGGTATTCGAAGCGCACAACGCCAACCCCTGGCAACTCGGTGGCTGGAGCGTGCTGGTGGCGCTGCTGACTCTGTGGATTGTCGCCAAAGGCGTGCAAAAGGGCATCGAGAATGCTGTGCGCTGGATGATGCCGGGGCTCGCCGTCATGCTGCTGATTCTGGTGGGTTATGCCTTTACCAGCGGCGGCTTCAGTGCCGGCTTTGATTTCCTGTTCAGCTTCGATGCCTCGAAAATCACCGGCGAAGCCCTGCTGGCCGCGTTAGGTCATGCCTTCTTCACCCTGAGCTTGGCCTCCGGCGCGATCCTCACCTATGGCTCCTACTTGCCGGATGGCCAGTCGGTGGCGCGCACCACCTTTGTCGTGGCCATCTGTGACACCTGTGTGGCGCTACTGGCCGGTCTGGCGATCTTCCCGATTATCTTTGCCAACGGCATGAGCCCAAGCGCGGGTCCTGGCCTGATCTTTATGAGCCTGCCGCTGGCCTTCCAGCAGATGCCGTTTGGTACAGCCTTTGGTGTGCTGTTCTTCGCCATGGTCTCGATTGCCGCACTGACCTCGGCCATCTCCATGATCGAAGCCACTGTGGCCTACCTGAATGAGAAGTACGGCGTGAGCCGCTTCAAGGCGGCGGCGGCTTCTGGTGCGGTGCTGTTGGTGATCAGCTTGCTGGCGATGCTCTCGTTCAACCTGATGTCAGGCTGGACGCCCATGGGTAAAAACTTCTTCGATTGGCTGGATTACCTGACTTCGCGTTGGATGATGCCGCTGGGCGGGATCTTTATCGTGCTGCTGGCCGGCTATTCACTGCGCAGCGACATCATGCGCGATGAGCTAAATCTGCCACCGCTGGCTTATGCGCTCTGGTTGTTTATGGTGCGCTATGTGTGCCCGGTGCTGATCATGGTGGTGTTCCTGCACGCGCTGGGCTGGTTGATGTTTGACCCGGTGGCGCAGTGGTACTGGATTGCTGGTGCAGTCGGCCTATTGGCTGTGCTGGGCGAACTGCTTCGGCCACGTGTCGTGCTGGCGCTCGCCGGGCGTTAATTCAGCCAAGCTAAGCCGCAGTGGAAGAGGGCGTACGGTGAAAACCGTGCGCCCTTTTTGCTGGCGGCGGAAATAGTTGGTTATAACCTCAGTACGTATTTTCTGGCGATAACTCGCCATCCTCGATAAAGAATCAGCGGAAACCTGCCGATAGGTTGGGGGGTTAGCGCTGTGCAATTTGATTGGTTTGTCGCGCAGAACAACCGCCAATGCCTCTAGCTCAGGCCTTGGCGTATTCATCTGCTGCCGAGCCATGCTCTGGCGCAAGGGTTGCAATAAAGCGGGACTAAACTGCCATCAGTAGTTCATGTGCTTGCCTGGCCGCTATCCGCCGCCTTGCTGCGCTCGATAATAAAAATGGAGTCGTTGTTATGTCCTCTTCTGCCGCTCGCCTGTTCGCCGACCTGTCTGTCGGTAAAAAGCTTATGTGTGGCTTCGGCCTGGTGCTGTTGCTCACGGTTGCGGTTACCGGCAGTGGCTTTCTCGCGGTACAAGCCGTGCTGGAGGGGCATAACAGTACCAGTGGCCTGTCGGACATCGACTCGAAGGTGTTACAGGCGGGTCGCGCCGAGCGCGATTTTGCGTTGCGCCAGAACAATGAAACGGCTGTTCAAGTACGTGAGCAGTTGGACCGTGTCGATGTAGCGCTTGCTCAACAGTTGACGGTCGCATCCAGTGCCGATCAGGCACGCCTGAAAAGCATGCAGCAGGCCATCAACGACTATCGCCGTCAGTTCGACAGCTTTGTCGAGCAGCAAGGCAAAGCCCGCGCGGCGCGTACGCAAATGCGCGAAGCGGCCGGTGAGGCGCGTGATCAGTTTGATGTGATTGAACTGGACATGTACGACGCCGTGCGTGAGTTGCGCTTGGCAGGTGACAAGCTGCGCGGCAGTGATCCGCTGACCTTGGCAGAAACCGCCTCGGGCCTGAGTAAGCGCATGCTCGATCTGCGCGGTCATGAAAGCCAGTTCATCATTGATGGTTCGGCCGAAGCGCTGGAGGAATGGACCTATATCAACGATGACCTGCAAACCGTCGCGCGCAGCCTGATGGTCTGGCTCGACGACAGCCAGAAAGGTGCCATCGAAACCGCGTTGCAAGCCCTGACGCTCTATCAGCAAGCGTTCACCAATTACCAGCAGGTGCGCGGGCAGAGTCAACAGAGTGAGGCCGCGATGGTAGAGCGTGCCCAGGCGGTGTTGGCCTTGGTGGATGAAGCCAAGGCCCAGCAAGAGCAGGCAATGGCCGATGACAGCCACCAGGCTCTGTTGATGCTTGGGGCCATGGGCATTGCCGCGGTTATTCTGGGCATGCTGGCTGCGCTGATTATCTCCCGTCTAATTGTTGCGCCCTTGCAGCAGACCGTAGTGTTTGCCCAGCGCATCGCCGCCGGCGACCTGACCCACGATTTACCCCAGGATCGCCGCGATGAGCCTGGCCAGTTGATGGCCGCCATGCAGGTGATGAGTGTGAGCCTGCGCACCTTGGTTGGGCGCATTGGTGGTGGCGTCAGCCAGATTGCCGCTGCTGCCGAACAGCTGTCGGCAATCACCGCGCAAACCAGTGCCGGCGTACAAAACCAGAAAATGGAAACCGAGCAGACCGCCACTGCCATGCATGAAATGGCTGCAACTGTGCAGGAAGTGGCGCAGAACGCCGAACAGGCATCTCTGGCCGCCCGCGCTGCCGATCAGGAGGCGCAGCAGGGGAATCAGGTGGTGCAGCAGGCGGTTAGCCAGATCGGCCATCTGGCCACCGAGGTGGAGGAGTCCGCCGAAGCCATTGCCGCGCTGAATCAGGAAAGCGCGCGGATTGGCGGCGTGCTGGAAGTGATTCGCAATGTTGCCGAACAGACCAACTTATTGGCGCTGAATGCTGCAATCGAAGCCGCGCGGGCCGGTGAGCAGGGCCGCGGTTTTGCCGTGGTGGCTGACGAGGTGCGTGCCCTGGCCAAGCGCGCACAGGACTCTACCGAGGAAATCGAAGGCCTGATCGCCAGCCTGCAGCGCCTGGCCAAGGGCGCAGTGGAAAAAATGGACAGCAGCCGCAGCCTGACTCAGCGTACCGTAAGCCTGGCTGGCGAAGCAGGCGCTGCACTGGGGCGTATCACGCAGGCAGTGAGCACCATTGAGCAGATGAATCAGCAGATTGCCGCCGCCGCTGAAGAGCAGAGCGCAGTAGCGGAAACCATCAGCGAAAGCGTGACGCGGGTACGTGATATCGGCGAGCAAAGTGCCAGTGCCAGTCAGCAGACTGCGTCATCCAGTGCTGAGTTGGCACGTCTCGGAGTCGAGTTGCAGGGGCTGGTGGCGCAATTCCGCAGTTGATGCGTAGTTGATTCGCAGGCTGTTGAAAAACCACTTAGGTTTTCAACAGCCTGCTAAGTGTCGCGCTCAGGTCTGAAACTGCAGTACGGCGCTCTGCATGCTGCGCGCCACGCGATCTAGGCTTTGCGCAGCATTAGCCATTTCATTGACGGTGAGGCTGTTTTGCTGTGACATCTGCGCGATGTGTTCGACCTGCTGCGCCACCTCGCTACTGGCGCGGCTCTGTTCACTGATGGTCTGAGATATTTCCTCGACTACCTCGGCCGCGCGGTGTGCGCCGCCGCGGATCTCACCAATAGACTCGCCAGCTTGGCGGGCCAGCGCCACGCCATCGCTCACCCGTGTGACCCCTGTTTGCATGCTGTTTACTGCCTGTGCGGTGCTGCTGCGGATGCGCTCGATCATCCCGGTGATTTCCTGGGTTGATTGCGCTGTGCGCGCCGCCAGGTTTCGGACCTCATCGGCGACCACAGCAAAGCCGCGTCCAGCTTCACCCGCGCGTGCAGCCTCGATGGCGGCATTCAAGGCGAGCAGGTTGGTTTGCTCTGCAATGCTATTGATCACCTGAATGATCGAATGGATCTCCTCAGACGACTCTCCCAGCGCGGTGATAGTCGCGCTGGACTCGTTGACCGCCTCGGCGATCCGGCTCATGCCATCGACCACGCTCATGATGACCTGGCCACCGCTGCCGGCGAGTTGTTCTGATTGTGAGGATATGTCCTGGGCGTTGCGCGCGTGACCAGCAATCTGGTCGATGTTGCGGATCATCTGTTCCATGGCTGCTGCCATGCTGGCGGCGCTGTCAGATTCCTCGCCGGTACTGCGCACAATACGTTCTGATGCCCCGGCGAGGCTTTGCGCAGTTTGCTGCAGCTGTTCGCCTTCATGGCGGATGCTGCCGATCATTTGTCGCAGGTTACCTTGCATGTCGGCCAGGGCCTGTTGCAGCTGGCCGGCCTCGTCATTGCTGTCGACATTGATCACTCCCCGTAGATTGCCCTGGGCAATGGCGCGGGCAGCCGCAATGACTTTTTCCAGTGGGCGCAGTACTGCCCTCATCAATTGGTTGGTGAGCAGGCAGAGCAGGACGCAGACGGCAATAATCCCACCGATCAACAACCAGGCTGCTTGTCTGACGGCTGCCTCGCTGTCGCTGCGGGTCTGCGCCGAGTGCGTTTCGATCAGGCCGCTGAGCGCTTCGTTTTTTTCCTCCAGCTCGCCAAAGCTGGTATCGAAAGCCGCCATTTGCTGGCGCGCCGCTTGCGGGTCACTAAGAGCTAGTTTGACGATGCCCTCGGCTTGCTGGATGTAGGCTGCCAGAGCCGGTTGAGACTCACTGATCGCCTGACGAATATCCGCGCTGAGCGGCAGTTTGGCGTTGTCATTAAGGGTGCGGGTAAACCATTCGCTGTGTTCGCGCAGATCAGTGCGGACCTGCTCGACGGCAGCGCTGTCGGCCGGGTCGATATAGAAGGCAGCGAGTACATCGGCGCGCAGGGCGTCATGCATCATGTCGCCTTCCAGGTGATTGCGCAGGGCGCTGACACTCAGCTGGTTTTCATTAAGAGCGCTGGCCAGGCGGGTTTGTCCCCAGAAACCGATGCTGCCCAACAGGGTTGCTGCCAGTACGCTGATCGCACCGCAGGCGATCATTTTCTGCCGGATGTTCATGGTCAGGCTCCAACGGGTAAAGGTTGGAATTCAGCCTAGCCTATGCGTGGCGTATCTGTAGTACCGGCCCCTACGGGCCGGTAGACGCTGTTATGGCACGCGGCTGCTGGCTAGCGGCGTTTTACGCAGCTCATCGGCCCAGGCCAGCAGCGGTACTTGTACTTCAGGTTGCCAGGTACGTGCCCACAGTAACTTCAGTCGCGAGAGGTCACCACGCTCGGTTGGCAGGCGCTGGATGTCGTCATACACGCGCCATTGGCCGTTTTCCAGGGTCGCGAAGTCGAAACGGAAGGGGTGGAAACCGGTCATGCCCAAGCGAATATCGGTGACGACCAATTCCTCGCCCAGCTGGTCGTAACGCAGCACGCCGTTGGTAAACCAGGCCAGACGTGCATACGCCGGCGAGTCGGCTAGTGCTGCCGCCAGGTGCGTGCCACGGGGGATGCGTTCCAGTTGCGGCGCAGTTTCGTCGAACCAGCTGACCAGTGCTTCGTGGTAGTCCTCGCCATCCAGCACAATCACTCGCCACAGCAGGCTATTGAAAGGCGTCGGCGTGCTGAACAATTGCTGCGCTTCGATGCCCTGGCGTGCCAGCTCAGCTTCCACACGCTGCTCTGCCATGTATTTGCCGCCAAGGGTCGAGGCCAGGTACAGCGAGGAAACCAGTAACGCCAGGGCCGGTGCCTTGGCTGCCTTGTCCCGCAGGCCATAGAGCAACCCCAGTGCCACAGCGATACACAGCGGCACGGTGTACAACGGATCGATGATAAAGATGCTCGACCAGGCAGTGGGAATCGGCGTCAGCGGCCACAGCAGTTGTGTGCCATAGCTGGTAAAGGCATCCAGCAGCGGGTGAGTAATCAGCGCCAGCCAGACCGCCAGAAACAAGCGTTGCGCTGAGTAGCCAGGGTTATGCCGGAAGCGTCGGGTCAACCAGGTTAACAGCAGCGCTACGCCAGTCAGCACAAACAGCGAAT
>JAHJXZ010000160.1 GCA_018827205.1 Gammaproteobacteria bacterium | reverse complement strand
CCCTCGTAGTTTTCGTCATTGGCAACTATAGAAAGTTGCAACAGTGGATTTACGACTTCTGTTACCAAGTCGGCATGCACCTAGAGCTTCGCTACCGGCGTCGAATCCTAATCGGCCCCGAAACTTTTGTTGCTGGTACTGGGACGCGAGTTTACGCCAAAGGTTCCACAGCGTCACCCGGCAATTGCCTGGCGGACGCTGATGGGGCTTGCCGACTATGATCGCATCCTGCACATTCGCTATGTCTTTTGGATGAGACCCTCGTATGCCACGCGCGTCGCGTTACCCTTTGCGTCAGTGGATCTGGCGCGCTTTTGTGCAGAGTGCCCTGATTCCGCTGATTCTGGTCGAGTCGGTGTTGATCACGGTTTACCTGCTGAGCAACGCGGCGATTCGCGATGCGCAGATCGAGCATTTGCAGCAGAGTGCGCTGGATGATCTGTCAGCGGCGGTGGCGCGTGAAGGCCAGGTGATCGATGGTCGCCTGCGTTCGGTGGAGGCGCAGGTACAGATTTTTCGTGATGCCGCGCTCAATGCTCTGGATAACCGCACATTTGAGCCCGATGCGCTGGAGCGTCAGCGCCATGCCCTGACTGAAAACGGCGTTTTCTACAGCCGCAGTGATGATGGCCGGGCTGCATCTTTTTATGCCAACAGCACGCCGCTGTCCCAACAGGACCACGACAAGGCCCTGCGCCTGTCGCAGCTCGACCCGTTGATGCGTTCGATCCAGGCAGCCAACCCGCGTGTGGCGGCGGCCTATTTCAATACCTGGGACAGTTACAACCGCATCTACCCCTTCTTTGTGACGCCCGAGCAGTATCCCCATGACATGGTGATACCCGATTACAACTTCTATTACCTGGCGGACGCCAAGCACAACCCCGAGCGCAAGGTGGCCTGGACCGATGTTTATCTCGACCCAGCTGGTATGGGCTGGATGATGTCGGCAGTGGCGCCGGTGTATCGCGCTGATTTTCTCGAAGGTGTGGTGGGGCTGGATATCACGGTCGGGCAGATGCTCGGTGAGATCGGCGAGCTGGATGTGCCCTGGCAAGGCTATGCCATGCTGGTCAGCCGCGATCACAACATCATGGCCTTGCCGAGTGCTGGCGAAGGAGATTTCGGCCTGCGCGAACTGACCGAATATTCCTATGCTGAGGCGGTGCGCCGCGAGGTGCTCAAGCCCGAAGACTTCAACCTGGCCAAGCGCGCCGAAATGCAGCCGCTGCTGCAGGCTATGGCGGCCGGGCAGGGCAATGTGCAGGAAGTGGTGCTGGGCGGTCGCAATCGACTGATCGCCTGGAGCGAGATTCCGCAGACGGGCTGGCAACTGCTGCTGGTGGTGGATGAAGAGCACATTTTCAGCGAGACCAATCGCCTGGCCGAGCGCTATTTGCATATCGGCTACTTATTGATCGTCGGTTTAGCGCTGTTCTACCTGCTGTTCTTTGCCCTGATGTGGCTGCGTTCGCGGCGCCTGAGCGAGCAGTTGGTGCGGCCGATTGATGGGATTGTCGGGATGATGCGTGAGCTGGGTCAGGGCCACTACCAGCCTGCCGCACCGACTAGCAAGATCGAGGAGTTGGTCAGCATGGCGGCAGCGGTGCAACACACCGGCGAGCAGCTGCAGGCCAGTGAGGTGCAGCGGGTGGAGGCGCAGCGGATTCTTCAGCTGGTGCTGGAAAGCACCACGGAAAGTCTCTGGGAGGTCGAGGCAGAGGGTATGAGCATCACTCTCAGCGAGCGCTTCCTCAGGCGCTTTGGTTTGACTCATTCGATCATGAGTTTCAGTGAGTTTAATCAGCGCGTGCATCCTAATGATGTAGAGCGTATTCGCCATCTGCGTCAGCTGTTTGCCAGCAGTGGTGAGGATAACTTTGAGGCGGAATACCGCTACGCCGATGCTCTGGGTGAGTACGTCTGGTTACTGAGCCGCGGCAAGGTGCTGGAACGTGACAGCGAGGGCCGAGCCCTGCGCGCGGCCGGCACTCATGTGGATATCACGCGGCTCAAGCAGGTGCAGGAAGACCTGCGTCGCGCCAGTCTGGATGCTCAGGCCGCCAGCCAGGCCAAGAGCCGCTTTCTGTCGAGCATGAGCCATGAGCTGCGCACGCCGCTCAATGCGATTTATGGCTTTGGCCAGTTGATCGAGATGGAGGCGCAGGACAAACCCGAGGCCAAACTGGAAGCCGATTACGCCCGCGAGATCGTCAATGCAAGCCGTCATCTGACCTCGCTGGTGGACGATATTCTCGACCTATCGAGTATCGAAAGCCGGCGTCAGCAGCTCAAGTTGCAGCCTGTGGAAGTTGGCGCGCTGCTGCATGGTTGCGCCGAGCTGGTACAGCCGGATGTGTTGCAACGTCAGTTACAGTTGCAGGTTTTGGCTGAGGCCGACACTGGCCTGTACGTGCAGGCGGATATGCGTCGAGTGCGCCAGGTGGTACT
>JAHJXZ010000159.1 GCA_018827205.1 Gammaproteobacteria bacterium | reverse complement strand
TGCGCCGAGCTGGTACAGCCGGATGTGTTGCAACGTCAGTTACAGTTGCAGGTTTTGGCTGAGGCCGACACTGGCCTGTACGTGCAGGCGGATATGCGTCGAGTGCGCCAGGTGGTACTAAACCTGTTGTCTAACGCGATCAAGTACAACAGCCCACAGGGTCTGATCCGTATAGGTTATGAGGTGCGTTCCAACTGCGTACGGTTGTGGGTCGAGGACAATGGCGCAGGGCTGACGGCTGAGCAGCAGGCCAATCTGTTTCAGCCGTTCCAGCGTCTTGGGCGGGAAAATTCCAGCATTCCCGGCACAGGAATCGGTCTGGTGCTTTGCCGTGAGCTGGCCACGTTGATGGCGGGCGAAATGGGTTTTAGCAGCAGCGCCGGCACGGGCAGTCGCTTTTGGATCGATCTACCCGGCGCTGCGGCACCGACAGTACAGGCGGCTGCTGATGTGGAGTCAGCGTCAGCGCAGCCCAAGCAGCTGGCTGAAGTGTTGTGTGTTGAAGATCACCCGGCCTGCCTCAAGGTGGTTCAGGAAGCGCTGCGTGAATTTGCCCAAGTACGTGGCGCTGGCTCGGTTCAGCGGGCACTGGCTGAACTGGAGCAATGCACACCGACGTTGCTGTTGCTCGATCTGGATCTACCCGATGGTGACGGTATGCAGGTGCTCGATACCATGCGCCTCAACCCACGTTTGCAGGCCGTGCCGGTGTTGGTGATCAGTGCGGCGGCGGATGAGGCGGTGTTTGCCGAAGCACGTCGGCGCGGCGCCCAGGCTTGTCTGGCCAAACCGATTGACCTGGCCCAGGTGCGCCGCGTGGCGCTTAGTCTGCTAGGGCAGGCGCTTTAAGCTGCGCCTTCGGCAGTTCTGTCGAAGGCGTTCAGCCTGCTCGGACTATTCGCTGGCTTCGAGTAGCTGCAGCGCTTCACCCAGCACTTTGACCGATTCGCCGTGGTTGCCGGCCTTGTGCAGGGTTTCGCCTTCGGCGCGTAGCTGCTGCACTTGTGCGAGTACTTTGGCATCGCTTGGCGGATCGGTTTTCAGCAGATCATCGATCTTGGCCATATCCGCTGGGCAGTGCATGGCCCAGAGCGAGGTGCTGAGTAACGCGGTAGCAAAGAAAACGGCAAGACGGCGCATGGCGAGTCTCCAGCTGAGCGGGTGAGGCCTTCAGTATAGAAAGCCTTTACCCGCTGGCTGGGCCGTTGGTCTATCTGCGCTTAACCCTTGGCACGGCTGACCCGGTCCAGCAGATACACCAGCCCGTGATAATCGATGCCGCCATGCTGACTCAGGCCGATCTCGCAGGTGCGGCTGGTGCTGATGCCTTCTTCGCAGTACTGCACGGCGGATTTCAGGCTGCGCAGCGCGTGATCATTCAGCTCTGGGGTGGTAAAGCCTTTGTCACCGGCAAAGCCGCAGCAGTGAATGCCTTCTGGGATGACTACTTCCGAGGTGCAGCGACGCACGATGTCGATCAAACCCTGTGCTTCGCCCAGGTGTTGCGTACTGCAAGTGACGTGTACCGCGACCGGTTTGTCCTGTGGGGTGATCGTCAGCCGGTCGAGCAACTGCTCGCGGATAAACTTCACCGGGTCGTGCAATTTCAGTCGTGCGTCCAGGCCATCTTGAATCAGGCGCAGGGTGCAAGGGCTGGTGTCGCAGTAGATCGGGTCGAGGCCGCCACGGCTGGCCTTGAGCAGCTCATCAATCAGCTCCTGCTTCTTGCGTTCGGCCTGTTCGCTGTAGCCCTTGGAGGCAAACGGCTGGCCGCAGCAGAGATTGTCCAAGTCAGCCGGGAACACCACCTGAAAGCCGCCTTTTTCCAGTAGCGCGCGGGTCTTGTCGAGCAATGGCATTTGCTCGGCATCGCTCGCCGCGGGGCCCATGGCGCGGGATACGCAGGCGGCCAGGTAGACCACCCGTGGCCGTGCATCGTCATTGGCCTTGGGCAGTTGCAGGCGTTGCAGCGGTTGCGGCATCGCTGGCGTCCACTGCGGCACGCGGCCCAGGCTGGCCTTGCTGATGACGGCCGAGGTGCGGCCGAGCAACGGTGCGCCCATCAGCAGGCGTGCGCCGTTGGCCACATGCAGCATCACCCGCGCGCCCTGCATGGCGCGGCGAAAGTTGCTCGCCAGCCAATCGGCGCTGCGCTGGCTGTTGGCGTCGCGACCACGCAACTGACGCACTAAGTCGCCGGTATTGATACCCACCGGGCAGCGCTGTGCGCACAATCCGGTGGCGGCGCAGGTGTCGATGCCCTGGTATTGGTAGGCGGCTTCCAGCTCGCGGGTATCGATGCCTGCGCGCTTTTTGGCCTGAATATCGCGCCAGATCACAATGCGTTGGCGCGGGCTGAGGGTCAGCCCCTTGGACGGGCACACCGGCTCGCAGAAGCCGCATTCAATGCACTTGTCGACGATCTCGTCGGCGGCTGGCAGCGGCTTGAGGTTTTTCAGGTGAATCTGCGGATCATCCGACAGCACCACATCGGGGTTGAGGATGCCTTGCGGGTCGAGCAGGTGCTTGATTTGCCACATAAGCTGATAGGCATCGTTGCCCCATTCCAACTCGACGAAGGGGGCCATGTTGCGCCCGGTGCCGTGTTCGGCTTTAAGCGAGCCGCCAAACTCCACGGCCACCAGTCGCGCCACATCGTCCATAAAAGCTGAGTAGCGGGCGACCTGCTCAGGTGTTTCGAAGGCCTGGGTAAACACGAAGTGCAGATTGCCTTCCAGGGCATGGCCGAAAATGATCGCTTCGTCATAACGGTGTTTATCGAACAGCTCAAGCAGGCGATTGACGCCTTCGGCGAGTTGTTCGACAGGGAAGGTCACGTCTTCGATGATTACTGTGGTGCCGGTCTGGCGCACCGCGCCGACGGCAGGGAAGGTGTCTTTGCGGATCTTCCACAGCAGGTTGTAGACGGCCGGGTCTTCGCTGAAATCCACCTGCTTTTCCAAGGGGAAATCAGCGATGGACGCCATGACCAATTGCAGCTGTTCGTGCAGCAGGCTCTGGCTGGCGGCACGGGATTCGATCAGCAGGGCGCAGGCGCTGTCGGACAAGCCCTTGACCCACTCCGGCATGCCGGGCTTTTCCTGCACTGAGCGCAGGCTACGGCGGTCGAGCAGTTCCACGGCGGACACCGGCTGCTGCTTGAGCAGAGTGACGGCGCGGCAGCAGCTTTCCACATCGGGGAACACCAGCAGCGCGCTGGCCTTGTGTGGGTGATCGGGCACGGTGTTGTAGGTCACCGCGCTGATAAAGCCCAAGGTGCCCTCGGAGCCGACCAGCAGGTGGCTGAGGATATCCAGCGGTTGGTCGAAATCTACCAGGGCGTTGAGCGAGAGGCCGGTGGTGTTTTTTAGCCGGTATTTGTGGCGAATCTTTGCGGCCAGCTCAGTGTTGGCGCGGGTGCTGCGGCCCAGCTCGTTCAGTTGCGTCAGCAGGTCGGCGTGGGTGGCGAAAAAACGCGTCACGCTGAGCGGGTCTTCAGTGTCCAGCACCGTGCCGTCGGCCAGCACCAGGCGCATACCGGCCAGGGTGTGGTAGCTGTTCTGCGCAGTGCCGCAGCACATGCCGCTGGAGTTGTTGGCGACGATGCCGCCGATCTTGCAAGCGTTGATCGAGGCGGGGTCGGGGCCGATTTTGCGCTGAAACGGCGCGAGCACGGCATTCGCCTGTGCGCCGATCACTCCAGGTTGCAGGCGGATCTGGCTACCCTGGCCACGGATTTCACGACCGTTCCAGTTATCACCGAGCACGATCAGCACCGAATCGCTGATGGCTTGGCCGGACAGGCTGGTGCCAGCGGCGCGGAAGGTCACCGGCACCTGATGCGCGCTGGCCAACTTGAGCAGGTCAACCACCTCTAGTTCCGCTTCAACGCGCACCACCAGCTTGGGGATCAGTCGGTAGAAGCTGGCATCGGTGCCGAAGGCCAGGGTCGACAGCGGGTCGTCGAAGCGCCGCTCGGCAGGGATCAGGCGCTCGACGGCGGTGAGAAAAGCGGCAGGCAGGCTCATGCAGGCTCCATAGTCCGGTACGGCGTCAGGTGCAGCGTCAGGACGCGGCGTGGTGCAGTTCGCGCACCAGCGAATCAGCAGTGATCTCGCTGATCGATTTGGCCCCGGTC
>JAHJXZ010000158.1 GCA_018827205.1 Gammaproteobacteria bacterium | reverse complement strand
TGCAGGGCTGACCACATCCGGCAACAGCTTGAAGGCCATGATGTCTGCTGCCATGTCCGCACCAAACTCATCCATCACCTCCTGCAGGGCCGTCCGCAGCACCGCAGAGGCGCCATGCAACTCACGCACACCGATGATGAAGGCTTCTGGGTTCTGCGCGACGAAATCAAAGAAAAGCTGCACGGTTTCATGGCATACCCGCCGCCCGCGCTGTAAATCAATACCAAATAGCATCGGCGCACTTGCCTGCGTCGATTGCACGGCCCGCTCCGCCGCCTCACGGCGCAAGTCGCGCAGTGGCTGGCGTAACTGTGTGGATATCTGCCGGATCACCGTCAGGCCCAGATCATCTACGTCTTTAAAGTGCCGGTAGAAGGTATTGGGGTTCAGCCCGGCCTCACGCGCCAGCTCGCGCAGGCCGAGATTACTCAGGCTGCGGCTGGTTGAGGTGAGACGTAACGCAGCCTCCAGTAACAGGGTCTTGCCTGGGGCCTCGGTGGCTTTTTCCGCAGCGGG
Organism: Gammaproteobacteria bacterium; assembly: GCA_018827205.1. Taxonomy (GTDB): domain Bacteria; phylum Pseudomonadota; class Gammaproteobacteria; order Pseudomonadales; family Pseudomonadaceae; genus Aquipseudomonas. Next base: position 7,924 of record JAHJXZ010000158.1, on the reverse strand, counting down.
TGGCTGCTCGCCGACGGCTGTTTGCATGACGAACCCTACCTAAAAGTTGGCTTGTGAGAATGCTGCTTGCTGGCGAGTATACATTTGTCTACCTTGGTATACAGCTGTATACGCCAGCAATAAACATAACAGGAGCTTGGCCATGAATGCACCCGTCTCACCCCTTTCTGCCACTCGCCACTGCAAGGTGGCCATTATCGGCACCGGCTTCTCCGGCCTAGGCATGGCCATCCGCCTGAAGCAGGCCGGTGAACATGACTTTCTGCTGTTCGAAAAAGAAGCCGGCGTCGGCGGCACCTGGCGGGTCAACAACTACCCAGGCTGCGGCTGTGACGTGCAATCGCACCTGTATTCCTTTTCGTTTGAGCAGAACCCCAACTGGACGCGCATGTTCGCCAAACAGCCGGAGATCCAGGGCTATCTGGAAGGCTGCTGGAATAAGTACCGCCTGCAGAACCACACCCAGTTGAACACCGAGATCACCCGCCTGGCTTGGGATGAGCAGCAGGAGCTGTGGCAAATCAGTGACAGTGCCGGTAACAGCTACACCGCACAATTTGTGGTGTCCGGCATGGGCGCACTGTCCACCCCATCGATTCCGGCACTCAAGGGTCTGGGCGATTTCACCGGCAAGATCTTCCACTCACAGCAGTGGGACCACAGCTATGACCTGACCGGCAAGCGTATTGCGGTGATCGGTACCGGCGCGTCGTCGATCCAGTTTGTGCCGCAGATTCAGAAGCAGGTCAGCCAGCTTGACCTCTATCAGCGCACCGCACCGTGGATCATGCCCAAGCCGGACCGCGCCATCAGCGAGCGCGAACGCAACCGTTTCAAACGCTTCCCGCTGCTGCAGAAACTCTGGCGCGGCACCATCTACGCCCTGCTGGAAAGCCGGGTGATCGGCTTTGCCATGCTGCCCAAGGTGATGACCCTCGCGCAGAAAGTCGGCAAGTGGTACATCAATAAACAGATCAAGGACCCAGTTCTGCGCGCCAAGGTCACTCCGGATTACCTGATGGGCTGCAAGCGCGTGCTGATCTCCAACGATTACTTCCCGGCGCTGACTCAGCCCAACGTTGACCTGATCACCGACGGCATCGAGGAAATCCGCAGCGGCAGCATCCGCACCGTAGACGGTAAAGAGCGCGAGATCGATGCGATCATCTTCGGCACCGGCTTCACCCCAAGCGACCCATTGCCACGTGGCGTGGTGTTTGGTCGTGGCGGCGTTGACTTGCTCGACACCTGGCCGCAAGGCCCGCAGGCCTACAAAGGCACCCTCACCGCCGGCTTCCCCAACCTGTTCTTCCTGATGGGGCCAAACACCGGCCTTGGGCACAACTCGATGGTCTATATGATCGAGTCGCAGATCCATTACGTGCTCGGTGCGCTCAAGCTGGTGGGTGAGCAAGAATTGCAGAGCCTGGAGGTCAAGCAGGCGGTGCAGGACCAATTCAACGGCAAGCTGCAAGGCAGCCTGGATAACACCGTATGGAATGCCGGCGGCTGCATGAGCTGGTACCTGCATCCCGTTAGTGGACGCAACTGCACAGTTTGGCCCGGCTTCACCTGGCGCTTCCGTCTGCTGACGCGCAACTTTGACCCAGCGGCCTATCATTTCAGCCGCAAGCACGCGGCACACCCGGCGCAGAACAGCGCTATCCAGTTGACTGCCCAGGAGGCCAGCGCATGAAGTCGTTTGAAAACAAGGTAGCTGCCATCACCGGCGCAGGTTCCGGCATCGGCCGCGCTCTGGCCTTCGGTCTGGCTCGCCAGGGTTGCCAGCTGGCGCTCTCCGATGTGAATGCCGAAGGGCTGGCGGAAACCGCCGCCCAGGCGCGCAAGCTTGGCGTGCAGGTCAGCGAAACCCTGGTCAACGTCGCCGACCGTGAGGCCGTGCATGCCTGGGCCGATCAGGTAGTGAGCGAATTCGGCCGGGTTAATGCAATTTTCAACAACGCCGGAGTAGCCCAGGGCGGCACCGTGGAAGGCAACGACTACGCCGACTACGAGTGGATCATGAACATCAACTTCTGGGGCGTGGTCAACGGCACCAAGGCCTTCCTGCCGCATATCAACGCATCCGGCAGCGGCCATATCGTCAACGTCTCCAGCGTCTTCGGTCTGTTCGCTCAACCGGGCATGAGCGCCTACAACGCCAGCAAATTCGCCGTGCGCGGCTTTACCGAGTCGCTGCGCCAGGAGCTGGACATGGCCGATTGCGGTGTATCGGCCAGCTGCGTGCACCCCGGCGGGATCAAGACCAATATCGCCAAAACCGCACGGATGCACGCCAGCCTGAGCAGCGTCACCGGCCAGGATGCCGACAAGGCACGCCAGCAGTTCAACGACCAGCTGCTGCGCACCACGCCGGAAAAAGCCGCCCAGGTGATCATCAACGGCGCATTGGCAAACAAGCGGCGCATCCTGATCGGCCCGGACGCCTATGCCCTGGACGGCATGCAGCGCCTGTTGCCGGCGTTCTACCAGCGCCTGGTGACCGCCTCCATGCGCCTGGCAGCACGCTTTGCGCCGAAAGGTTCGAGCAAGATAGCCCAGGCTGCCGTGGAATAATCGGCCGGCCCACAAGCCCCAGCGCCGCAAGTGTCTGGGGCTTTTTTACGTCTAACGTTTGCCTGCGCGGGATGAATACCGCGAGCATTCAATTGGCATAACTGTAGTTAGCGCGATAAATTGTCGCCAACTGTCCTGTACCGCTGGAGAACGCTATGCACACGCAAGACCCTTGCGCCGAACTGCTGCTCGATAACCAGCTGTGCTTTGCCCTGTATTCGACCTCGCTGCTACTGACCAAGGTCTACAAACCGCTGCTGCAGGCGCTGGGCCTGACCTACCCGCAGTACCTGGCGATGATGGTGCTCTGGGAAGGCGATGGCATCACCGTGGGCGATATCAGCAGCCGCCTGCTCACTGACCCCGGCTCCGTCACCCCGCTGCTCAAACGCCTGGAAGCCGAAGGCTTGCTCAAGCGCACCCGCAGCAATGTCGACGAACGCGTGGTTGAACTGTTCCTCACCGACAAAGGCCGCGACCTGCGCGAACAGGCCAAGCGCATTCCCAGCTGCATCCTTACCGCCACCCAGCAATCCGCTGCGGAGCTCGGCGCCCTGAAAGCTGAGCTGGTCGCCCTGCGCAGCAGCCTGCAACAGGCCGTGTAAGCACCTGGGCGACAGACCTGTCGCCCGCCCCAGCGGGGTCGTCGCACAAATCGCGTCACGCTCCTCGTCACCGCCCAGTTCCGTACAACAATTTCACCCCGCCACCACTCTCGTAAACAGCGCGCAACAGCCCGCCAATCCTCGCTTATGCCCGAACAAAGCAGCGCTTATCGCTAAATGTTCAAAAATATATCTTGCGCGCTAAATTAATGCGCACTAGAGTTCGCCCCATGGAACTGATTAGCGCACAAAACATTAGCGCGAAAAGACCACGACAACCTGCAATTGTCTTCATCCAACCCAACAACCCTGACATTCATGGAGCACCGTTATGAAAACCCTGATCGCTTTCACCGCCCTGCTCGCTCTTTCCGGCCCGGTTCTGGCTGACGACAGCCAGGCAGATGGCAAAGGCCTTTACCCAAGCTGGCTGATCAACCACGAAGGTTGATCGCCACCTGACACAGCAACGCTTTAAACAAACCATCCCAAACAGCTCCAGAGGATTACCACCATGTCGATTCAAACCATTGCTTACCGTGCCTATGCAGAAGCCACCGGCGGCCGTGAAGGCCGTGCCATCTCCTCCGACGGCGTACTCGACGTCGCCCTGACCACCCCGAAAGAACTCGGCGGTGCTGGCGGTGCGGGCACTAACCCCGAGCAGCTGTTCGCTGCCGGCTACTCAGCCTGCTTTATCGGTGCGATGAAATTCGTTGCCGGCCGCGACAAGCTGGCGATGCCAGCAGACGCCTCGATTGAAGGCGTAGTAGGCATCGGCGCGATCCCCAACGGTTTCGGCATCGAAGTCGAACTGCGCATCAGCTTGCCAGGCATGGACCGCGAGCAAGCGCAGACCCTGATCGACCGTGCACACATCGTCTGCCCTTACTCCAACGCCACCCGCGGCAATATCGACGTCACCCTGACGCTGCTCGACTAACCCACCACTCATCCGGCCGCTGCCAGCCAGCGGCCCACCCAGGAGGCTGCACATGAACATCAAACACAGTTTGTCGATCGCCGTACTCGCCCTTGCCGTCAACAGCGCGTTTGCCGCTGGTAGCCCCGGGGTGGAACGCAATACCCAAGGTTTCCTCAATGCCCTCGCAGCTGGCGGTGGCAAGCCCCTCGAACAACTGAGCCCGAAAGATGCCCGCGCCGTATTGGTCGGCGCACAGGCCGGGGTCAAGATCGATGTATCGGGCATTAAAGTGGCCGACAAGACCATCGAGGTCGATGGCCAGACGATCCAGCTCAAAGTCGTGCGCCCGGCGGATGCCCAGGGCACGCTGCCGGTCTTCATGTTCTTCCACGGTGGCGGCTGGGTGCTGGGCGATTACCCGACCCACGAACGCCTGATCCATGATCTGGTGGTGGGCTCTGGCGCGGCAGCGGTGTATGTCGATTACACCCCATCACCGGAAGCCAAGTACCCGACCGCGATCAACCAGGCCTACGCCGCAACCCAATGGGTGGCGCAGAACGGCGCGCAGATTGGTGTCGACGGCAAGCGTCTGGCAGTGGCCGGCAACAGTGTGGGCGGCAACATGGCCGCGGTGGTCAGCCTGATGGCCAAGGACAAAGGCACCCCGGCGATCAAGTTCCAGCTGCTGATGTGGCCGGTAACCGACGCCAACTTCAACAACGCCTCCTATAACCAGTTCGCCGACGGCCACTTCCTCAGCAAAAGCCTGATGCAATGGTTCTGGGACAACTACACCACTGATCCAAAACAGCGCGCCGAAATCTACGCCTCACCGCTGCAGGCATCGGTGGAGCAATTGAACGGCTTGCCGCCGGCCCTGGTGCAAACCGCCGAGTTCGACGTACTGCGTGATGAAGGCGAGGCATACGCACGCAAGCTGGACGCGGCTGGGGTCAACGTCACCTCCGTGCGCTACAACGGCATGATCCATGACTTCGGCCTGCTCAACGTGATCAGCCAGATACCCGGTACGCAAAGCGCCATGCAGCAAGCTGCAGCAGCGCTGAAAGCCAACCTCAAGTAACCCGCGTTACAACAAAACGCCCCGACACGTTTAGCGTGCCGGGGCGTTCTGCTGTTCAAACGGCCTGGCATTGCAGGCTACGCAGCAGGCCTTGCTGCAAAGCCTGATCGAGCGTCTGCTGCAACAGCGGCGTGGCGAAGAACGCCTGCATCGCCGCAGCCGATTGCCAGCGACTTTCCAGCATCCACTGCGCCGCATCATCTGGCACCTGCCGCACCTCTATACCCAGACAACCCGCCATGGCTGGAACTGACCCACGCAGGTCATCCAGACACAGCCCCAATTGCTCAGTACGCCCACGCGCTGCGTGCAACACAGCGGTATGACTAAACATCGCTAACCCCTCCAGATGGACGACTTTATTAAGCGCTGGCGGTAGGCCGCACGATTAGCTCGCTAACATCAACATCCGCTGGTTGCTCGACGGCATAGGCAACAGCGCGAGCAATCGCATCCGGGGTAATGGCAACTTTTCGATAAGCCTTCATTGCCTCACGGCTTGGCGCATCTGAAATGCTCTCGGCCAGTTCCGACTCAACCACGCCCGGCGATACCTGGGTGACGCGAATATCTCCGCCCACTTCCTGGCGCAAACCTTCAGAGATGGCGCGAACAGCGTATTTGGTCGCGCAATACACCGCAGCAGTCGGAACCACGCGGTAGGCTCCAATGGATGCAATATTGACAATCTGCCCACTGCGTTGACGCTGCATCACCGGCAACGCAGCAGCGATACCGTGCAGAACGCCGCGAATATTCACGTCGATCATACGGTTCCACTCATCCACCTTCAGCACATCCAGGCGCGACAGCGGCATGACGCCAGCGTTGTTGACCAACACATCAACGCGGCCGTACTGCGCGAGAGCCGCGTCGACAAACGCTTGGGTATCGGTCTGACTGGTCACGTCCAGGCCACGGTAATCCGCGTTACCGCCTGCTTCGCGGATTTCGCCAACCAACTGCTCCAGGCGCTCGGTACGACGAGCGCCTAACAGCAGTTGTGCGCCCTTCTCGGCCAGCAAGCGCGCACAGGCCTCGCCGATACCACTGCTGGCGCCGGTGATCAGAATGACTTTGTCTTGGATATTCAACATGGCCGAATCCTCTGCGGGTAAGCGGTAAGGGCTACCGCGACAGCAACAGATTCAGCGAGATGACGTTCTTAGGGTTAGACGATTACTGGCGAATTATTGCCTAAACCTGCAACTATCAAATTAGGAACAGCTCACTAGACGCAATCCATAAGCAGCCCAGCATTACGCTGAAAGCCCAGAAATATCAGCCGTTTGCCTATTACTAGCGAATCATTGCCTGATCCTGCAACGCATTCTGAGCAGCGCTGACTTGCCTGAAAAACCGGGATAATCTGCAAGCCAGCAGCAGGAGCCTCCATGACATCATCTATCAGCCCCTTCGTCCTCGACGACAACCTGGCGCTGCGCCAAGCCGAACTGGCCGCGCTGATCCAACGTCAGTGCCCGGCTGATGGCCTGCATAACAGCGCCATTGCCGGCCTCGACTTGGCCTGCGCGACACAGCCCAGCCTGCCCGTACCGACGTTGTACCGACCGTGCCTGTGCATCATTGCCCAGGGCCGCAAGGATGTGCGCCTAGGTGATGAGCAGTACACCTATGACCCGCTCAACTATTTGGTGGCATCCGTCACTCTGCCGGTTACCGGCCAGGTGATCGGCGCAACCCCCGAGCAGCCCTACCTGAGCCTGCGCTTGGAGATTGATCCGGCGCTAATCACCAGCCTGATCGCTGACATCGGCCCGATTGGCGTGCCCAATCCCGGGCCACGTCGAGCGCTTTACCTCGATCGCCTCGATACTCAGTTGCTCGACGCTGTGCTGCGCCTGCTGCGTCTGTTGGAAACCCCTCGCGATATCGCCATGCTTGCGCCGCTGGCCCAGCGCGAGATTTTCTACCGCCTGCTACACAGTCCGCAGGGCCATCGCCTGCACGAAATCGCCATCGCTGACAGCCAGGGCCAGCGCATCAACCGAGCCATCGAATGGTTGAATCTGCATTTCGACCAACCCCTGCGCATCGAGGACCTGGCCCGCGAGGTCAACCTAAGTACCTCAACCCTGCACCACCGTTTCAAAGCCGTCACCGCTCTCAGTCCGCTGCAGTACCAGAAGCAGCTACGTCTGCAGGAAGCGCGGCGCCTGATGCTCTGCGAAGGGCTGGAAGCGGCTTCAGCCAGTTACCGCGTCGGCTACGAAAGCCCGTCACAGTTCAGCCGCGAATACAGCCGCCTGTTCGGAGCACCACCACTGCGCGACCTGGCCCGCCTGCGCAGTTCGGCATAAAACGGTGAAAGCAGACTGAAAACGCCCCGACACTTTTTGAAAGCAACAGGACGTTCTACTTGGGTCAAATTACCGATCAGCAGGTAAAACTGGCCAGAATCCGTAACCGGCAACAGCAATTAACAGATGTTTAATCGCCCTGCAGCCCATACAAATAGGGCCTTGGCGGATTATCAGCAGAGAAAATTATGAATAATTAACGTTAAACCCAACACTTCCCGTAAAAACGGCCTATTATGGCTGAGCTGACTTGTAGTTATCAGCAAAACCGCATAGGTGCTATGAGCACTCTGGCACCGCACTTCGTATCGATTTAAGAGACACACCATGGCAAATCGCGAAACTGGCACCGTCAAATGGTTCAACGATGAGAAAGGCTTCGGCTTCATTACCCCGACTAACGGCGGCG
>JAHJXZ010000020.1 GCA_018827205.1 Gammaproteobacteria bacterium | reverse complement strand
GCATGGTCCTTGTGCTGGCGAGCTTCCTGGCGCACACGGTCGAGGCGTTCACGCAGGCTATCGCGACTGGCCAATAGACCTTCGCGCTGCTCGTTGTCGGTCGCCATGGCATCCAGGGCATCCTGCAATTGCAGACGCGATTCACCCAGTTGCTCGTGTTCAATTTCGCGCTGCTCGCCCAGCTCCAGCAGTTCGCTGTCCAGACGGCTACGACGCAAGATCAGTTGTTCAACCTTGGCCTGCCCGGCCGACAGCTGGGCTTTCAGCTCACCGAGGCGACGGGCCAGGTCCTGGGCCTGGCGGCGTTGCTGCTCGCGCTGTTCTTCCTGAGCCCGCTGGTTTTCCCGCAGATGGGTCAGGCGCTCATCCAGAACAGCTAGCGCGGCTTCGCGCTCATCGCGTTCCAGTGTCAGCCTTTCGATCTCCTGACCACGGGCCAGTACACCGCTTTCCGTTTCACTGGCGCGGCACACGCGCAGGAAATGCCGGCCGACCCAGTAGCCATCACGGCTGATCAGGCTTTCACCTTCGGCCAAACTCAGGCGAGCAGCCAGCGCTTCATCCAGGCTCTGCACCGGTTTTACCTTGCCCAGCCAGGGCGCCAGATCGACGCTTGCTTCGACCTTATCCAACAGGCTGCCCGCAATCCGCACGCCGCCCTTGCTCGGGCTGGCTAGGCGCAGATCGCCCTGGGTCAATCCGGCAAAATCCAGGCCCTGGAAATCATCCAGCAGCACGGCCTGCAGATCGGCACCCAGCACGGTTTCCACCGCCAGCTCCCAGCCTGCCTCAACCCGCAAGCCCTCAGCCAGTCGCGGACGCTCGCTCAGCTGCTGCTCACGCAGCCACTCGCCTGCACCTTTGCCTGGGTCCAGCGCCGCTTGCTGCAGCGCTTCCAACGAAGCCAGGCGACCATTCAATCGCTGCAATTCGCCTTGCGCCTGCTGCTGGGCCTGACCGCTGTGCTGCAGATCATTGCGTAGCTGCTGTAGACGTTCGGCCTGCTGCTCTTCTTCCAGCTGCAGGTCTTCCAGGCAGATCTCGCTGGCGGCGATCTGCTCGCTCAGTTCAAGAATTGCGGCATCCTCAGGGTCGGCCGCCAGCTGCTGCAGCTCATCGGTAAGACGCCGTTGACGCTCGGCCAGGCGCTCCAGACTCTGCTCCAGCTGGGCAATGCGCGACTGCTGCACCTCGGCCTGACGCCGAGGTTCGGCGCTGCGTTGGTTGAAGTTGTCCCACTGTTCCTGCCAGCCATGCATGGCTGTTTCGGACTCTTCCAAACCGGCAGCGGACTCTTCGGCCGCAGCGGCAGTCATCTCCTGCTCGGGCTCGAGCATGGCCAACTCTTCACCCAGGGTCGCCAGCAGCGTGCGGTCGTGGCCCAAGTGCGACTCGGTTTCCAGGCGCGCGCGTTCGGCTTCGTTAAGGTCGTCCTGCAACTGACGAAGACGCTGCTGGCCATGCTGGATGCTCTGTTCGATGCGGGCAATATCGCCACCCACTGAATAGAAACGGCCCTGTACTAGGTTGAAACGCTCGCTCAGCTCATGGTGGCCATCGCGCAGGCGCTCGATGCTCGCATCGGCGTTGCGCTGCTCGGCGACCAGGGCTTCAAAGCTGACTTCCTGGTTGCTAATCACCGCCTCGCGGCTACCCACCTGCTCATTCAGCGCCTGCCAACGTAGGGCGGTGAGCTGGGCCTTGAGCTGACGTTCCTCGGCCTTGTATTCCTGATACTTCTCCGCCGACTGGGCCTGGCGGTGCAAGCGGTCGAGCTGACGCTCCAGCTCTTCCCGCAGGTCGGTCAGGCGCGCGAGGTTTTCATGGGTGCGGCGGATGCGGTTCTCGGTCTCGCGGCGCCGCTCCTTGTACTTGGAGATGCCAGCCGCTTCTTCAATAAAGTTGCGCAGGTCTTCGGGCTTGGCTTCGATCAGCTTGCTGATCATGCCCTGCTCGATGATCGAGTAGCTGCGCGGGCCCAGACCGGTGCCGAGGAAGATATCGGTAATGTCGCGGCGACGGCACTTGGTGCCGTTGAGGAAATAGGTGTTCTGGCTGTCGCGGGTGACCCGGCGACGGATCGAGATTTCGTTATAGCCGGCGTACTCACCGGTCAGGGTGCCGTCCGAGTTGTCGAAGATCAGTTCGATGGAGGCCTGGGTCACCGGTTTGCGGGTATTGGAGCCATTGAAGATGACGTCGGTCATCGACTCGCCACGCAGGTTCTTCGCCGAGCTTTCACCCATCACCCAGCGCACGGCGTCGATGATGTTCGACTTGCCGCAGCCATTGGGCCCGACCACCGCCGCCATGTTGCTGGGAAAGCTTACCGTCGTCGGATCGACGAAG
>JAHJXZ010000157.1 GCA_018827205.1 Gammaproteobacteria bacterium | reverse complement strand
CTTGGCCGACTCTACTTTGTCTTCCGGGGTTTTCTCGCAAGCTGCCAGGCCGAGCATGGCGGCGAGAAGCAGGGCATAGGTGAATGGCTTTTGCACGGTTAGTACTCCTTGTAATGTAGAAATCAATGCCGGGTTACCCGGGCATAGCTATTAAACAGCGCGGTTTCGCCGAAGTTCCCTATTAATTACCTGGCAGTTCTCATCCCAAGGCGCCTCCGTGGTGCCGGGCTTTGTGTCAGCAGGTATCATGCTCACCCTTTGTACAGTTGTCCTGAGTCTGAAGTCATGAGCGATTCCCCTATTGTTGCGCGGGCGCAGCGTTTTCTATCGGTGTTGCGCCATTGCCAGGTGTTGGGCATGAGCGTGCACAGCGCCGATGCGCAGGGGCTGATCCTGCGTTTACCTTACAGCCCGCAAATTGTAGGCAACCCGGAAACCGGAGTGATCCACGGTGGCGCCATTACTACGCTGATGGATACCACCTGCGGCATTTCCACCGTGTGCGTGCTGCCTGAATTTGAAATTTGCCCGACCCTCGACTTGCGCATCGATTACATGCGCCCGGCCGAGCCGAACAAGGATGTATTTGGTTTCGCCGAGTGCTACCGGGTGACCGAGAACATCATCTTCACCCGCGGCTATGCCTACCAGGACAATCCCGATGAGCCGATTGCCCATGTGGTCGGGGCGTTTATGCGCATGGGTAAACATGCCCAGAGCGGCAAGCCGGCCACCAGCAGTGTTAAGGGAGGTGGCCAATGAGTACGCTGAATCTCAACGAGCTGGTGCGCGAAGCTCACGAGCAAAACAACTACGACCCACTGATCAGTCTGATTCCCTACGCCAAGTTGCTCGGCATCGAGTGCCTGCGCCTCGGTGATGACATGGTGTTTCGTCTGCCGGCCAACCAGGACTGCATCGGTAATCCGACCTTACCCGCGCTGCATGGCGGGGTGATCGCCGGTTTTATGGAGCATTCGGCGATGCTCCACTTGCTGATGTTTATGGGCATTCCACATTTGCCGAAAATCATCGACTTCTCGATAGATTACCTTCGCGCCGGCCATTATCGTGACACATTCGTGCAATGCCAGGTATGGCGTCAGGGCCGTCGGGTCGCCAACGTGGCGATCACTGCCTGGCAAACCAACCAGACTGAGCCGATTGCCACGGCGCGGGCGCATTTTAAGGTCGATGAACCTTAAGGGCTGCGAGCCTACGGGAAACTCCTCGTTTAACCATCGCTAAGGAATACTGAATGGATGCGCTGCTGATTCTGGGTGGCTTGCTGCTGATACTTGCCGGGCTGGTCTGGCTGGTGATGCGCGCCTTTGCGACCAGCCTGCTCTGGGGCTGGGCCAGTTTCCTGCCGCCGTTCACTTTGCTGTATGTGTTGCGCCACTGGCGTTCGGCGCGGCCAGCCTTGGCGTTGGCCAGTTTGGGGATTATTCCGCTGGTGGTCGGTCTGACCTTGTTGGCAAGCCACGATGCGCAACGTCTGGAGGCCATCCTTAGCCTCAAGTGGCTCAAGCCGGAGGTGCCGGCACCGGCCGAGCTGGCCATTGATCTGCGTGGTCAGTTGAATGGTCGACCATTCGCACCGCAGCAGGCCGAGTTGCTTGATGGCGTGCTGAGTTTGCGTGAGGGCCAGGATTTCTTCGCTCAGAGTGAGCTGGTGATTCGCCTGCCGAAAGTCGACAAAGGTCCGGTACGGGTCGATGTGCTGCCGGCCGACGAAGGCATACTGCCGGAAGTGGAAATCAGCTGGTTATTGCCGGAGCAGGAGTTGCCCGAAGCGCGGCGCTTGAGCCGTGGCTACACCCTGCATCTGGATTTGCAGCCGGTGCCGCCGAACAAGCTGGCCGGCGATTTCCACCTGGTACTGCCGCCGCAGTTCAAAACCACCCTGAGCGGCAAGCTTGAGCTGTTTCGCAACGGTCTGCGTTATCAGGGCGATAAAGTGGATCGCCAGTTCGACTCGGTCGATACCGTCAGCCACGTGATTCAGGACTACTTAGAGCGCCGTTTTGCTACTCGCCGGGTTGAGTTGCTGCCAATCGGCAACCTGAACTTTCCCCTGCAGAGGGTTGATCTGAACGTCCAGGCGAGGATCAACGGTGAACTGCAGCAGTTGCCGATCCTGCTGCAGAAGCAGGACAAACGTGGCTGGCAGGTCGCTGCCGACAGCTTTCCAGCATTGCCTAGCGCAGTTGCGCCACCCGTTGCCGAAGCCAAACCGGCTGCAGTAGCGGCGGTGGTTCCGGAGCGAGTCAGCCGACCTCTGGATCGGCGCGTGCGCTTCAGTCTCGACGGCTTACTGCGCAGCCCCAACCGCTATGAGAACCTGAGCATGCGCGCTACCACTGAACGCGGTAATAGCGCAGAGGGGCGTTTCCATGGTATCGATCAGGACGGCCGGATCATCCTGCGTCAGCGCATGAGCGGGCAGGGCGAAGTCAGCTACAGCCTGTTGCCAGAAGAGATTACTCGCATCGAGTTGCTTGAGCCCTGAGAACCTATTTACGATCTGCTGCGCGTCGGCCCTGCTGCGTTAAAAACAGCCTGGGGCGTCAGCCCGGTCGGAAGCCGCTTGCGGCTAACGCGCTTTAGCGCGACCAGAAGGGCGAGTGAAACGAGTAATACTCATGTACAACAGTTCACTCGTGTGCGAGTCCAGTCCGCTTGATTCGCTGCGCTCACCCTGTGGGCCAGCCTACGGCTGTTACTGCGCTACGCTACGTTTCTTGCCGCCTTGACCAGCCGGAGGCTGTTACTAACGTAGCGCCTTGCAGGTCTCTAGCTCGCAAGACCCTAAACAGGTTCTGCAGCCAAACACTTGAAATCTCACAACATGCCCCCATTTGTATGACATCCGCCGCACTGCGGCTTCGTCAACAACGTGGAGTAAGAGAGCATGAGTGTGGAAACTCAAAAAGAAACCCTGGGCTTCCAGACCGAGGTGAAGCAGCTGCTTCATCTGATGATCCATTCGCTGTATTCGAACAAGGAAATCTTCCTTCGCGAACTGATTTCCAACGCATCGGATGCCACCGACAAGCTGCGCTTTGAAGCGCTGGCAAAGCCTGAGCTGCTCGAAGGCGGCGCTGAGCTGAAAATCCGTGTCAGCTTCGACAAAGACGCCAAGACCGTCACCCTCGAAGACAACGGCATTGGTATGAACCGTGAGGATGCGATCACCCACCTGGGTACCATCGCCAAGTCCGGCACTGCCGATTTTATGAAGCATCTCTCCGGTGACCAGAAGAAAGATTCGCACCTGATCGGCCAATTCGGTGTGGGCTTCTACTCAGCCTTTATCGTTGCCGACAAAGTTGATGTGTACAGCCGTCGTGCCGGCAGCCCAATCAGCGAAGGTGTGCATTGGTCGAGCAAAGGCGAGGGCGACTTTGAAGTGGCCACCGTTGAGAAAGCCGAGCGTGGTACGCGCATTGTCCTGCACCTGAAGGCAGCCGAAGACGAATTCGCCGATGGCTGGCGTCTGCGTAATATCATCAAGAAGTACTCTGACCATATCGCTCTGCCTATCGAGCTGCCGAAAGAACAAGCAGCTGTAGAAGGCGAAGAGACGCCGGCGCTTGAGTGGGAAACCGTCAACCGCGCTAGCGCGCTGTGGACCCGTCCGCGTACCGAGATCAAGGACGAGGAATATCAGGAGTTCTACAAGCACATCGGTCACGATTTCGAGAACCCGCTGAGCTGGAGCCACAACAAGGTCGAAGGCAAGCTGGAATACACCTCGCTGCTCTATACCCCGGCCCGTGCGCCGTTCGACCTGTATCAACGCGAAGCCCCGCGTGGCTTGAAGCTGTATGTGCAGCGCGTATTCGTTATGGATCAGGCCGAGTCGTTCCTGCCG
>JAHJXZ010000156.1 GCA_018827205.1 Gammaproteobacteria bacterium | reverse complement strand
TGGTCATGCCCGCATCTGGCTGCACAGACTCCGACACCCGCTGCTGGAGCTCACGTACGGTCGACGCTAGGTCACGGTCGCGGACATCGACATAGACCCAACCGGAAAGACGCCCGTTTTCGCTGCGCAACATCGGTGGTCCTTCGCTCAGGCTTATGTCGGCCACAGAGCCGAGTGTGATCTGCTGGCCTGCTGCCGTAAGGATGGGCAACCGTTGCAGCGCCTCGGGGCTGTCTCGCCACTCTCGGGGGTAGCGCAAATTGATCGGATAGCGCGCCAAACCTTCTACGGTTTCACCGATGTTGCTGCCACCAATCGCCCCTGACACCACCGCCTGGATTTCATCGACGTTCAGGCCATAACGTGCTGCGGCCAGGCGATTGATTTTTATATCCACGTAACGCCCGCCAGTCAGTCGTTCAGCCAGCGCCGAACTCACCCCCGGTACCTGCTTGGCTACCCCTTCGATCTCACGGGTGATGCGTTCAATATCGAGCAACGAAGTGCCGGCAACCTTTACCCCGATAGGGCTCTTGATACCGGTGGCGAGCATGTCGATGCGGTTGCGGATAGGTGGTACCCAGATGTTCGACAGCCCAGGGACTTTTACCGCCTGGTCCAGCTCATCAATCAGCTTCTCCGGTGTCATGCCATCACGCCATTGATCGCGTGGCTTGAACTGCACCGTGGTCTCGAACATCTCCAGTGGCGCGGGGTCGGTGGCGGTCTCCGCTCGGCCGGCTTTGCCGAACACTTGCGCCACCTCCGGCACGCTGAGAATCATGCGGTTGGTCTGTTGCAGCAGCTGGGTTGCTTTACTTGCGGGCAGGCCGGGTAAAGCCGAGGGCATGTACAGTAGGTCGCCTTCGTCCATCGCGGGCAGGAACTCACCGCCCAGCCGACTTAGCGGCCAGAGACTGGAAAGAAAGATCAGGAGTGCCAACACCAGGGTTGTCTTCGGCCATACCAGCACCGCTTCAAGTACCGGCCGGTAGGCCGCGATCAGCCAACGGTTCAGTGGGTTCTGCTGCTCATTGGGGATATGCCCGCGTATCCAGTAGCCCATCAGCACCGGTACCAGAGTGACTGACAGCCCTGCAGCAGCAGCCATGGCGTAGGTTTTGGTAAAGGCCAGCGGACCAAACAGCCGGCCCTCCTGGGCTTCGAGGGTAAACACCGGGAGAAACGACAGGGTAATGATCAACAGACTGAAGAACAGCGCAGGGCCGACCTCGGCAGCCGCCTTGCCGATCACCTGCCAATGCGTGTCGCCTTGTAGGCGCTCGTTCGGATGCTGTTCTTTCCACGCTTCGATGTGCTTGTGGGCGTTCTCGATCATCACCACGGCTGCATCGACCATGGCACCAATGGCGATGGCGATACCGCCTAGGGACATGATGTTGGCGTTGATGCCCTGATGACGCATGACGATAAACGCCATAAGGATGCCGAGCGGCAGGGTAATGATCGCCACCAGCGAGGAGCGCAGGTGCCAGAGAAAGATCAGACAGACCAGGGCGACGACCCCAAACTCTTCCAGCAGCTTGAAGCTGAGGTTGTCGATAGCCCGGTCAATTAACTGGGAGCGGTCATAGGTCGTCACCAACTCGACGCCCGCAGGTAAGCTTGCGCGTAAGCTGTCCAGCTTCTCTTTTACTGCACTGATCACCTCGCGAGCGTTCTTGTCCGAGCGCATGATCACCACACCACCGACCACTTCGCCTTCACCATCTAGCTCGGCTATACCGCGGCGCATCTCCGGGCCGAGCTGAATGCTTGCTACCTGGCCAAGCAAAATCGGTATACCGGTCGGTGACGTGCGCAACGGTACATTGCGAAAGTCCTCCAGGCTTTCCAGATAGCCAGAGGCGCGCACCATGTACTCACGCTCGGCTAACTCAAGGACGGCGCCCCCGGCTTCCTGGTTCGCCCCCTGCAACGCCGCCTCAATCTCCCGCTGAGTTACACCGTAGGCAACCATCTTCTGCGGATCGAGCACGACCTGATACTGCTTGACCATGCCGCCTAATGTGGCGACTTCCGCCACGTTAGGTAGGCTTTTCAGCTCGTACTTAAGAAACCAGTCCTGGATTGAGCGCAACTGCGCGAGATCATGTTTGCCGCTGCGATCCAGGAGGGCATATTGGTAGATCCAGCC
>JAHJXZ010000155.1 GCA_018827205.1 Gammaproteobacteria bacterium | reverse complement strand
GGCAGACGCTGAACCAATGCTTAACCCACTGCTCTGAGTAAGTGGACTTACTCCATAGATCATCACTTTAGGGCGCTTTATAGCGCCCTTTCTTTTGCCTGCGATTTAGCTCACCACAGCGACCAACTGCCAGTGCATAGCCTGCGAAATCGCCTTATACGTTCTTTGTGTCTACGTACCGCTTCTTTCGTAGCCTGCACATGCAGCTCTAGCGTGCACTTTGCAGGCAGTTCAACGTAAGCTTTGTGCCTTGTGCTAACGCTTGATGCCGGATCGCCGGGTATTTCTGCCCAGCGCCCGCATAAGCCTTGTGTTCTGCTCCCTGTGAGGACGTTGAAATGAGCAACCGCCAAGCCGAAATTGCCGCCGCACTCGACGTGGTCCCCCCCTTTGCTGACGACGATGCTTTGGTAACCGAAGTTGAACGACGCAAGGCTTTTATCAAGCAGTGCCTACAGAACTCGGGGCTTAAAGTGCTTGTGCTAGGCATCAGTGGCGGCGTCGACTCCCTCACCGCAGGCCGCCTGGCCCAGTTATCAGTGGAAGAATTGCGCAGAGACACCGGCGACAACGCTTATCGCTTTATCGCCGTGCGCCTGCCTCACGGCACTCAGCACGACGAACAAGACGCGCAGGATTCGCTGAAATTTATTCGTGCCGATGAAGAAGATACGGTGAATATCGCAGGCAGCGTGACGGGCCTCGGCGAGCAGGTGACTCATCTGCAGAAGCTCAGCGATACCCGTCGCGACTTCGTCACCGGCAATATCAAGGCGCGTATCCGCATGGTCGCCCAGTTCGCCATCGCCAACGCCAACAACGGCCTGGTAATCGGCACTGACCACGCCGCCGAAGCGGTCATGGGTTTTTTCACCAAGTTCGGCGACGGCGCCTGCGACCTCGCCCCGCTGTCCGGCCTGGTCAAGGGTCAAGTGCGGGCCATCGCCAAACACCTCGGCGCGCCGGAAAACCTGGTGTTCAAGGTGCCTACTGCTGACCTGGAAGAACTCCGCCCCGGCAAACCGGACGAAGAAGCCCACGGCATCAGCTACGCAGAGATTGATGCATTCCTGCACGGCCAGCCGGTTCGCGAGGAGGCCTACGCCATCATCGTGCGCACCTACGACAACACCCGCCACAAACGCGAACTGCCGCTGGCGCCCTGAGTTTCTGACACACATGAAAAAGCCGGGCATTGCCCGGCTTTTTCAATACAGCGGTCGATCATGCTCGAGGCAGCGTCACACCCAGCTGACCCTGATATTTGCCGCCGCGGTCCTTGTAGGAAACCTCACAGGCTTCATCGGACTGCAAAAACAGCATCTGCGCCACACCCTCATTGGCGTAGATCTTCGCCGGCAAGGTAGTGGTGTTGGAGAATTCCAGGGTTACATGGCCTTCCCACTCCGGTTCCAGCGGGGTGACGTTGACGATAATGCCGCAGCGCGCGTAGGTGCTCTTGCCCAGGCAGATGGTCAGCACGTCGCGAGGAATGCGGAAGAACTCCACGGTGCGCGCCAAGGCGAAGGAGTTCGGCGGGATGATGCACACATCGCTTTTCACATCGACAAAGCTCTTCTCGTCGAAGTTCTTCGGGTCGACGGTCGCCGAGTTGATGTTGGTAAACACCTTGAACTCATCAGCGCAGCGCACATCGTAACCGTAGCTGGAAACGCCATAGGAAATCAGTGGCTGTGCGCCCTCGGCACGTACCTGGCGCTCGACGAAAGGCTCGATCATGCCGTGCTCTTGAGCCATGCGGCGAATCCACTTATCCGATTTGATGCTCATGGCGGGTGTCCTGCTATAGCGAAGGGTGAAAAGTGCACGCATCTTACCGGGGCCGGCGGCAGGGTTCAAAGGCTCTTGAGCCACTGCGGCGCGCAAAACGGCAAACCGTCTGTCTGCCGCTAAATAACAGAAAGATGCACAGAGCATTCGCGCTTAGCGCTAAAAGCGGGTATGGTGGTCCCACTGTGCTGCATGTGTCACCGCGAATCGCTACTTGATGCCTAGATTTCGATCCAAACATCGTCCGACTCCTAGTACTCGTTGCACTCAGTCCCGGCCTGGG
>JAHJXZ010000019.1 GCA_018827205.1 Gammaproteobacteria bacterium | reverse complement strand
TTTCTCGCCTCGGTCAACTACTCCGGGCGCACCTCAATGGAAGTCGGCATCAAGGTGATCACGGAAAACATCCGCGAGCGCTCGGTACGCCACACCAACAGCTGCTTCTTCACCATGGTTGCAGTCGATGAACAGGGCAAACCCGCGCCAATCCCTGCTCTGGAGCCAAGCACCGCCGAGGCAGAGCGACGCCAGCGCCAGGCCCTGCAACGCCGGCAGATCCGCCACGAGCTGCAACAGCGCTACCAGGCGCTGAACGAAGAAAAGAACTGAGCAAGCAGACAATCTCGGCATCGGCCTGCGCCCAACCAGGACAAGCTACAACAACTGCTACAGCGCGCGGATGGACAGCGGACAACGCCAGACGCTGGACCGTAACCGTTTCTACGTGAATGGTTGAGGCCCTAAAGTGGCTGGTTAGCGGGCAGACAACGTACCTGCTTGGCATCCGGTAGCGGGCCGTTAAAACACATAAGCTGGCGCTTCTCATCCCAAACCGGCGGCTCATCGGGCTGATAGGGATTGCCACCCACCTGTGCAGACCGCCCTAGACGATTGAACAATACGAGCTTGGCATCTAAGTCATGCAGCCGGGCTAGATAAGGCCTGAAATCAGGGATCGCCACGCCAACCAGAATCTGCCCCACAGGGTTGCGCACGCGCCGCCAAGTCGAAACGACAGAGGGCGCCGACTCACTCAAATCCCCGACAAAAGCCTCTGCATCCAAAAGAGACTCACTGGCCAAGCGGGCATAGGCAGGCAAACTGTCATTGATACTCATCTGTGGCTTGTAGACCCACTGCAGGCGCCAAGCACTGACACCCAGCTCCTGCTCGAGACTCGCCTGATATCTAAGCTCCGTCAGACCAGTAGCCACCATGGCGAACTCACGTTGCATGGCGCGCAACAACGAGCGCTCCTCACGGCTAAGAGGCTGTTGAATGTCCGGCTGCGGAATCAGCCCGCCTTGATACAGCACCGCTAACGCATCCAGGTTCTGCGCGATGAGCGTTACGGTGGCCATTTTCATGATCAGGTTATCGGCATTCGACAGCCACGCACGCAGCAGGCGAACATCCTCCTGCAGCAACGCCAAAGCATCTTCACCTTGGCCTTCTTCGGCCAATTGCAGCACCTGTAACGCACGCAATCGATTACCCCACAGTACCGCCGCATAGTTGGGTATCGGCTCCTCCAGACCAAGCTGTGCCAAGGTATGCGGCGCATCAAGCATCAACAACTGCTGATAGCGTTGCAGCAGTTCGCGGTGTTGGCTGAGCAACGCTTGCCGTTCTGCAGGCTCATGCCTCAACCCTTGCAAGCAACCCTGCACACCGAGCAGGCACAACGCCTCCCCCGGCATAGCCAGTGGCGACACGTCTGTGCGGGGGTGAGCCTCCTGACTAAGCAAACGCTGGTGATAGAGCGCCACACGCTTACGACCTTCAATCTGCGGGTCGCGATCAGCAGGCGCATCTATTCCCATAAGCTGGTAATAGGCGGGGCTTTCACCCGCACCGGCAACCGCCTGCTCAAGCCAATCCTTGGCCTGTGGGCTTAACGCTTCATCGCGCGACCACAACCAACCAACGGTAACCAACAATGTCAGGCCCGACAGCGCCGAAATAGCCCACTTGTTCATATACAGCGTCCTGCTCCACGAACAGCTTCAGGGTCACTCGTGACCGATATAGAACAACAGCTCACGCCGCTGCGGGTGATCCTTCAGCCAGCTGCGAATGTCGTCCGCACGGGCAATGGCTTCATCCCCAACCAGCCGAGCGAAACGTTGCCGGCGTGCTTCCTCGGAGGCTTGTTGGCGGACCTTGCGCTGCCAGGCCTCGGTGAAAATGCTCGGCATCTTGTGGCTGAGTTCCAGCGCCTTGAGCAGCTGCCACTCGCCGTTATCCAGCCAGGCTTCATCACAACTACTGCACAGATCGAGGCGGTTGCTGTGGGTGCCGCTGATCTGGAATTTACTCATCAGCTTGGCGCATTTGGGGCAGCTCAGCGCCTGCTGGCTCTCGCTGGCAGGCACAGCTTCAACCTGCGATTGTGGCTCATCATTCTGCGGCTGACGCTCAGCCCAGTCGCGGTAATACAGCAGGGCCACCAAGGCGCCAGAACACTGTGGGCAGCCGTGGGCCAGCAGGCCGTCATCCAGCTTGGTTGGTTGCAACGGGGTGGCACGACAGGCAGGACACTGCATGGGAATTCCTTTTCGGGTTGGAGTGCGCGGACGCTAAAGCAACTGCTTAACGGCGACAAGCCCAGCACCAAGAACTGTGCAGCAATCGGTTAAGCTCTGCTTCCTATTGCCGGAGCCGCCATGATCGACCTCTTCGATGTATTTCTGCTGATGCTGTTCGCCACCGCGTGCGCCTGGCTGTGGCATGCCCATGGTCTGCGTGAACACGCGCTGAGTTTGGTGAAACAACACTGCGCCAAATCCGACATCGAGTTGCTTGATGAAAATGTCGCCCTGCGCCGGCTCGCGCTGTTACCCGATGCGCGCGGGCGCAAGCGACTGGCGCGAGTGTATGGCTTCGAGTTCACCGTCACCGGCGAGCAGCGGCATGTCGGCAGCATCACCCTGTTTGGCAAACAGCTGGGGCGTATCGAACTGGCCCCGCACCCCTTCCGCGAACCGCCGGCGCCCAGCGCTCAGGTGATTGAGATGCAGCAGTGGCGCAGTCAGCGTCAGGACTCGGATAACAACACGCAGCATTAAGGCCGACTAGTCGAAATTAGGATCAGCCATATATGCCACGATCTGCTGCCACTCGGTGTGACATCCGTAAGTCATTGGGCGGCGCAGCAGGCGGCATTTCAATCGGTGCCAGCGCCCACCCAACTGATTGCGCCGGCAACCGGCAAACAGCCATTGCTGCTCGAAACCGTCCCACACCCCGGCGACCGCCCAGTGGTTATGCCAGACCTGCGGCGCGACTTCATAGCAGTAGATATGCCGCAACTCATCCAGGCTAAATCCACTGGCGCGCAACCGCGTGGCGATATGCCGTAAGGCCGACTCATCCAGGGTGGTGTCCAGCCACAGCTCGGAGAGCGCCAGCCAGACATCCTCGCGGCACGTCATCAGCCTTAGTCGCGCTGCAACAGAAAATGCGTAACCCGCGCAGCACTGTCGGCCGGATGCTCCTGCATAAAGCAGTGCCCACCCGCCACCACATGCGCACTGACATGAACATTACTGGCGCACCAGCGCGCCACAGACTTGGCCACAAAAGGGTAACTGCGCTGGCCGTAAAGCACCTGGGTCGGCGTTGTCACCTTGCCCAGCGACGGCCACAGGCGCTTAGGGTATGAGCTGAAGATATCCGCCTCACGGCTTGGCCGGCATTTCAGCTCAACGCCCTTCTTGCTGTCTTTTAGCGCGTGCTGGATATAGGCACTAAAGGCTTCTTCGGTCCAGCCACGAAACATCCCCCGACCATGCAGCGCGGCATGCGCAGCCGCCCGGTCCGGCCAGCTGCTGCGACGCTTGAGCGCCTTGCTGGCGAGGGTGGTGCGCCGACTTAAACCGACCACATCAGACAACGCCATGACCCCGATCATCGCCGGGCTGAACAACACCGGATCGAGCAATACCGCGCGCTGGAACAGCTGCGGCTGCTGGGCCAGCATCAGGCTGGTCAGCACGCCACCAAAGCTGTGGCCGAGAGCAAACACCGGGGCATCGGCAAAGCGCTCGCGTCCGGCGGAAAAAGCTTCCACCGCCATCTCGGCATTGCGATTCCAGCCATGAAAACGCCCGCCGTGGTCACTCTCACCATGACCCTGAGCATCACACAACCACAGATCGAAATCCTCGCTAAGCAGTTGCAGCAACGGCGTATAAACCCGTCCGCAATAACCGTTGCCGTGCAAAAAATGCAGCACAGGCTTGCCTGAAGGCGGCGTGTGCCAACCACGCAGGGTGAAACCGGCAGAGCAGTCATGGGACCAGGGAAGCAGTTGCATGGTGGTTATCCGGGGAAAAGTGCGCGCAGTTTATCAACACCCGCAGGCGTTTCGCCTCAGGGCAGCAAGCATTGTGCAAACGCTACCTGCAGTGCAGCAGCCTCCTGCGCCTCGCTAAAAATCAGCTCGAGCCGCGAGTCCGTGCGCCATTCGCTGTTTTGCCAGTGCAGGGCCTGGCCGTTCAGGGCGTTGGCAGATAGCCAGCCGGCGTTGCTGTGCAACACCAGCTTGGCGCGGCGCCAGGCTAAGCTGCTTAACCACTGCTGGACGCGCATCAGCTCAAACTGCTGGCTGGGATGCCAGCGCCAGCCGATGCTCCAACCTTCGATCTGTTGCTGAATCTGGCAGATTGGCTCATTCGGACTGCGCCACAGCTGCGGCAATGGCGCCGCTGCGGTGGGCAGATTATCCAGCGTGCCGCCGCTATCGGCCTGGCTGCTAAAGCCGGGCAGCTCTGCCAGTGGCAGTGCGCCCTGACGGGTCCAGTAAATCGGACGTGCCGGCAGCTGCGTTTGGATGCGCGCCTTGGCCGCATCATCCAGACTCTCGGCCTTGTTCAGCAGGAGCAGCCCGGCGCGGCCAAGCGTCGCCTGCTGGCTCTCCGGCAGAGCAACACCTGCAGCCAGAGCCTGAGCGTCCAGCACCAGCAGCGGCTCTTGTACCGCCAGCACGCCAGCCCAGGGGATTTCGCGCAGCTGTTCGAGTAGTACCAGAGGATGGCCGAGGCCGGACGGCTCAATCAGCAAGCGATCCGGTTTGGCCTGACGCAGCAGGCGGCTCAGGCCGACCTGGAACGGCACGCCGTTAACGCAACACAGGCAGCCGCCCGCTACTTCGCCCAGGGCCACGCCATCGTCGTCAGTGCTCAGCAGCGCGGCGTCCAGACCGATCAGACCAAACTCATTGATCAGCACCGCCCAGCGCTCATGCGCAGGACGCTGCGCTAACAAGTTACGGATCAGGCTAGTCTTGCCGGCACCGAGCGGCCCGGCAATCACATGGGTGGGAATATTTTTCAGCATGATCGGCGCTTGCCACTGTCCATCAGTAAGTAGATTTCGGTTGTGGCCATTCTAACGGCCCACAGCACCGGAGAACGCGGCCCTACGCAGACTGATTAAAAACAGCGTGCCAGGGGGCTGTTACCGTTTCATCGCAACCGTGCCGGGGCCTGCGGGTTACGCGCAAAATCTCGCCATGCGGTGTTGGAGGACTTGGCAAGGGAATAACCATTACCTGCGTCCTCCGCCTAGCCTGACGAGATTTTGCGCAGCAACGCGGCTTGCGCTGAAACGGCAACAGCCCCTACAGTCGCCGGCATATTTTTGGAGGGTCAATTGATGCGCGCTTTTTTGCTGCTGAGCCTGTTTTCACTGTCTGGCCTGGCCTGGGGCGAAGCCTGTGTGGTGCATAGTCAGGCCGAGCGCCTGGATGTGAAGGTCTGCCAGCAAAACCGCAGCATCCCGCCCAACCTGTTCCGCACCGGTTTCTGCCAGCCGCAGCTGCATGGCCAGAAGGTCGAGGTGGAGTTTGTTGAGCAGTGCCCGATGGGCTCCTTCGGCGTATGCCGCAATTCAACGGTGGGCGGCACGCCCTACAAACAGGATGTGCACTATTACGGCGTGGCCAGCGACGCCACCTACCTCAAGCCCTTCTGCGAGCAGCAGAGCAAGGGCGTGTGGATGGCGCGCTAGCCGTCATCAAAGCGTCACCCTGCCTATGTTCTAGTGGCCTTGGGTACCTCACCCCTGCATGCCGGGTCACGCGCCGGTGTGCCTTTCTGGTGCTTAAGGCTGCTTTATCCGCAGCCTATTTTTTTGCCTTAAATTCAGGCCAACCAATCCAGCGTCAGCAACAAGCGCCGCTCACCGGCCGGTGGTTGCGGCGAGCG
>JAHJXZ010000154.1 GCA_018827205.1 Gammaproteobacteria bacterium | reverse complement strand
CGCTCTTGCGCTTCTTGCACCGAGCCGGCTTCGCTGACTTCGTATTGGTTACGTTCCAGCAGGCGACGCAAGGCAGAGCGGATAATGGTTTCGTCTTCGACGATCAAAATATGAGGCATCAATTCGGTCTCTCGACGGTCTCGGGGCATGCCGCTGGACCAAGGGGCCTGGCAGGCATGCTCGCTGGTAGCTGGTTTAAGTCGCTATGGACGTCGCCTCGACATGCCTCGGCAGGCTGACCCTAATGCGGGTGCCGCGTTGAAGCTCGGGGTCGGCCGGGCTGTCGATTGTTATCTGTCCATAATGCTCTTCCACGATCGAATAGACCAGTGCAAGGCCCAGTCCCGTACCTTTGCCCGGGTCCTTGGTGGTGAAGAAAGGTTCGAACAAACGGTCGATGATCGCCTTGGGGATACCGCTGCCTTCGTCCTCGACGATCAGGTCGACGGTGTGCTCGAAACGTTCGCTTTTGACCCGGATCGCGCTGCCCGGCGGTGAGGCGTCGCGGGCGTTTGATAGCAGGTTGATCAGCACCTGGGCCAGGCGTTGCGGATCTCCGACCACCCAATGGTCGGAATCGCAGAGGTTGAAAAACTCCACCTCAACGCTACGCCGGTTGAGGGCCAGCAGGGCGATGGCATCCTGGGCGACCTGAGCCAGACAGACCGGTTCCTCGCTGTTCTGGTGGCTGCCAGAATGGGCAAAACTCATCAGTGACTGGACGATTCGCGACACGCGCTTGGTCTGTTCGATGATCTGTTCGCTGATCTCGGTCAGCTCGCTGTCGCCTTCGCGCTCTTCGCGCAGGTTCTGCGCCAGGCAGGCGATGCCGGTGATCGGGTTGCCAATCTCGTGGGCTACCCCGGCGGCCAGGCGGCCGATACTGGCCAGGCGTTCGGAATGCACCAGCTTGTCTTCGAGCATCTGGGTTTCGGTGAGGTCTTCAACCAGCAGCACCAGGCCGCTGTTACCGGGCGCCAGGGGCTCGTCGATGGCTGCCTTGTGCAGGTTGAGCCAGCGGGTCTGGCCGTCGAGCGCCAGGCGTTGTTTATGCAAGTGCTCGTCCGGCAGTTCAATAAAGTTCTGCAGCAGGCCGCGCCAGGGTTCGCCCAGGGTGTTCAGGCGCGAGCCGACCACGCGCTGCGCGGGGATTTCGGTGAGTTCTTCCATGGCCTTGTTCCACATCAGGATCTCTTGATCCTTGGCCAGCGAGCAGACGCCCATGGGCAGCTCTTGCAGGGTTTGGCGGTGGTAACGGCGCAGGGTATCGAGTTCCGCCGCAAGGCCCGTGAGGCGCGAGTGGTAGTCCTCCAGGCGGTTCTCGATAAAGTGGATATCCTCAGTCACATAGGTTTCGCTGCCAGCTTTATACGGCAGGAAGGTTTCGACGATGTCCTGGGCGACGCTGGGGCCCATCAGCCCGGAGAGATTGGCCTCGATGCGGTCACGCAGGCGGCGCAGGGCATAGGGGCGGCCTTCGTCGAACGGCAAATGCAGATCGCGCAGCGCCTGTTCTATTTCATGCTGGGCGGTCTTGGCGCCCAGAGGTTTGGCCAGTTGTGCGGCAAA
Source organism: Gammaproteobacteria bacterium (assembly GCA_018827205.1). GTDB lineage: Bacteria > Pseudomonadota > Gammaproteobacteria > Pseudomonadales > Pseudomonadaceae > Aquipseudomonas. Next base: position 18,408 of record JAHJXZ010000154.1, on the reverse strand, counting down.
CTCCTGCGGTGATGCGGCCAGCAGTTCACGGCGTTGCGGGCGGCGCACGTTGTCCACGGCGCAGGCTTCGGCAGCGCTTTTTTCTTCTGGGCTGGCTTCGGTGAACAGCGACACCAAGGTGAATACCAGTACGTTTGCCGCCAGCGAGCCGATGGCCGCCAGGTGCCAGCTGCTGTCATCCAGTACATAGATGACGTTGAACCAGGGCAGGTACAGCCCCTGTAGATTGCCGAGCATCGGCAACAGCATGCTCACTACCCACACGCCGACCCCCGCCAGCAACCCGGCGATATAGCCTTTGCGGTTGGCGGTCGGCCAGTACAGCACCGAGAGTACGCCTGGGAGGAATTGCAGCGTGGCGACGAAGGCGACGATGCCCAGGTTGGCCAGGTCCTGTTCGGCGCCGAGCAACAGATAGAAGCCGTAACCGGCCATGATGATCAGCAGGATCAGCGCGCGGCGTGTCCACTTCAGCCAGCGGTAGATATTGCCCTCCGACGGCGGCTGATACAGCGGTAACACCACATGGTTGAGCACCATGCCGGACAGCGCGAGGGTGGTGACAATGATCAAACCGCTGGAGGCCGACAGGCCGCCGACATAGGCAATCAGTGCCAGGGTCTGGCTGTTGACCGCAATGCCGACGCCGAGGGTGAAGTACTCCGGGTTGGTGGTCGCGCCGAGTTTCAGCCCGGCCCAGAGAATTAGCGGTACCGCCAGGCTCATCAGCAGCAGAAACAGCGGCAGCCCCCAGCTGGCGCTGACCATGGCGCGCGGGTTGAGATTTTCGGTAAAGGTCATGTGATACATGTGCGGCATGACGATGGCCGAGGCGAAGAACACCAGCAGCAGGGTGCGCCACGGACCTTCCTGCAGCGGCGTGTGCAGGCTGGTCAGCGACGACTGGTTTTGCACCAGCCAGGATTGCAGGTCTTGTGGGCCATCGAATACGCCATACAGGGCGTACAGACCGATCACGCTGATCGCCACCAGCTTGACCACCGACTCGAAGGCAATGGCGAACACCAGGCCTTCGTGTTTCTCGCGGGTGGCAATATGCCTCGCGCCAAACAGGATGGTGAACAGAATGATCAGTCCGCAATAGGCCAGGGCGACGCGCTCCTGCACTGGCTCGCGGGTGAGTATGCCGATGGAGTCCGCCACTGCCTGAATCTGCAGGGCCAGCAACGGCAACACGCCGACCAGCATAAATACCGTGGTCAGCGCACCGGCCCAGGTGCTGCGAAAACGGAAGGCAAACAGGTCAGCCAGGGATGACAGCTGGTAAGTACGGGTGATCCGCAGAATCGGGTAGAGCAGCACCGGTGCCAGCAGAAACGCCCCGGAAACCCCCAGGTAACTGGCAAGGAAGCCATAACCGTACTGATAAGCCAGCCCTACCGTGCCGTAGAAAGCCCAGGCGCTGGCATAGACGCCGAGTGACAGGGTGTAGGTCAGTGGGTGGCGGATCACCCAGCGTGGAATCAGGCCGTGTTCACTGATCCAGGCGACGCCGAACAGAATCAGAAGGTAGGCAGCGCTGATCAGAATCAGCTGGCTCAGGCTAAAGCTCGTCAGCATCACGTTGGCTCTGCAGCGAAGAAGGGTAAGGAGCGGTCACGCACGTCGCGCCACAGCAGGTCAGAGTTCATCGGCATCACGCTGGCTCTGCAGAATAAAAGTCACGACGATCAGGATCAGCCACAGCAGGTAGGGGCGGTACCAGGCCCCATTGGGGTCGATCCACCAGTCCATGATGGCTGGGGAGAACAGGTAGATCCCCACCACCAGGATCAGCACCAATCGATAGATATACATGCTGCATCTCTTCGCTTAATTGCTGGCGATGGTAACGGATGCGTAGCGCTCTGGGCTATTGCTCGGGCGGCGTGGGTTATGCGTGTGCGGGGCTTGGTTTTTTCTTATTAATTGGTACTATCGTTCCACTTAATAAGAAAAACGCTGGAGATTGCCATGCGCCTTGCCCCGCTTTCCCTGCTTGCCCTGTCCGTGCTGCTTGCCGCCTGCAGCGAAGAACCGGCTCCGGTGGCCGATCTGGACTTCCAGAAAGATCTGCAGACCCAACTGATCAAGGCCAAGCCTGGCAGCGTGATCGAGATTCCTGCTGGCACCTACCAGCTCGACCGCAGCCTGAGCCTGAAAGTCAGCGGTGTGACCATTAAGGGCGCAGGCATGGACAAGACCATCCTCAGCTTCAAGGGGCAGAAGTCCGGCGCCGAAGGCCTGCTGGTGGACGCTTCGGATTTCACCATCGAAGACATCGCCTTCGAAGACACCCTGGGTGATTCGCTGAAAGTGGTGGGCGGCAAGAACATCATCATCCGCCGCGTGCGCACCGAATGGACCAACGGCCCGGCCACAGAAAATGGCGCGTACGGCATCTACCCGGTGCAGACTGAAAACACCCTGATCGACGGCGCGGTGGCCATTGGCGCATCCGATGCTGGCATCTATGTCGGCCAGTCGCGCAACGTGGTGGTGCGCAACAGCCGCGCCGAGCGCAACGTCGCCGGCATCGAGATCGAGAACACCATCGACGCCGACGTGTATGACAACGTCGCCACCGGCAATACCGGCGGCATTCTGGTGTTCAACATGCCCAACCTGCCGCAGGCCGGGCGGGTGACGCGGGTATTCCGCAACAAGATCGAAGGTAACAATCACAAGAACTTTGGCCACAAGGGCACGCCCGTGGCCAGCGTGCCGGCAGGCTCCGGTGTGGTGATCAACTCCAATGACGATGTCGAGGTGTTCGACAACGATATTGGCGACCACAAGACCGCCAACGTGATCATCAGCAGCTACTTCAGTACCGGCTATACCGACCTGTCCACGGCCGAGAGTTTTGACCCCTACCCGGAAGGCATTCACATCCACGGCAATCGCTTCGGCCCTGGTGGCGACAGCCCGGATCATCTGGAACTGAAAGCGCTGAAAGTCAGCCAGTTCGGCTTGAATGGTCGCCTGCCGGACATTCTCTGGGACGGCTTCGTCAACCTCGACATCCTGGTGGACGGCAAGCTGCCGGCTGACCGGGCGATCTGCATCAACAACGGCGAGGCGGGGATGATCAACGTTGATGCGCCGAACAACTACAAGAACATCAGCACCGAAATGGCCCACTACCGTTGCAGCCTGCCGCCGCTGCCGGCGGTGAAGCTGGCCTCGGCTGATGCCGACCAGGGGGTCTGATGCGTCGTCTGTTACTGGGAGCGCTGCTGTTGCTCGCCGGCTGCGAGCAGCAGCCGGCCCCACTGTACCTGCCGCAAGGTGACAGCTACCCGGACAAACTCAGTGAATGGGGCATGCTGCAGCGCGCCGATGGCTTTATCGCGCCGATTGCCGAGGCGCTGCCCTATGACCTGAATACCCCGCTGTTTACCGACTACGCGCACAAGCTGCGCAGTGTGTGGATGCCTGCGGGTACGGCGGCGACCTATGCCGAGGCGCATTTCGATTACCCGCTCGGCACGGTGCTGAGCAAGACCTTCTACTACCCCAAAGATGCCCAGGGCCGTCTGTTGCTCAACGAGCAGGATGATCGCGACCCGCAACGCGGCCTGGAGCTGGCGCGGGTGCAGTTGATTGAGACACGCATCCTGCTCAAGCAGCAGGATGGCTGGGTAGCGCTGCCCTATGTGTGGGATGAACAGCAACAGGAGGCCCATCTGGAGTGGGCTGGCGACAGCCGCGAGCTGAGCCTGCTGTATGCCGAGGGTAAGAGCCAGCCAGTGGCCTACCAGGTACCGGATGCCAACCAGTGTGCCGGTTGCCATGAGGAGCGTGCAGGGCAGGGCGTCAACCCACTGGGGCCTAAAGCGCGGCACTTGAACAAGGATTTTGCCTACGCCGATGGCACCCATAACCAGTTGCAGCACTGGCAGCAGCAGGGCCGTCTGCACGGTGTGCCAGCCGAGTTGCAGGGCGTGCCGCAAAACGCCCTATGGCCGACGCCGCGCAGTGGTGAGAGCCTGGAAAAGCAGGCGCGCAGTTATCTGGATGCCAACTGCAGCCACTGCCACAACCCCAAGGGGCCAGGGCGTACATCAGGGCTATTGCTTAACCCCGATACGGCCATCGGCATCAGTTACGGCCTGTGCAAACAACCGGTGGCGGCGGGTAAGGGCTCGGGCGACCGCTTGGTGGATATTCACCCGGGGCAGCCGGACAAATCGGTGCTGCTGTTTCGCGTGGAAAGTGTTGACCCAAGCATCATGATGCCGGAGTTGGGCCGCTCCACCGTGCATGCCAAAGGCGTCGAGGTGCTGCAGCGCTGGATTGCCAGCCTGCAAGGGGATTGCTGAGTTATCCCTATTACGGGCTAGGAGGTGTAGGAGGGGCTTTCGGCTTTGGCATCCTGCTTCGCTCTACCTCCTGCATCCATGCAGTCGTAGCGGCGAGCTGTTGTCGCGGCTAAAGCGGATCGCCGCCTGGCCCCTCCCACGGTTTTGCAGACGCCATGCGATCAAGGGGCGACCTGTTTTCGTGCGCCGCAGCAGGCGTGGGGCAGGGCCGGCCCTGTTGTGGTGCGCGTCAGTGGCGGGAGAGTACGCCAGGCCGCGCCAGCGCTGGCGTGGGCCACTGGCATAAGTCTTGCGCTGCCTGGTTATCGCCCAGGCTCGCAGGAGGCCCGCTGTGTCGATTCATATCGCCTTGCACCATGTCAGCCACTACCGCTACGACCGCGCCGTCAATCTTGGCCCGCAGGTCGTGCGCCTGCGCCCTGCACCGCACAGCCGTACCCGGGTTCTGTCCTATGCGTTGAAGGTCGAGCCGGGCGAGCACTTTATCAACTGGCAGCAGGACCCCCAGGGTAACTACCTGGCGCGCCTGGTGTTTCCGGAGAAGACCCGCGAGCTGAAAATCGAGGTCGATCTGGTCGCCGAAATGGCGGTATTCAACCCCTTCGACTTCTTCCTCGAACCCTACGCCGAGAAAATTCCCTTCGCCTACACCGCTGGCGAGCAACTGGAGCTGGCGCCCTATCTGGTCAAACTGCCGGCCGGTAAGCAGTTTGCCAAGTACCTGGCCAGCATCGAGCGCACGCCACTGCCGAGCGTGGATTTTCTGGTGGCACTGAATCAGCGTCTGTCCACTGACATCGGCTACCTGATCCGCCTGGAGCCGGGCGTGCAAACCCCGGAAGAAAGCCTGGAGAAGGCCTCCGGTTCATGCCGCGATTCGGCCTGGCTGCTGGTGCAGCTATTCCGCCACCTGGGCCTGGCGGCACGCTTTGTTTCCGGTTATCTGATCCAGCTGAAAGCCGATGTGAAATCCCTCGATGGCCCCTCCGGCACCGAGGTGGACTTCACCGATCTGCATGCCTGGTGCGAGGTTTACCTGCCGGGCGCTGGCTGGATCGGCCTGGACCCGACCAGCGGCCTGTTCGCTGGCGAAGGCCATATTCCGCTGGCCTGCAGCCCTGAGCCGTCCTCGGCCGCGCCGATCAGCGGCGGCGTGGATGAAAGCGAGTGCGAGTTCAGCCATGAAATGTGGGTCGAGCGCATCTGGGAAGCGCCGCGCGTCAGCAAGCCTTACAGCGACGAGCAGTGGCAGGCGATTGTCGGCCTCGGCCAGAAAATAGATGACGATCTGCAGGCCCAGGACGTACGCCTGACCATGGGCGGCGAGCCAACCTTTGTCGCACTGGACTACCCCGATGACCCTGAGTGGAACACCGCCGCCCTGGGGCCGAACAAGCGTCGCCTGGCCACCGAGCTGTTTCATCGCCTGCGTGAGCATTACGCGCCAGAAGCGCTGGTGCATTTTGGCCAGGGCAAGTGGTACCCCGGTGAGCAGCTGCCACGCTGGTCGCTGAATGCCTATTGGCGACGTGACGGTGAGCCGATCTGGCACAACCCGGCGCTGTATGCCGATGAGCAGCAGGACTATGCCGTCGACGCTGCCAAGGCTGCGGATTTCCTCACGCTGCTGGCCGAGCGCTTGGGCGTGGACGGCAAATATTGTGTGCCGGCTTATGAGGACCGCTTCTATTACCTCTGGCGCGAGCAGCGCTTACCGATCAACGTTACCGCTGAAGATCCGCGTCTGGCCGACCCGCTGGAGCGCGAGCGCCTGCGCAAAGTCTTCGAGCAAGGCCTGGATAAAGTGGTCGGGCATATCCTGCCGTTGGCTCGGCACGCCAAACAGCTGGGCTGGCAAAGCGGCAGCTGGTTCCTGCGTGACCAGCATTGCCGGTTGATACCGGGTGATTCGGCGATGGGCTATCGCCTGCCGTTGGACTCCCAGCCTTGGGTCAGCGAAGCCGATTACCCCTATGTGACACCGGAAGATCCGAGCCAGCACTTCGCGCCACTGCCGGCTGCGGCGCAGATCAAGCCGCAGGTGCGTGGTGTTTGGACGGGCAGTCAGAATGGCAGCGGCAAACGTCCGCTACTCGGTCAATCGGCTGCCGGCATCGTGCGTACTGCGCTGTGCGCCGAACCGCGTGAGGGCAAGTTGTATCTGTTTATGCCGCCGCTGGTACGCCTGGAGGATTACCTGGAACTGGTGGCGGCCATCGAAGCTACCGCCGCCGAGCTGAAATGCCCGGTGCTGCTGGAAGGCTACGAGCCACCGCAGGACCCGCGCTTGCAGTTTTTCCGGGTTACCCCGGACCCTGGTGTGATCGAGGTCAATATCCACCCGGCCGCCAGTTGGGATGAGCTGGTCGAGCGTACCGAGTTTCTTTACGAACAGGCCCGCGAATGCCGCCTGTCCAGCGAGAAGTTCATGATCGACGGCCGCCATACCGGTACGGGTGGCGGTAACCACTTTGTGCTCGGTGGCGCGACCCCGGCAGATTCGCCGTTTCTGCGCCGGCCCGATTTGTTGCGCAGCCTGATCAGCTACTGGCACAACCATCCATCGCTGTCCTACCTGTTCAGTGGCCTGTTTATCGGCCCGACTTCGCAGGCACCTCGCATCGACGAAGCGCGTAACGATGCCCTGTACGAGTTGGAAATTGCCTTCGCGCAAATGCCCGAAGTGGGGCGCGATTGTCAGCCCTGGTTGGTCGACCGCCTGCTGCGCAACCTGTTGGTGGACGTGACCGGTAACACCCATCGCTCCGAGTTCTGTATCGACAAGTTGTACTCGCCGGACTCGGCCTCCGGGCGCCTCGGCCTGCTGGAGCTGCGCGCCTTCGAGATGCCGCCCCATGCGCAGATGAGCCTGGCCCAGCAGTTGCTGATCCGCGCGTTGATCGCCCGTTTCTGGCGCGAGCCCTACAAGCCGGCGCGGCTGGTGCGCTGGGGCACCGAACTGCATGACCGCTACCTGCTGCCACACTTTATCGAGCAGGATTTTACCGACGTGCTGCAGGAATTGGACGGCTGTGGCTACCGTCTGCACAGCGAGTGGTTTGCCCCGCACTTCGAGTTCCGCTTCCCAAAATCCGGCGACTTCAACGTCAAAGGCATCGAATTGGAACTGCGTCAGGCGCTGGAGCCCTGGCATGTGTTGGGCGAAGAGGGCGGTGGCGGCGGTACGGTGCGTTATGTCGACTCCTCGCTGGAACGCATGCAGGTCAAGCTCAGTGGCCTGCCGAGCGATCGCTATGTACTGACCTGCAATGGCGTACCGGTGCCGCTGCGGCCTACCGGCAAGGTTGGCGAATTTGTCGGCGGCGTGCGTTTCCGCGCCTGGCAGCCGGCCAACTGCCTGCACCCGACCATCGAGGTGCATGCGCCGCTGGTCTTCGACCTGGTGGATAGCTGGATGAGCCGCTCCCTCGGCGGTTGCCAGTATCATGTCGCCCATCCCGGCGGACGCAATTACGACAGCCTGCCGGTCAATGCCTTTGAAGCCGAGAGTCGGCGCCTGGCGCGCTTCTTCCGCCTGGGCCACAGTCCCGGCAAGCGCCCGGCGTTGGCTCCGATCAATAATAATGAAATGCCCATGACCCTGGATTTGCGCCTCGTTTAATCCCATCGCCGCTTGTCTGGAGAGGATCATCACTCCCTCCATACAAGTGGCGATGGGAGCGCTGCCATTTATCGAGCCTGCCATGCCCGACCTGCTTGCCGACTACACCCTGACGTCTGGGGCTTACCACGAACTGTTAGACGCTGATGGACAGGTGCGCCCGCATTGGCGCCTGTTGCTGGAGCGTTTACAGCGCAGCAGCCCGGCGCAGCTGGCTCAGCGCCAGGCCCTGTTGGCGCGGCAGATTCAGGAAAATGGCGTGACCTACAACGTCTACGCCGACCCCGATGGCGCCGACCGGCCATGGGAGCTGGACCTGCTGCCTAACCTGATTCCGGCCGAAGAGTGGCAGCAGATCGCCGCCGGCGTGGCGCAGCGCGCCGGTTTGTTGAATGCCGTGCTGGCTGATCTGTATGGCCCGCAGCAGCTGCTGGCCGATGGCCTGTTACCCGCCGAGCTGGTGTTTGGCCATAACAACTACCTGTGGCCTTGCCAGGGCGTGCAGCCGCCTGGCGGCACCTACCTGCACCTGTATGCGGTGGACTTGGCCCGCGCCCCGGATGGCCGCTGGTGGGTCACCGCCGACCGTACCCAGGCGCCCTCCGGCGCCGGTTATGCGCTGGAAAACCGGCAGATTGTCTCGCGCGCCTTTCCCGAGTTGTACCGTGACCTGCGCGTGCAGTACCTGGCCGGCTTCTTCCGTACTTTGCAGGACACATTGGCACGTCAGGCTCCGGCTGATGGAGAAACGCCGCTGGTGGTGCTGCTTACGCCTGGGCGATTCAACGAGAGTTATTTCGAGCACCTGTACCTGGCGCGCCAACTCGGCTATCCGCTGGTGGAAGGCAGCGACCTGACCGTACGTGACGCCAAGGTCTACCTGAAAACTTTGGCCGGTTTGCGCCGCGTGCATGCTGTGTTGCGCCGTCTGGATGATGATTTCTGCGACCCGTTGGAGCTGCGTACTGACTCGGCCCTTGGCGTGTCAGGCCTGCTGGAAGCGGTGCGTCAGGGCAATGTGCTGGTGGCCAATGCCCTCGGCAGCGGCGTGTTGGAGTCCCCCGGACTGCCGGGCTTTCTCCCAGCCATCGCAGAAAAACTGCTGGGCGAAGAACTGCTGCTGCCGAGCATCGCCAGCTGGTGGTGCGGCGAGCCGCCGGTGCTGGATAAAGCCCTTGAGCAGCTCGATGAGCTGCTGGTGCGCGCCAGCTTTCCCTCACAGAGTTTTACTCCGGTGTTTGGCCGTGATCTGGATGAAACCCAACGCGCCGAACTGGCCGAACGCCTCAAGGCGCGGCCTTATGCCTATGTTGCCCAGGCGCTGGCGCAACTGTCGCAGGCGCCAGTCTGGCAGCCGGAAGAAGGCCAACTGGCGCCGCGCGCCATCGGCATGCGGGTATTCGCCGTGGCCAGCGCCGAGGGTTACCGGGTCATGCCCGGCGGCCTCACTCGGGTAGCCGCCGACGCCGACGCCGAAGTGGTGTCGATGCAGCGCGGTGGCGCCAGCAAGGACACCTGGGTGCTCGGCGAACGGCATGGCGGCGGTGAGCCCTGGCAATGGCTGCGCCCGCTGGGCGTGGCTGATCTGGTGCGCAGTGACCCTTATCTGCCTTCGCGGGTGGTGGAAAACCTCTATTGGTTTGGTCGTTACAGCGAACGCTGCGAGGACGGCGCGCGGCTGCTGCGCATCATGCTGGCGCGCTATGTCGATGACGACGATGACCCCCAGGCCCTGCAAACCGCCCTGAGCCTGGCCGAGAGCCTTGGCTTGTTGCCGGATGCCGAGAGAGGCGAGCTACATACGCGCCTGCTTGAAGCACTGCTCGGCGAGGATTGGCCGGACAGCCTGCGCGGCAATCTGCAGCGTCTGCAATGGGTGGCTGGCAGCGTGCGTGGCAAGTTGTCCCAGGCTAACTGGCAGGCCTTGCTGGAGTTGCAGCGCGAGGCCCAGGCGCTGAGCAGCGAGCAGGCCGACTTCGGCGAGTTACTGGATTTTCTCGACCGTCTGCTGCTGTCGCTGGCGGCGCTGTCAGGCTTTGCCCTGGATGACATGACCCGCGATGACGGCTGGCGTTTTCTGATGATTGGCCGCTGCATTGAGCGCCTGCAGTTTCTCTGCGACAGCCTGGCGAATTTTCTGCGTAGCAGCGCGGCGCAGGATCAGTCGGCGTTGGAGTGGCTGCTGGAGCTGGGTAACAGCAGCATCACCTACCGCACCCGCTACCTGGCCTCGGCGCAGCTGATTCCGGTGCTCGACCTGTTGCTGCTGGATGAGCAGAACCCGCATGCGGTGCTGTTTCAGGTGCGTACTCTGCTGCGCTCGCTATCGCGCCTGGGCGAGCGTTTCGAGCTGCCCAGTGAGCGCCGACTGAAACACCTGGAAGGGCAACTGGCGCGTTTTAGTCTTGGCAGCCTGGAGAACCCCTTGTTTGGTTCGACCAGTGTGCAGGAGGTGCTGGAAGGTCTGGCCGGCTTGCTGGAAAGCATCAGCCAGGCCAGTGCGGAAATTTCTGATCGCTTGGGCCTGCGCTTTTTCGTGCATGTCGATGCCAGCCAGCGGACGCAATCCTCATGAGCAGCGCCCGCTACCAGATTCTTCACGACACCCATTATCGCTACGCCAGTCCGGTGTCGCTGGCCCAACAACTGGCGCATCTGTGGCCGCGCGCTTGCCCCTGGCAGCGTAACCACAACCAGCAGCTGCAGGTCAGCCCACAGCCGTGCAGGCGCCAGGATGCTCTGGATGTATTCGGCAACCCGCTGACTCGCCTGGTGTTCGAGCGCCCGCATAACGAACTCAAGGTCAGCGCGCGCCTGCAGGTCGAGGTGCTGGCGCGGCCGGCGCTGGATCTGCAGGCGTCGCCGCTCTGGGAAGACGCCTGCACGGCGCTGCGCTACAGCGGTCAGGCACTGTTGCCCGGCGTGCTGGAGGCCACGCGCTTTCGTTTCGAGTCGCCCTATGTGCACCTCAAGCAGGTGTTTTCCGATTACGCGGCGGATTGCTTTAGCCCCGGCCGGCCGTTGTTGGCGGCGGTGGATGGGTTGATGCAGAAGATTTATCAAGAGTTCAGCTTCGATGCCGCTGCCACGCAGGTGGCGACCCCGCTGCTGCAGGTGTTGGAGGAGCGCCGCGGCGTGTGCCAGGACTTCGCCCACCTGATGCTCGCTTGTCTGCGCTCCATGGGCCTTTCGGCGCGTTATGTCAGCGGCTACCTGCTGACCCAGCCGCCGCCTGGCCAGCCGCGGTTGATCGGCGCCGATGCTTCACACGCCTGGATCTCGGTGTATTGCCCGCAGCACGGCTGGGTGGATTTCGACCCGACCAACAATATCCGCCCGGCGCTGGAGCACATCACCCTGGCCTGGGGCCGCGACTTTGCAGATGTCTCGCCGCTGCGCGGGGTGATTCTCGGCGGCGGCAGCCACGACCCCGAGGTGCAGGTGACGGTGCTGCCCTTGCCAGGTTAGCTTTTGACGGCTTTCCAGGCGCGGGTTGCCAAGCTGACCAGCAGCAAGGTAATGGCCCCGGCAATGACTCCGATCCCAGCATTCAGCAGGGTGGGCAAAAGGGCTGCCAGCACTCCGCTGCTGGCAGCCACGTTCTGCGCCAACTGGTCGATCCACACCTGCGCGGCATGAACGCCGTGGGTGAGGATGCCGCCGCCGACCATAAACATTGCCGCCGTGCCCACGACTGACAGCCCTTTCATCAAGTACGGCGCTGTCAGTAGCAGGCCTCGGCCCAGGCTGCGTTGCAGGCGGTTAGTCATGCCTTCACCGTTGCGCTGACTGAGAAACAGCCCCGCATCATCCAGTTTGACGATGCCCGCCACCAGGCCATACACCCCAGCAGTCATCAGAATGGCGATACCGGAAAGCACCACAACCTGCTTGCCGAAGCTGGCCATGGCGACCGTGCCAAGGGTGATGGCGATGATTTCCGCCGAGAGGATAAAGTCGGTGCGGATCGCGCCTTTGATCTTGTCCTGCTCGAACGCCAACATATCCACAGCGGGGTCAGCCACGGCGGTGCGCAGCTCGTCGTGTTTGCTCTGGCTCTCATCCTTACTGTGCAGAAACTTGTGCGCGAGCTTCTCAAAGCCTTCGTAGCAGAGGAACGCACCGCCGAGCATCAACAGCGGTGTTACCGCCCAGGGGGCAAAGGCACTGATCAGCAATGCTGCTGGCACCAGAATCAGTTTGTTGCGAAAGGAGCCCTTGGCCACCGCCCAGACCACTGGCAGTTCACGCTCAGCGCGCACGCCAGTGACCTGCTGGGCATTCAGCGCCAGGTCGTCACCCAGTACGCCTGCGGTTTTCTTCGCGGCCACCTTGGTCATCAGGGCCACGTCATCGAGAACGGCGGCGATGTCATCGAGCAGGGTTAACAGGCTGGCACCGGCCATACGAGGGATTCCTTTCTATGGTTGCTTGGGTAAACCACCGGCATAACTGCAGGCGATAGTGCGCAGATTTATACGTGAGTCAGCACACATCAGCCATAGGCGACCAATCCAGGTTTGCCGCAGTGCACGAAAACCGACTGTGAAGTTAGTCGCTGCTGCCAGTAGCACCATTGGCATAGGCGGCGAGCAGGCTGCGTAACAGGTCATTGAGTGGCATGGACGTATCTCCGTGATTGATGGAGCGACGTTACGCCTGTGCTCGGCACATGGGCTGTTGATTGTCTCGATAGGGGTCATAGCCAGCAACTGCAGCGGCGTTATGCACAGCCCTTGTGGCGGTGCATAGGTAGTTGTGCACAAAGACTGTGGAGTGAGCTGTGGATAAGGTGGGCGTAGGCGCTTGAAGGCTTAGTCGTATGGCTCTTTGCGGCTGCTGTACGCTTTTTGATCAGTCAATTATTTATCGTATAAACAACAGCTTAGCCTGGTTATTCAGGGCGTTATGGGGTAGCGCTGAAGTTGTCCACGACTACTGTGGGTAGAGCTGTTGATAACTATGGTATGCCTGGCTGAGAGGCTTATAAAGCCAGGCTTTGCGCGCTTTGGTCGATTTTTGAACAGCTTGCATATACCTCGAAGTACGTCATTTAGAGAGGTTCGAGTCAAGCAATAATCGCGTTATTTCAAGGGTTTGCTGCAGTGCCGGGGTGCGCGGTGGATAACTTATCCCAGGTTGCTGTGGAGTGATCTGTGGATAAGCTGCGCACGCTTGCGCTCAGGCCACAGCGGGCGTGGTCTGAGCGCGTTAGGTTGTTTTTTGTACAGCAGGGCCGGGGCCCAGCAGCTCGTAAAGGCTTTTAGTCTTCCAGGGCGCTGATCTGCGTCGAGCGTCCGAGTACTTGCAAGGCGCGGTCCGGGTAGTCGGTGATCAGCGCGTGTGCACCCAGGTCGAGCAGGCGGCGCATGTCCGGCTGTTCGTTGATGGTCCACAGCTGCACGTTAAGCCCGCGCTGTGCGGCGGTCTTCAGCAGGCTTGGGCTGGCAACGTGCAGGCCACCGTGGGCTTCGGGAATCTGCAGCGCCTGGTAAGAGGGCGACAGCAAGCTGCCTAAGCCGACCCAGTTGAGCGCCACCAGCAGGCGTACCGAACCGGGCCCTGCGGAGGTGGCCACACCTGGGCATTGCTCGCGGAACAACTGCAGGCTGCGGTCATAAAAGCTGCCGACGATGACCTGGTCACGTTGTTTGTGCGCCTCAAGGACATCACACAGCTGTGCTTCCATGCCGACATCCGGCACCTTGATTTCAATCACCTTGGGGATGCTGGGGAAACGCTCGAGCACTTCGGTAAAGCTTGGGATGCGCACGCCCTGGCCGCGATAGGGATAGCTTTGGCCGCCATCAGCGCTCCAGTTGTAGCCGGCATCCAGCGCTTGCAACTGCTCCAGGCTGAGCGCCGCAACTGGGCCTTCGCCATTGGTGGTGCGCTCCAGGGTGCTGTCGTGAATGACCACCAGCTCGCCATCACTGGATAGGTGTAGGTCCATCTCCAGCATGTCCACGCCCAGGGCGCTGGCGCGATGGAAGGCAAACAGGCTGTTCTCCGGCCATAGGCCTTTGCCGCCACGGTGGGCGATAACCAGCGGTTGTTCGGCAAAACTGCTGAGCACCGCCGCCGGCTGGGCCGGTTTGCTGGTCAGGGCCAGCACGCCGAGGGCGATGGCAAGCAATAGCAGTGGAGCAGAGAGAAAGCGGGCAACGCGCAGCATGGTCAGGGTCCGGGGCAGTCAAATGGTGAGGGGTTTAATACGCCTCGACTATGACAAAGCCATGGCTGCTGGGCGAGAGGCGAAATGCGCCAGCCTAGCGACCTTTGCGGTCAGGGCCGGCTGGCGGTAAGTGGGTGGACGCTAGCCGCGCCCACCCGGTCAGTCTGATCAGCTCGCCAACAACCAGGCACCGGTCAGTGCCGAAGCGGCGCCCATGACCCGAACTACAGGAGCCGCAGCTTGTGGTAGTAGGCGCACCAGGGCGTAGCCGCTGGCATGCAGGGCAGCGGTGGCGACTACAAAACCTGCGGCATAGCCCCATGGGCTGGCCAGATCCGGAAGTTCCAGACCGTGGGCGACGCCGTGGGTCAGGGCAAATACTGCAGTCAGGGCGATGGCGACCAGCATTGGTAGGCGAATAGCCACTGCCACCAGCAGACCAAAGACCAATACCGAGGCGGCGATACCGGTTTCCATCAGTGGCATCTGCAGGCCGTTAAAGCCGAGCAGCCCGCCGATCAGCATGCTGCCAACAAAGGTCAGCGGCAGCGCCCAGCGCGCCGCGCCGGATTGCTGCGCGGCCCACAGGCCTACGGCGAGCATCGCCAGCAGGTGATCGAGGCCGAACACTGGATGCGCCAGGCCGGCCATTAGCCCGGAGTGGTCGTGGCCGGCGTGGGCGAATGCCACTGCGGGGCTGAGAAACAGGGCGATGGCGAATAGTGATTTGCGCAGGTTCATGGTATGTCTCCTTGACTGAATAGGGGCGTTTTCAGGCGGCCGTGAGCATGCCGTGGCGTTCGATAAAGGCGATGATCTGCTCCAGACCCTGGCCGACTTTCTGGTTGCTGAACACGAACGGCTTGTCGCCGCGCATCTTCAGGGTGTCGCGCTCCATTACTTCAAGCGATGCGCCGACCAGCGGGGCCAGATCGATCTTGTTGATCACCAGCAGGTCGGATTTGCAGATGCCCGGGCCGCCCTTACGCGGCAGCTTGTCGCCGGCCGATACGTCGATCACGTAGATGGTCAGGTCGGATAGCTCCGGGCTGAAGGTGGCCGAGAGATTGTCGCCGCCGGACTCGACGATGATCAGGTCCAGTCCCGGAAAGCGCCGGTTGAGCTGGTCGACCGCTTCCAGGTTGATCGAAGCGTCCTCGCGAATCGCCGTGTGCGGGCAGCCGCCGGTTTCCACGCCGATGATCCGCTCCGGCGCCAGGGCCTCGTTGCGCACCAGAAACTGCGCGTCTTCCTGGGTGTAGATATCGTTGGTCACCACCGCCAGGTTGTAGCGCTCGCGCAGGGCCAGGCACAGGGCCAGGGTCAGGGCCGTCTTGCCGGAGCCGACCGGGCCACCGATGCCAATGCGCAGGGGTTGGCTGTTCATCTTTTAGTCTTCCTTATCATCAAGAACGGAATAAACGGCTGTACTGGCGCTCATGCGCCATGCTCGCCAGGGCCAGGCCGAAGGCGGCGCTGCCCCAGTGTTGTGATTGCAGTTCGCTGGCCTTGCGCTGCGCCTGATCGAGCAGCGGCAGCAGTTGCGAGGTCAGGCGCTGGGCGGCTTGCTGGCCCAGCGGCAGGGTTTTCATCAGTACTGCCAGCTGGTTTTCCAGCCAGCCCCAGAGCCAGGCGGCGAGGGCATCCTGCGGCTCGATCTGCCAGGCCCGCGCCGCCAGCGCCCAGCCAACGGCCAGGCCGGGTTCATCCAACTCGCTAAACAGTTGCTGCGCCGGCTGATCCAGCTCCGGCAGGCCGCTTAGCAGTTGCTGCAGGGAGTAACCCATCTGCCGGCTTTCCAGGCGCAGCTCACGGGTTTCGCGGCTGGCGCGCTGTTGTTCGGCGAGGCTGCGCAGCTGCGCCCAGTCCTCAAGCGCAGCGGCCTGGCAATGGGCGAGCAGCAAAGGGGCTTCGAAGCGAGCCAGGTTGAGCAGCAGCTGATCGGCAATCCAGCGTTCGGCGCTTTCTGCGTTATCGACCAGGCCTTGTTCAACGGCCATTTCCAGCCCCTGGGAATAGCTATAACCGCCAATCGGCAGCTGCGGGCTGGCCAGACGCAGTAGCTGCCAGGCGCGAAATGACACTGAACTGGCTGCGCTTGTCGATGCTGCGTTGCAAGGCGGCTCGGACTGCTCATTTAACATTTGTAAACTCCGCGTCCTCGCCACCTTGCGCCTTGCCTCGCCTGCGCTCGCTGGCGTTCAGAGCCATTTCGTTCACTTGCGCGCACCGAATTGATGCAGGCGCGGCGCATAGCTGAATTCGGCATCGCCAGCATGGGAATGGTGATGGCCGCCGCCGTAGGCACCTTGCTCGGGTTGGTAGGGCGCCTCGATCAGCTCCACGGTGGCGCCGAGCTGTTCGAGCATGGCCTTGAGTACGTAGTCATCCGGCAGGCGCAGCCAGCCATCGCCCAGTTGTAGGGCAACATGGCGGTTGCCCAGGTGATAGGCGGCGCGCATCAATTCGAATGGGTTGGCGCAGGTAACGTGCAGCAGCGGCTCGGCGCGGGCGATGACGCGCACGATACGGCCATCTTCGGCCTGTAGGCATTCACCGTCATGCAGGGCGGGTTGGCCGCGTTCGAGGAACAGGCCGACGTCCTCACCTGTACGGCTGAAGCAGCGCAGGCGGCTTTTGCTGCGGGCCTCGAAGCTCAGTTCAAGTTCGGCGTCCCAGTGCGGCTGGGCGGCAATACGGCGGTGGATCACCAACATGGGGCATGTTTCCGGCAGGGCAATGCCGGTTATAGAGCAAGTGCCTTGCCAAGCTGCCATTGCGCCTCGCAGAGCGGGCCGCGTGGGTGGTGGGGTGGCTGAAATTGGAGCGTGCTGAGCTGTGATTTGGTGCGCGCGTCGAGTTAATGCGCGTTTTTGGTGCGACTGCCGGTCTGCGATCAGCCGCGGGTCTGGCCCAGCCCCTGCCAATGCTTGGCACCGATAAAGATAAAGCGCAGCTGCTCGATCATTTTGATTTCGGGCGAGGCGTGCATCGGCAGTGGCGATGCGGGTGGGTCGATCAGCTCGGGCAGGGTGGCGAATACGGTTTTTACCACCAGGTCGGCGATCACGTTCTGCGCCGGGGCGTCGAAGTGCTGCAGTTTCGGCATGGCTGCAAGGTCGGCGACCAGGTCGGCGGTAATGCGTTCGCGCAGTGCGCCCACTGCCTGGCGTACCAGTAGTGAGCCGCCGTACTGCTCGCGGGCGAGAAACAGAAATTGTGAACGGTTGGCCGTCACCGCATCAAGGAAGATGCGCACCGAGGCGTCGATCACGCCGCCCACTTCGAACTCGTGATGGCGTACCTGGCGGATGGTTTCGCGGAAGGTTTCCCCAACTTCGGCAATCAGCGCCAGGCCCAGGGCGTCCATATCCTCGAAATGCCGGTAGAAACCGGTCGGCACGATGCCGGCGCAGCGCGCCACCTCACGCAGGCTCAGGCTGCCAAAACCACGGCCGCTGTCCATCAGGCTGCGCGCGGCGTCCATCAAGGCGTGGCGGGTTTGCAGTTTTTGTTCGGCGCGCGGTTGTAGTGGTTTCAAGCGTGCATGGCTCTGCATTGCGAAATCAGCGCCGCACTCTAACAAATGGCCGTTGTTTACGTCGAACCGCGGTTGTTTATTCGAGTTTGAGTGAACGAGTGTTGACTGAATAAATATGCTCTGCCAGTCTAGTGAACAATTGTTCACTGGAGTCTTGCCATGGCCCTTCTTCCTTTTGCCTGGGTACGCGGGCTCGCAAGCCTGCTCTATCCGCTGCGCGTGCTGGTCGCTCATGGCTGGTTGCGAGAAAGTGATGTCGATGCGGGGCTGGCGCTGTTGCATCCGGCGCTGCGGCTGAATCGGGTGTTTGCCCGGGTTACCCAGCGACAGT
This sequence comes from Gammaproteobacteria bacterium, assembly GCA_018827205.1. Lineage (GTDB taxonomy): Bacteria > Pseudomonadota > Gammaproteobacteria > Pseudomonadales > Pseudomonadaceae > Aquipseudomonas. The sequence goes on along the minus strand of JAHJXZ010000154.1, from coordinate 414 downwards.
GGGTTGCCGATGACATGCTCGAATTGACCCTGCAGGCCAACGGCAACTGGCGCGGCGCGCAGCCGGGGCAGCATCTGCAGCTTTATCTCGAACGTGACGGCGTACGCCTGAGCCGTAGTTACAGTCTGACTGCGGTGCAGCGGAATGGCCGTTTGCAGATCGCCATCAAGCATCAGGCTGCTGGCCGTGTTTCGCCCTACCTGCTGGAGCATCTGCCGGTCGGCGATGTGCTGGAGCTGGGCCCGGTGTATGGCGAACTGAGCTGGCCCGAGGCGCAACAGGGTGTGCTGCTGTTGGCTGCTGGCAGTGGCATCACGCCGCTGCTGGGCATGTTGCGCGCTGCTCTGGCTCAGGGTTTCAGTGCGCCGATCACGCTGCTGCATTACGTGGGTGAGGAGGGCCATCGCGGTTTTG
>JAHJXZ010000153.1 GCA_018827205.1 Gammaproteobacteria bacterium | reverse complement strand
CCCCATTCTGGTGGGCGCTGGGCGTAGCGTTCGAAGCCGGGCTGCTTGTCGAAGGGCCGCGACAGCACCTGATGCAGTTCGCGCACCGGGGCGTAATCACCCAGCTCGGCGGCTTCGATCACCTGCTGCGCCAGGTAGTTGCGCAAAATATATTTGGGGTTGGCCGCCTGCATGCGCGTGCGTCGTTGCGCCTGGTTATCGCCATCCTGAGCGCTGCGCGCCAGGTAGTCGGCGGCCCAGGCGTCGAAACCGGCCAAGTCGGTAAAGTCATCACGCAGGCGCGCCACGGCCTGATTGGCGGGGCTATCGCCGAGTTCGCGGAAGAACAGCGTGTAATCCACCGCGCTGCTCTGCATCAGTTGCAGCAGGCGTTGCACCAGGGCTTCGTCGCCCTCATCGGCGCTGAGTAAGCCCAGGCGCTTGCGCATCAGGTCGAGGTAATGCGCCTGGTACAGCGGCAGGAACAGGCCGAGGTTTTCGCGCAGCGCCTCAACATCCACGAGCGGTACCAGTGCCTGGCCGAGGGCTGCGAGGTTCCATTGGGCAATGGGCACCTGGTTGCTGAACGAGTAACGGCCGGTGTCATCGGAGTGGTTGCAGATGTGGTTGGCGTCGAAATCATCGAGGAAGGCGTAGGGGCCGTAATCGAAGGTGATACCGAGGATGGACATGTTGTCGGTGTTCATCACCCCATGGCAGAAACCGTAGGCCTGCCAGTAGGCGATCATCGCCGCGTTGCGCTCAATGATCTCGCGGAACATCGCCAGGTACGGCTGCTCTTGCTGCACGCATTCGCCGTAGTGGTTGTGCAGCACATGTTCGGCCAGTTGTTTGAGCGACTCATGCTGCTGGGTGTAATAGAAGTATTCGAAGTGGCCGAAACGCACATGGCTGGGGGCCAGACGCAGGACCATGGCCGCGCGTTCCTGCTTTTCGCGCCACACCGGGGTGCTGGAGCCAGTGACGCACAGAGCCCGCGAGCTGGGGATGCCGAGGGCGTGCAGGTGCTCGCTGGCGAGAAATTCGCGGATCGATGAGCGCAGCACCGCACGGCCGTCGCCCATGCGCGAGTAGGGCGTTTGCCCGGCGCCTTTCAGGTGCAGGTCCCAGTACTCGCCGGCGTCGTTGATGACCTCGCCCAGCAATAGCCCGCGGCCATCACCCAGGCGCGGGTTGTAGCCACCGAACTGGTGCCCGGAATAGACCATGGCGCGTGGCTCAGCCGTACTCCACAGCTTGTGTCCGGTAAATATCTGCGCGAATACCTCGCTGTCGGCTTCGCTTGGCTCCAGGTCGAGTAGGGCCATGGCGGCCGGGCTGGCGACTACCAGGCGTGGCTCGGCAATCGGTTCGGGCAACACGTGGGTAGAAAAGGTGTCGCCGAGGCGGGCGAAACGGTTGTCGAACTGCAGCTCGATGAGCGACTTCACGGCCAGACTCCGGCCGGGCTGGCGCGGCCCGGCAATGATGAGGGTTCAAGCCCGCAGCAGCGGGCGAGTAACTGAATTACAGCGGGTCTACAGACGGGGCGGGCGGCAGTTGCTCTTGTTTTGCGGCAGCCGCGGCCCCGGCGTTTATGAGCTGTCCGCTGCTTAGGTTGAGTTCCTGACCCTGCAGGTTCTTGATCATCACCTCGACCTGGTTGAAGGCCATTTCCACGTTGTTTTCGCGGAAGCTCAAGGCAATGCGCGTAAGGATTTCGTCGGTAGCGGCGTTGCGGTCGCCCAGCTCGCGTACATGGAAGCGCAGTTCGTAGTCGAAGGTGCTGGCGCTGATGGTCAGGAAAAACAGCAGCGGCGCCGGGTCACGCAGCACCCGTGGGTTTTCCTCAGCGGCCTGCATCATCAGCTTGCGCGCCAGCGGCAGGTCGGTTTCGTAGGCTACACCGATTTTTACGATGACCCGGGTAATGGTGTCATTGAGCGACCAGTTGATCAGTTGATCGGTGACGAACGTCTTGTTCGGCACGATGATTTCTTTGCGGTCGAAATCGGTGATGGTGGTGGCGCGAATGCGGATCTTGCTGACCGTGCCGGACAGGTTACCGATGGTCACCACGTCGCCGATGCGCACTGGGCGCTCGAACAGGATGATCAGGCCAGAGATAAAGTTGGCGAAGATTTCCTGCAAGCCGAAGCCCAGTCCCACCGAGAGCGCGGCCACCAGCCATTGCAGCTTGTCCCAGCTGACCCCGAGGGTCGACAGGGTGATGACAAACCCAATGCCGACAATCGCGTAGGAGAGCAGGGTGGTGGTGGCGTAGGCGCTGCCCTGGGCCAGCTTCAGCCTGGAGAGCACCAGCACCTCGAGCAAACCCGGCAAGTTGCGGCCCAGTGCGACGGTGATGCCGATGATGATCAGTGCGCCGAGTACATCGCTGAGGCTAATGGGCACCAGAGTGGCGGCATCGCCGGTACCGCTGCTGTACTCATACAGCGCAATGTTATCGAGGTAGGTGAACACCGAAATCAGGTCCGCCCAGACCCAGTACAGGCCGGCGATAAAGGTACCGAGCAGGGCCAGGCGAATCAGGCGCAGCGACTGCTGGTTGACCTGTTCGATATCCAAGGTCGGCTCCTCGACTACAGTTTCCGTGCCTTCGCCGCTGTCCTTGCTTTGTGCCTGGCGCTTGCTCATGGCCCGCTGGTAGGCGAGTCGGCGTGCCGCAACGCCCAGGCCGCGAACAAAAGTGGCTTCGATGATCAGCCAGATCACCAGCAGATACAGGGTGTTGATCAGGCGGTCGCTGAGTTTCAGTGCGGTGTAGTAGTAGCCGAAGCCGACCGCCACGATCAGTGCCAATGGCAGCAAGCTCAGGGCTATGCCGATCAGCATGCGGAAGGCCGAGGCATGTTCGCGGGCCGGGCCGGTGAGCAGCAGCTTGTGCAGCAGCCAGACCATCAGGGCGTAGCAACTCAGCACCACGGTCAGGCCGATCACGTCATCACCCAGGCCCGCCGGCTGGTGCTTGGCAATCGTCACTACAGCCACCAGCGCCATCACCACCAGGCCCAGACGGCGCACTTGTTTGTGCAGGAACGCTACTTGCGAGCGACCCCAGCGGAAGTGCAGTTCGGCTACGCCGCCATCGGCGAGGATGCGATACAGGGTGTAGAACACCAGCCAGGCCTGGGCCATTTGAAACAGCGCCTCACCCAGGTTGGCGTTCTGTCCGCGGGCGTCCATCTGCAAGGCGAAGCCGCACAGTGCCAGGAACAGCGTGCCAGGCAGCGCCAGCAACACGTTGAGCATGATTGCCATCGGTGTGTGCAGTTGGCTGTCGCGTTTGAAGTGGCCGATGTCCTGGTGCAGCTCGGCGAGCTTGCGGTACAGATAGCCACGGCGCCACAGCAGCACCACTATCAGCAGCAGCAAGGGCAGGAACAGCAGCGGCCGCTCGGTCAGGCCGGCGCCCAGCTGGCGCAGGTTGGCGCCCCAGGGTAATTCGGCAATCTGCCGCTCGAGCAGGCGCGGTACGGACTTGAACCACTCCAGATCCAGCGGTTTGTTGCTGGGGATCCAGAACATCTGCTCGTCGAGGGTGGCACGTAGGCTGTCGGCGGTGGTTTTCAGCTGTTTCTGATTGAGTTGCAGGGTGATCGACTCGTTGAGCAGGGCATTCAGCTCACGGTTCAGGCGGTCGATCAGTTCACGTCGGGTGTCGATGATGGCCAATAGATCGGTGCGCAGCGCCTGGCTATTGTCCTCGGTGGTCTGCGCTGCGAGTAGCTTGTCGACATAAACGCTGGGGTTGTTGATGTTTTCACGCTGTTGGTTCAGTTCGAACTGATACAGGCGCAAGTCGGCGATCTGGTCGGGCAGATTGCTGTCGATTTTCAGCGTTGGCAGGGCCTGTTGTTGCTTGTAAAGGATGCGCGAGAGCAACAGGCTGCCTTGCAATACGCTGATCTGTTCTTCCAGGGCTTGATCGCTCTGGCTCAGGCTGTCGAGTTGCTGCTTGGTCTGCAGGTTCATGCGAGTCAGCTCATTGAGCCGATCAGTGGAACGCAGCAGGTAGTCTGAGAGTTTCAGGTTTAGGGCACTTTCCTGTGCCAGCAGGTTGTCGGTGCCCGCTTTTGCGGCCTCGAGGGACTGTTCGGCAAGGGTTTGCTCGGACAAGTCGCGGCGCTTTTCATTAATCAGGTTCTGCAGGTCGAGCAGCTCCTGCTCGAGGCGCTTGATGCGCTCTTCCAGCAAGGTCCGGCGGCTGTTGCCGAGGTCCTGCAACAGGCTGTTGCCGGCCAGCTCCTGACGACGCAGCTGGGTTTGTGCGTCGAGCTTGGCCAGCTCGGCATTCAGCTGGTCACGACGTTCATTGCTCAGTGGCTTGTTGGCCTCGCGGCCGCTTTTCAGGATGCCGTTGATTTCCTGGCTGCGGGTCTGGTTGCCGCTAATTTCGGCCTGGGCGCGTTCCGGGCGCGTTTGTGCGGTGATCACCAGGCTGTTGGCTTCGATGATCTGCTTCTGCCACTCGCTCAGCTGTGCATTGCGGTCGGCGAGCAGCTGTTCGAGCTGGGGCAGTGTGCTTTTGCCATAGCGCAGGCTGACCTGAGTCGGGGGGCTGTTTTTCAGTCGCTCGTAATCGCGTTGTGCTTCGCCAATCAGGCGTGGCGCTTGCTGCAGCTGTTTTTCCAGATCGGCACGGCGCTGCACGCTGTCAGCTTTCTCACCCAGCAGCGCCAGAGTTTTCTCCAGTGTCTGTTTGACGGCCGATTGTTCGGCTTCTGGCAACTTGCGATCGGCCAGTTTGTCCAGGCTGCTCTGTACGTCTTCGCGGCTCGGTGGCTCGGCGGCGTGTAGCAGAGGAGCGCTCAAGCACAGTCCGAGCAGGGCGATGGCGAGATAAGTGCGGAGAAAGGGCATAGTGGAATCGTTGGCTCGAAAAGAAGCTGAGTTTAACAGGCGCCTGGGTAAGCGCCTGTGCCGCATATAACGGCTATTAGAGTCGGTTTACGATCTCGCGAGCTAGAGCCCTGCAAGGCAAAAATAGGCAAGGGAGCAGAGTTTACTGCTGTAAATAAGCATCCCGAGCCTGTTTTTAACGCAACAGGGCCGACGCGCAGCAGGTCGTAAACAGGCTTTTAGAGGAAAAGTCCTGGTCCTGGGCGACTGCCTTCGGGGAATCTGACGCCGACCTTGCGGATCTTGTTCCCTTCAATTGCCGCCACGGTCCAGGTCAGGCCTTGCCACTCCACCTGGTCGCCTATAACCGGCGAGCCGCCAATCTTGTGGGCGATAAAGCGGCCCAGGTGCAGCTGACCTTCGGCGCCTTCCAGTTGCAGGCCATAGAGTGCCGCGATGGCGGCCAGTTCGGCATCGCCTTCGAGCACGAAATCACCGAAGAAGCGCAGGTCCTGGCCGCGTGTTGGCGCCTGGCTGAACAGCTTGCCGAGGGCAGGCAGGTCGTGCTCATGGCCGACTACGCAGAGCAGATCACCGGCTTCCAGAGTGGTGCTGCCGGAGGGGTGGAGTAGCTCCTTGCCCCGGAACAGTGCAGCGATACGCGTGCCTTCAGGCATCTTCAGCTCACGCAGCGCCGCGCCGATGCACCACTTCTCTGCGCCGAGGCGGTAGATAAACAGTTCCCACTGGCTGGTCGGGTGAACATCCAGCCCGGCGCGCGACACTGGCGCCGGCTCTGGCGGTACGGTAACGCGCAACAGTTTGGCTGCCCACGGCAGGCTGGTGCCCTGCAGCAGCAGGGAGACCAGCACGATAAAGAACGCCACGTTGAAGAACAGCTGGGCATTGGGCAGGCCGGCCATCAGCGGGAACACCGCAAGAATGATCGGCACCGCGCCACGCAGGCCAACCCAGGCGATAAAGGCCCGTTCGCGGTCATGAAACGCGCGAAATGGCAGTAACCCGAGAAACACCGATAGCGGCCGGGCGAACAGGATCATCCACAGCGCCAGGCCCAAGGCCGGTAGAGCAATTGGCAGCAGCTCGTGGGGGGTGACCAGTAGGCCGAGGACCAGGAACATGCCGATCTGTGCCAGCCAGGTGAGGCCGTCGAGCATATGCAGGATGCCGTGGCGCGAGCGGATCGCGCGGTTGCCCAGCAGCAGGCCACACAGGTAGATCGACAGAATGCCACTGCCGCCGACCGCAGTGGTGATGGCGAAAATGATCAGGCCGCCGCTGACCACCAGCAGCGGATACAGGCCGTTGGCCAGTTCCATGCGGTTGATCAGATTGAGTAGCAGCCAGCCGCCACCGAGGCCGAACAGCGCGCCGATGCCGAACTGTTGCAGCAGCTGCACCAGCAGCTCCCAGCTCAGGCCGTCCTGGCCGCTGGCGAGCATGGCAATCAGGGTGACGGTGAGAAACACCGCCATAGGGTCGTTACTGCCGGATTCGATTTCCAGGGTGGCGCTGACCCGTTCGTTCAGGCCGCGGCCACCGAGCAGGCTGAATACGGCGGCGGCATCGGTGGAGCCGACAATGGCGCCGATCAGCAGGCCTTCCATCCAGGTCAGTTCAAACAGCCAGGCAGCGGCAACGCCGGTGAGCCCTGCGGTGATCAAAACCCCGACAGTGGCCAGCGACAACGAGGGCCACAGCGCCACGCGAAAGCTGGAAACCCGCGTGCGCATACCGCCGTCGAGCAGGATGATGGCCAATGCTAGGTTGCCCACCAGGTAAGCCAGCGGGTAGTTGTTAAAAATGATACCGCCGGGGCCATCGGTGCCGGCAAGCATGCCGACGCCAAGAAATATCACCAGAATGGGGATGCCGAAGCGCGATCCGAAAGCACTGACCAAGATGCTCATGGCCACCAGCATTGCACCGATCAAGAACAGATTATTGATGGTGCTGGCATCCAAAGGCGCTTACTCCGTGCGGGTTGGTGAGCGCGCCACTGTG
>JAHJXZ010000152.1 GCA_018827205.1 Gammaproteobacteria bacterium | reverse complement strand
GGAATCAGCAGCACCACCAACAACAAGCGCAGGCTATGGGCTGCCGCCACCTTGGCGGTTTCAGCGTTATGTCGCTGGGCCAGATTGACCATCTCGCTGGCGCCGCCAGGCATGCTCGCAAAGAACGCGGTGGCGCGGTCCAGGCCGGCGCGGCGTAGCACAATAATGCCGATCAGACTCAGCAGCAGGGTGAGCAGGGCGCCGAGCAAGATGACGCCGAAGTGACTCAGCAGCTGGCCGAGCACTTCACTGGTGAAATGCAGGCCAATGGCGCTGGATACCAGCCACTGGCCGGTCTTGCGCCCGCCGGGCAGCTCAGTGACCAGCCAGCCGCTGCAGCGTGCCGCGATGACTGCCAGCAGTGAACCGATGATCCACGGCAAAGGCCAGCCAATCAGGCTGGCCAGGGCGCCGCCGGCAAGGCCTACCAGCGGAGTGGCCCACCAGCTTTGCCAGCCGGTGAGCACAGGCAGCTTAGGCATTGGCCAGGCGCGCCGTACGACGCGCACGCCACCAGCGCAAGCCAGGTAGACCCAGCATCACAGCGGTCAGTGCCCACAGGCACAGGCTGATCGGGCTGCTCCAGAGGATGTTCAAGTCACCGGCTGAGATCGACAGGGCGCGGCGCAGGTTGTCTTCCATCAGCTCGCCGAGAACGAAGCCAAGGATCAAGGCCGACAGCGGGAAATCCAGTTTGCGCAGGATGTAGCCGAATACGCCGAGGCCGATCATCAGTACCAGGTCGAAGGTGGTGCTGTGCACCGCGTAGACGCCGACCATGCTGATCACGGTGATCGCCGGTACCAATACCCAGTTAGGCACGCTGAGCATGCGTGAGAACAGGCCAACCAGCGGAATGTTCATCACCAGCAGGATTACGTTGCCGATAAACAGCGAGGCGATCAGGCCCCACACCACGTCAGGCTGCTGTTCAAACAGCAGCGGGCCGGGGGTGATGTTGTACAGGGTCAGCGCGCCGATCATCACCGCAGTGGTGCCCGAACCCGGTACGCCGAGGGTCAGCATCGGGATCAGCGAACCGCAGGCCGAAGCGTTGTTAGCCGCTTCTGGCGCCGCCAGGCCGCGCAGGTCACCTTCGCCAAACTTGCCGTTGGCACCGGCCATGCGCTTTTCGCTCATGTAGGTCATGGCGCTGGCGATTGTCGCGCCGGCACCGGGCAGAGTGCCGATGACGAAGCCTGCAACTGCGCTGCGCACCATGGTCCAGAAGGTGAAGGTGAACTCTTTGAAGTTGAACAGCAGGCGACCGCTGGCTTTCACGGCTTTCTGGCCGTTGTGGGTTTTTTCCAGCATCAGCAGCACTTCACTGACGCTGAAGAAACCGATCACCACGATGACGAACTGGATGCCGTCGGACAGGCTGACGCTGCCGAAGGTGAAGCGGTATACGCCGGTGGTGGAGTCTACGCCGACCGTGGCCAGGGCCAGGCCGATCAATGCAGCCATCAGGGTTTTCATCGGTTTGTCGCCGACCATGCCGCCGAGGCAAGCAATGGCGAAGATCATCAGTACGAAGTATTCGGCCGGGCCGAAGGCCACCGCCCATTTCGCCAGCAGTGGCGCAAACAGCACCACACCGCAGGTGGCGATGATGCTGCCGATAAACGAGCTGACCGCGGACAGCGACAGGGCTATGCCGGCCTTGCCCTGGCGGGCCAGCGGATAACCATCAAGGGTGGTCATCACCGCGGCGGCATCACCCGGTACGTTGAGCAAAATGGCGGAAATACGCCCGCCGTATTCACAGCCCAGGTACACGGCGGCCAACAGGATCAGTGCGGTTTCCGGTGGTAGGCCAAGGGCGAAAGCCAGCGGCAGCAGCAAGGCCACGCCGTTGATCGGGCCAAGGCCTGGAAGCATGCCGACAATGGTGCCGACAAAGGCACCGAACAGCGCCATCAACAGGTTTTCCGGGCGGGTGGCGACATCAAAGCCTTGCATCAAGAAATTCAGGGTTTCCATTTCAGCTCTCCACAAAGGCTTCGAACAGGCCGAGGGGCAGCGGCACATCCAGCAGGTAGTCAAACAGGACATACAGCAACACGCCCATCAGCACGGCGCTGATGGCGCAAGGAATCAGGCGGCCGGTAAACAGCAGGCCAAGAGCGAAAGCGGCCAAGGCAGTGCTGATGACAAAACCAAGGGTTTCAAACAGCACGGCATAGGCCAGCAAGGTCAGCACGCACAACGTGGCACGCAGGGCGGCTTTGCGGTTGAAGGTTTGTTCGAGCAGGCCTGGCTTGAACAGTAGCCACAGGCTGCCGGCCGACATCAGGGCCAGCAGCAGCAAGGGATAGGCGCGCGGACCCACCGGGTCGTAGGCGAAGGGTGCCTGGAAGCCCCAGGCAATAACGGCGAGAACGGCGCAAAACAACAGCCAGATCGCGGCAAACAGGCGAACGTACATGGCGAATTACCTAGTTGAAAATACACAGAAGGCGGAAGCGTTACGAGCGAAGGGGCGGCAAGGCTTGCCCTGTCGGGCAGCCCTTTGGGCGTTCGGTGGCCGAGGCCACCGTCCGAGCCGCTTTCCAACGCTGCATTACCGAGCGCAGTAGCTTCCTTACTGAACCAGGCCGAACTCGCCTGCCAATGCCTTGTATTCTTCAACTTGTTTGAAGACCAGGGCTTTCAGCTCATCACCAGTGACTGCCAGGGGCAGCAGGTCACGCTGTTCACGCAGCTTGGCGAAATCTTCGCTGGCCAGCAGGGTGTCGAACTGCTGTTTCCACCAGTTGAACTGCTCGTCGCTAACCTCTGGGCCCATGTAGAAACCACGAATAACCGGCCAGCTGATGTCGTAGCCCTGCTCTTTAGCAGTCGGAATATCGCCTAGCTTGCCCGGCAGACGCTCATCGGAGAGTACGGCGAGGATGCGTACTTTCTTCGCTGCCAGTTGCGGGGTGACTTCACCCAGACCGCTGCTGGTGACCTGTACATGGCCGCCGAGCATGGCGGTGAGGGTTTCGCCGCCGCCTTCAAAGGCAACGTAACGCAGGTTTTTCGGGTCGATGCCGGCGAGGCGAGCAATCAGTGCAGTTTGCATCCAGTCCTGCCCGCCGATGGTGGCGCCAGCGCCAAAAACAATGCTGCCTGGATCTTTTTTCAGCGCTTGCACCAGATCATCGAGGTTCTGGTAGGGCGAGTCGGCACGCACGGTGATCGCGCCATAATCGGTGCCGACGGCCGCCAGCCAGCGCACGCCGGTTTCGTCGTAACGGCCGAATTTGCCTTGCGCCAAATTAAGCAGTGAGCCGCTGGAAAACGCAGTGATGGTGCCTGGATCATCAGCGCGCTGGGCAATCACCGCGTTGTAGGCAACAGCGCCGACACCGCCGGGCATGTAGGTGACGCGCATCGGTGACTTGAGCAGGCCTTCGTCTTTCAGGCCGCTTTGAGCCAGTTTGCAGGTCAGGTCGAAGCCGCCACCGGGTTTGGCCGGGGCAATACATTCTGGGCGCTTCGGTTCCGCAGCCAGCAGTTGGCCGGCAAAGGCCATGCAAGCGGTAGCCAGGGCAATGCGAGTAAAGGCAGTTTTCATGGTGTGTTCCTCTGAACTCTTATTGTGGTTTACCAGATCGGCAACGTGTAGCCGACGATGACGCGGTTCTCGTCCGCATCGCGGGCGAAGTCGGATTTGAAACTGGCGTTACGCAGGCGCACGTAGACATCTTTCAGCGGGCCGCTCTGCACCACGTACTTGACCTCGATGTCGCGCTCCCACTCACCGCCGGTGTCGTCGCTGCCAGCAATTTGCGCATCGCTGCCTTTGATGTAGCGGGTCATAAAGCTCAGGCCGGGTACGCCAACTTTGCCGAAGTCGTAGTCATAACGGGCCTGCCAGGAGCGTTCGTCGGCGTTGGCGAAGTCATTGATCTGTACGAAGTTGACCAGGAACGGGTCGCTGCCATCGATATAGGCGTAACCGGTGTCGCCGCTCATGTCCTGGAAGCCCAGGCCCAGTTTGTGGCCGTTGATGGCGTAACTGAGCATGGCGTTGAAGGCGCGGTTATCGACTTTTCCGGCGTTCGCCGCGCCGCTGTCCTTGCTCAGCATCAGGCGTACATCGGCACTCAGGTTGCCGCTGCCCAGAGGCTGGCTGGCGAGCAGGCCGAAGAAGTGCTGACGGTAAATATCGTCGAGGTCGGCAAAGTAGTAGCGCCCGGTGAGGCCCTTGGCGAACTGGTAGTCGAGGCCCATCAGATCCAGATGGTCAGCGGTGATGCCGCCAGCGAAGCGGCGGTTTTTGCTGTTGAGGATCAGCTCTTCGGAGTTGGTCGAGGCGCGGTCGATCACTTTGTCCAAACGCCCGCCGGTAAAGGTCAGTCCGTCCAATTCGGACGAAGTCAGCAAACCGCCTTCAAATACCTGCGGCAGCAGGCGGCTGTCGCTGGCCTTGACCACGGGCAGTTCAGGAATGTGCGAGCCGTAGCGCAGCTCGGTATTGGAGACCTTGACCTTGGCCGTCAGGCCCAGGCGGCCGAATTGATCTGGGGTGTCGCCATCGTCCTGCACAGGCAGCAGGTCGGTGCCGGTACTGCCGCCGCCGGAGTTTAGTTTGACGCCGAGCATACCCATGGCGTCCAAACCAAAGCCGACAGTGCCTTCGGTATAGCCGGACTGGATGTCGAGGAGAAAGCCCTGCCCCCATTCGTCGCGCTTGTTCTGCTGGCTGCTTGTACCTTCACGGAAGTCGCGATTGAGGTAGATATTGGTGGTGGTCAGGCTTGCCTTGCTGTCGGCGACAAAGTCGGCGTTGGCTGCGGGGGCAAGCAGGGCCGTGCTGATGGCCAGGCTGAGCAGGTGAACAGGCGAAAGTGCCCGATTTGATGCAGTCGGCATCCTGTGGTCTCCATTGTTGTTTTTGTCACGGCTGCGCACCACTGCGTCAGTCGTTCAGGTCGGTGGGTCGAGCCACCTGAAACCGATGCTATGGGGTCAAGCTTTCACCAGGCTTTCAGCTTGAAAGAAAATTGCAGGGGCGTTCGCAGCGGCCTTTGCACCGTTACACTGGGTACATAACAACAAGTTCGTGGAGTGCTATTACCGTGCGAATCCTGCTGGTCGAGGACCATCTGCCCCTGGCTGAAAGCGTGGCTCAGGCCCTGCGTGGCACCGGGCTGACCGTGGACATGCTGCATGACGGCATAGCCGCTGATCTGGCCCTTGGAAGCGAGGATTACGCCCTGGCGATTCTCGATATCGGCCTGCCGCGTCTGGACGGTTTTCAGGTGTTGGCGCGTCTGCGCGAGCGCGGCAATACCCTGCCAGTGTTGATGCTTACCGCCCGCGGTGAGGTCAAGGACCGCGTACATGGCCTTAACCTCGGCGCCGATGATTACCTGGCCAAACCCTTCGAGCTGAGCGAGCTTGAGGCGCGGGTTAAGGCGCTATTGCGACGTACCGTGCTCGGTGGCGAACGCCAGCAACGCTGCGGCAATCTGCTGTATGACCTGGATACCCGGCGCTTTACCCTGGCCGATAGCCTGCTGACCCTGACCTCTCGCGAGCAGGCGGTGCTGGAAGCGATGATCGCCCGGCCGGGCCGGGTGATGAGTAAGGAGCAGCTGGCCGCCCAAGTGTTCGGCCTGGACGAAGAGGCCAGCAGCGACGCCATCGAAATCTACGTACACCGTCTGCGCAAAAAACTCGAAGGCGGCGGAGTGCGCATCGTCACCTTCCGTGGCCTGGGTTATCTACTGGAGGCAGTCGGTGACTGAGCACGGAAAGTCCGTGGATATCCAGCCAGGCAGCCTGCGCGGGCGGTTGATCCGCCGATTGGCGCTGCTGCTGGCGCTGATTCTGTTGGTCAGCAGCCTGAGCGCCTACTGGAGTGCCCGGCATGCAGCAGATACCGCCTATGACCGCACTTTGTTGGCCTCGGCGCGGGCGATTGCTGATGGTCTGTACACCACCGCCGAGCGGCTGAATGCCAATGTGCCCTATGTGGCGCTGGACACCTTTGCCTATGACAGCGCCGGGCGCATCTACTACCAAGTGCTGGATGTGCAGGGCGCGCTGGTGTCCGGCTATGAGGATTTACCGCCGGCGCCAGTGGGCACCAAACGCACCGAGGATTATCCGGCGTTGGCGCGTTTCTACGATGCCGAGTTCCGTAATCAGGGGGTGCGTGTGGTCAGCCTGCTGCAGCCGGTCAGCGAGCCAGGAGTCAATGGTGTAGCGGAAATCCGCGTGGCGGAAACCCAGGGCGCACGCGAGCGCATGGCCCGCGAATTGTTACTCGGCACTCTGCTGCGCATGGGCGTGCTGTCGCTGAGTGCCTTGTTGCTGGTGTGGCTGGCGGTGAGCGCTGCGCTGCGCCCGCTGGAGGCCTTGCGGCGAAGTGTGGCGACGCGCACCAGTGATGATCTGCAGCCGTTGTCGGATGTTGGCATGCCACGCGAGCTACGTCCGCTGATCGATGCGCTGAACCAATTCAATGATCGTCTGCGCAACCTGTTCGAACGCCAATCGCAATTTATTGCCGATGCTTCCCATGAGCTGCGCACACCCCTGGCAGCGCTCAAGGCGCGGGTCGAACTGGGATTGCGCGCGCAGGAGCCGGCGGTGTGGCGCAGTACGTTGGAGGACGCGGCGCAAAACACCGACAAGTTGACCCATCTGGCCAATCAATTGCTTTCGCTGGCGCGTATCGAAAGCGGTGCGCGGGCAATTGCCGAGGGTGGTGCGCAGCGTCTGGACCTCAGCCAGCTGGCGCGCGAGTTGGGTATGGCGTTGGCGCCGCTGGCCCATGCGCGGGGTATTTCTCTGGCGCTGGAGGCTGAACAGCCGGTGTGGGTCAGCGGTGAGCCGACTTTGCTCAATGAGCTGTTGTGCAACCTGTTGGATAACGCCCTGGCCCACACTGCTGCTGGCGGCAATGTGATTCTGCGTACCTTACCAACTGGGGTGCTGGAGGTTGAAGACGACGGTCCGGGAATTCCGTCAGAGGAGCATCAGCGGGTGTTTGCGCGCTTTTATCGACGCAGCATCAAGGGTTCGGGGGCGGGGCTGGGTTTGGCGATTGTGGGTGAGATCTGTCGCGCGCATCAGGCCGAGATCAGCCTGCATCAGGCTCAGCCGCACGGCTTGCTGGTCCGCGTCGAGTTCACCAGCGCTGAAGCCTAAGTCAGGGTGCCAGGCTCAGCGGTTGCTGGATTTCCAGCAGGTACTGGGCGATTTTGCCGCTCTCGCGCAGCTGCGCTAGGCCCTGGTTGAAACGGACGATCAGCTCGGCGTTGCCGGGTACTTCACGCGAGAGCAGCAGGTGCAGGCTGTCGCTGCGCAGTGGCTGAGGGTGAAAACTAAGTTGCGCACGTTCGGCGGCGCTGAAGTGCTGATGCAGCATGTCGAAGCCGACCACCTTGTCCATCGGGAACAGATCGACGCGACCGGCAATCAGTTGGCGAAACGCAGTTTCATCGCTGGTCACTCGATTGACCTGTAGCTGCCCAATGGCTTCGGCCTGCTGAAAGGCTTCGCCGTAGTCATAGCCGCGAGTGCCGACCAGGCGCCGGCCTTGCAGGTCGCTGACCTGCTGCCAGTCAAAGCTGTAACCCTTGCGGTGGAACAGGTAGTAACCACTTTCCACCACCGGGTCGCTGATAAAGAACTTTTCCTCTCGTTCGCTGCTGCGCAGCCAGACTGCGCTGCCGGCGCGTTGGCCGCGCTCGGCCAGTTGCAGCGAACGCGCCCAGGGGTGGAACTCCCAGGCCACATCGATGCCCTGCAGGGCAAAGGCTTCGGCGACGATGCGCGAGGCAACGCCCTTGTGCGGCAGCTGTTCACCCAGATAAGGCGGCCATTCGCCGTTGGTCAGGCGCACTGACTCGGCTGCAGGGAGACCACCGCAGAACAGACTAAGCAGAACGGATAACAGCAGAGTGCGCATGAGCCGTATGCCGATTGCGGGGACTGCATTCAGTCTAGTTGCATTCGGCTGCATGCGCGTGGGGGCTTTACTGAAGCATGCTCATGGCTGCTTCCATGGC
>JAHJXZ010000151.1 GCA_018827205.1 Gammaproteobacteria bacterium | reverse complement strand
CCCGGGCAGCGTAGACCGCAGCGCTGTAACCGGCAGGGCCGGAGCCCAGAATGATCACGCGGGCATGACGATCAGCAGACATCAACAGCTCCTCCCGGCAATGCCGGCAGCAATAAAAAGGGACTTCCGCGAGTACCTAGGGGAAGGCAGTAAGGTCGGAAGCCCCACAAAGGGATGACGCGCAGCCTATGCCCGCCCAGTAAATGGCGGAAATATGCTTTGCCAATCCCCTGCATAGGCAAACGCTATAACGCGCCCCGGCAATCGTTAGCGCCCGTTGCAGAGGCTTTCACCTGCCACACAAAGCCGGTAAGGTCGGCGCGAATTCAACCTCGCGGAGACTCTCCCCATGCATGCTCCCGTACTGAGCGGCCCGCAATACCTCAGCGAAGGCCTGAAACTGGTCCTGAGCCCCGGCCTGCGTCTGTTTGTGCTGCTGCCCCTGACGATCAATTTGATCCTGTTTATTGGCCTGATTTACCTGGCCATGCAGCAGTTCGGCGGCTGGGTCGACACCTTTATGCCCAGCCTGCCGAGCTGGCTGAGTTTTCTCGAATACGTACTGTGGCCACTGTTTGTGGTGCTGGTACTGCTGATGGTGTTTTTCACCTTCACCCTGCTGGCCAATATCATCGCGGCGCCGTTTAACGGCTTTCTCGCGGAAAAGGTCGAAGTGGTGGTGCGCGGCGAAGACCCTTTCCCAGCCTTCCGCTGGGGCGAACTGATTGAAATGGTGCCGCGCACCCTGGGCCGCGAGCTGCGCAAGCTGGGCTACTTTCTGCCGCGCGCCATTGGCCTGCTGATCCTCAGTTTTATCCCGGTAGTCAATCTGATCGCCGCACCGCTGTGGTTGCTGTTTGGCGTATGGATGATGGCGATTCAGTACATCGACTACCCGGCGGACAACAACAAGATGAGCTGGCAGGACATGCTCGCCTGGCTGCGGGAGAAGCGCTGGCAGAGCATGGGCTTTGGCGGCATCACCTACGCAGCATTGCTGGTGCCTGGGCTGAACATCCTGATGATGCCGGCGGCCGTGGCCGGCGCCACAGTGTTCTGGGTGCGTGAACGCCAGGAGCAGGCGCTCACGTCCACTTCCTAAGTAATCACCCTGCAGGTTGGCTGCGCTCCAGTACCGCGCGCAGCGCCTGCATCGAGGCCTGGGATTCGCGCTCAATGCGCCGGCTCAGCAGCAGGCGGTTGGCGATGCGCATCAACAGGCCGTCGAAGCCGTATTCCAGGGTACGGACAAACTCGCAACCGCCCTCCACGTCTATGCACTCGTAGGTCAGCAGCAGCCCCAGACCGTGATCGCCTCGGGCGCTGGCCTGCCAGCGGCGGGCCGGCTGGTAGTCGAGCACATCCCAGCGCAGATGGCCGGCGCGGCCACCGGCGTGGATGTCCTCCTCAAATACTTCGCCGGCGAGCAACGCGCCCTCGCGACCGTAGATGCGTAAGGATGATGGATGCCACTCGGGCCAGTGCGCTGGAGCGGCGGCATAACTCAGCACCGCGTCGGCCGGACGGGCGATATGCACGCGATGCTGCTGGCGATTCTGCTGATAAGTCGGCTCAGACTCCCAATGCAAGGTGCCGTAGAGCCAGTCCATCAGCGGATGGACGATGCCGAAGTTGCGCGCATGCATCAGCTCACGGCGGTGGTGCAACGCATGCAGACGGCGCATCTGGCGAATCCAAGGTAATCGCGAAAGCGGATGCTCGGCCGGCAGGTGCTCGCAGGCATGCACCACCTCGTAGCTCATATACCCCAGCAGCATGCTACCGGCGAACAGCGCGGCAAGGTTGCCGTCGATATACGCCAGCAACCACCAGGCGCCCAGCAGCGGCAGGCTGTAGAGCACGATCAGCCAGGCTGGAAAAAGGATCACCCGCCAATCACGCGGCGTCTCGTAGCGCATCTGGCTTTCTACAAAGAAGCTGTGGTGATCGCCGGTGTGGCGCTTGTAGAACAGCTGGCCGAAGCGCGTCTTGTTGTGCCCCAGACGCTTGTGCACCTGGTACTCGCCCCAGCTGAAGAACACCAAGCTCAATGGCACCAGCAGCCATTGCCAGAGCGCCACCGCGTCCAGCGTACGCCACAGCAGGCTGATGCATGTCAGGCCGTAGGCCAGGACAAAGGCGGCATGCAGCCAGGGGTTGTACAGCGGATGGATGGCAGCCCGGTAACGTGTGCGGAAAGCCTGGGCATTGTCGTTGTTATAAGCCACGGCATTACTCCTGTGCGGATTGACAGCAGTCTAGGCGCGGCCAGATCATTCGAATAATGGATATTTGAAAAGAGTATTATTCTTGATAACGAATTTGCGTCAGCTCGACCTCAATCTGCTGCTGGTCTTCGATGCGCTGATGCAAGAAGGCAATCTGACCCGCGCCGCCGAGCGCCTGCACCTGAGTCAGTCGACGGTAAGCAACGCCCTCGCCCGCCTGCGCCAGCAACTCGGCGAAGAGCTGTTCCAGCGCACAGCTCGTGGCATGACGCCCACCGCCCGTGCCCAGGCGCTGTATGTACCGGTGCGTCAGGCCCTGCGCCTGCTGCAGACCGGCCTGGGCCCCGCCGAGCCGTTTGACCCGCAGACGCCGCATGCCTTCAGCCTGTCGCTTAACGACTACGCGCAAGCCGCGTTGCTGCCCATGCTGCAGACGCATCTGGCGAGGGTCGCCGCGCAGGTCGAACTGCTGGTGCAAGCCGATGATGCCGACAGCCTGGTGCAGCGCCTGGAAAGCGGTACGCTGGACCTGGCCATCGACTACCTGCACTTCGATTCGCCCGATCTGCATTACGCGCCACTGCGCGAAGAGCCGCTGGTGGCGATCGGCCGCGCCGGACACCCGGCCTTTATCGGCGGGCTGAGCCTGGAGGATTACCAACAGGCGCGGCATATCACGGTAACGCCACGCGCGGGCCGAGGCTCGCCGCTGGAGATCGTCCTCGGCTCGGCCAGGGTGCGCCGGCAGGCGGCCTTGTATTTACCCAACTACCTGCCGATCCCAGCCATCGTTGCTCAGACCGATCTGCTCGGCACCGTGCCCGCGCGTCTGGCCGAAGCTTTCGCCCCGGTGCATGCGCTGGAAATCGCGCCGCTGCCCTTCGATATGCCGCCGGTACAAGTTAGCCTGATCTGGCATCACCAGCAGCACCTCGACCCCGCGCACACCTGGCTGCGCCAGCAACTTATCGAGCTGCTCGACTGAAATACAAACGCAATCAAAGCGTCACAGTCACTACATAACGGCAGCGGACACTGCTGCCATGAGTACAGCTTCCCTGCATATCGCGCTGATCAGCGAAACCTTCCCGCCGGAAATCAACGGCGTTGCCAATACTCTCGGCCGGCTGGTCGACGGCCTGCGTGGCCGTGGTCATCGCGTACAACTGGTGCGTCCACGGCAAAGCGTCGACCCGCGCGGCGCGGCCGATCAGGATTTATTGCTAACCCGTGGCTGGCCGCTGCCCGGTTACCCCGGCTTGCAGTGGGGTCAGTCGTCGATGCACAAACTGCTGCGCAACTGGCAGCGGCAGCGCCCGGATGTGTTGTATATCGCCACCGAAGGCCCACTGGGCCTGTCCGCCCTGCGCGCCGCGCGGCGCTTGCAGATCCCGGTAGTCAGCGGTTTTCACACCAACTTTCAGCAATACACCGGGCATTACGGCTTTGGCCTGTTAACCCGCCTTCTGACCAATTACCTGCGCTGGTTCCATAACCGCTCGCAGATGACCCTGGTGCCCAGCGTTAGTCAGCAGATCGAGCTGCAGCGGCGTGGCTTCGACAACCTGGAGCTGCTTTCGCGGGGCGTCGACAGCCAGCTGTTCCACCCGGCCAAACGTTGCGCGGCCTTGCGCGAGCGCTGGGGCCTGGCGGAACAGGACATTGCCATCCTGCATGTCGGCCGCCTGGCCGCAGAAAAGAACCTGGCCTTGCTCAGCAAGAGCTTTCAGGCGCTGCAACAGGCGCACCTGCAGCGGCGGCTGAAACTGATTCTGGTCGGCGATGGCCCGCAGCGCGCTAGTCTGCAGCAGCAACTTCCCGAGGCGGTGTTCTGCGGCCTGCAACGCGGCGAAGAGCTGGCCGCGCATTACGCCTCGGGCGATCTGTTTCTATTCCCGAGCCTGTCGGAAACCTTCGGCAATGTGGTGCTCGAAGCCCTGGCTTCCGGGCTTGGCGTAGTGGCCTTTGATCAAGCAGCGGCCGCGCAACATATCCGTCACGGGCATAACGGCGCACTCGCCGTAGCAGAAGATGAACAAGGCTTTATCGACGCCGCCAGCTGGCTGCTGACCGACCACGAAGGCCTGCGACGGGTGCGCCTAAATGCCCGTCTACATGCCTCACGCCAGGGCTGGCCGGCGATAGTCGAGCTGTTCGAGCAGCATCTGCGCAGCGCCATGCTGCCTGCGCAAGAGTTGCCGGCAGGTAGAACGCAGCACTAAAAGCCGTGGGAGGCGCTTTAGCGGCGAACGCTCAACCGCTGCTATCACGGACAAGTCCGCTCCTACAACAGCACATCCAGACGCTTTACTAGGCGCACTTCATGGCCGCTGATCTGCGCGCCGTAAGCCAGCACTTCCACACCGGCGCTCACCGACTCACGCAAAGCAGCGGCGTAGGCCGGGTCGATTTCATCGGCCGGGCGCACGGCATCAATGTCCGTCAGGTTTACGCAATACAGCTGCACCGCGCGAATCCCCTCACGGGCCAGCGCAGCCAGCTCACGCAGGTGCTTGCTGCCGCGCTCGGTGCGCGCATCGGGAAAGGCGGCAACGCGGCTGTCGGCGAACCCCAGGGTCACGCTCTTAACTTCGACAAACGCCGCACCTGCCGGGTAGTCCAGGCGAAAGTCGATCCGGCTGCGTTCCTGGCCATACGGCACCTCGCGTTTGAGACTGGTAAAGCCGTTCAGCTCGGCAATCAGCCCGGCGCGCAGGGCTTCTTCCACCAGGGCGTTGGCGCGCCCGGTGTTGATCACGGCGAGGCGACCATGCGGGGTTTCACCGATTTCCCAGGTGCCCGGCAACTTGCGCTTGGGGTCGTTGCTGCGGCTGAACCAGATGCGCGCGCCTTCACTCATGCAGTTGAGCATCGAGCCGGTGTTGGCGCAGTGGATGGTCAGCAGCTCGCCGCTGGCGGTCTCGATATCGGCGAGAAAACGCTTGTAGCGGCGCAGCAAACGCCCCTCTTCTAGCGGCGGATCAAACTGCATGGGGCTTCCAACTGTTCAGGCCGCGCTTAATCCGATCCACCGCCTGCTGCAGGCGCGGCAGGTCCTGGGTATAGGCAAAGCGCACATGCTGCGCGGCCTGGTAGCGGCCGAAATCCAGGCCAGGAGTAAAGGCCACGTGCTCGGTTTCCAGAAAGTGCTGGCAGAAGGCAAAAGCGTCGCCGCCAAACGCACTGATATCGGCATATAAATAGAAGGCACCCTCTGGCTCCACGACGATTTTGAAGCCCAGCTCGCGCAGCGCCGGCAGGAGAAAATCGCGGCGGCGTTGGAATTCGTGGCGACGTTGTTCGAGGATTTCCAGAGTCTGCGGCTGGAAGCACGCCAACGCTGCGTGCTGAGCCATGCTCGGCGCGCTGATATACAGATTCTGCGCCAGCTTCTCCAGCTCAGGCACGGCGGCCGGCGGTGCCACCAACCAGCCGAGACGCCAGCCAGTCATGCCGAAATACTTGGAAAAACTGTTGAGTACAAAGGCATCGTCGTCCACTTCCAGCACGCTGGCCGCGTCTACGCCGTAGGTCAGGCCGTGGTAGATCTCATCCACCACCAGATGTCCACCACGCGCTTTCAGTGCCTGCGACAGCCCGCCCAGCTCATCACGACTAAGCAAGGTGCCCGTCGGGTTGGCCGGCGATGCCACCAGCGCGCCAACGCTGTGTTGATCCCAATAGCGCTCGACCAGGTCGGGGGTCAGCTGATACCGCACATCCGGCCCTACTGGCACCAACTGCGCTGCGCCTTCGACCAGGCGCAAAAAGTGCCGATTGCAGGGGTAGCCGGGATCGGCCAGCAGCCAGTGCTTGCCAGGGTCGACCAGCAGGCTGGTGGCCAGCAGCAAGGCGCCAGAGCCGCCCGGCGTGATCAGAATGCGCTGTGGGTCGATATTCAGCTGGTAACGCTCGGCATAGAAGCCCGCAATCGCTTCACGCAGCGCTGGCAGGCCGCGCGCGGCGGTGTAACGGGTGTGTCCATCGGCCAGTGCCGCCTGGCCGGCAGCGACAATCGGCGCGGCGGTGGTGAAATCCGGCTCGCCAATTTCCAGATGGATCACATCATGGCCTTCGGCCTGCAACTGATTGGCTCGGGCCAATAGCGCCATCACGTGAAAAGGTTCTATGGCGCGGCTGCGCGCACTGTAAGACGTGACCATGGGACTGCCTGCCGGGAAGATAAGGCGCGGATTCTAAAGCATACCCGGCACAGCTTCGACAACCGGGAGTAGCGCAGGCTGAGTTGTTCTGGTAAGTTCGCCCGCTTGCAGCCGCAGGGCCAGTTCTACTTGACGTAGAATCGGCAAGGGACACCGTCCTGCGCAGTGGATCAGAAGAGTGAGAGGCGGTCATCCATGCCCACCAAAGCAAAAGCAAAAAGCAGCCAACTGACTCGTGGTTTTGAGCCTTATAAAGAAACTAAGGGCGAAGAATATATGGGCGAGCCAATGCGCGCCCACTTCACCGGCATCCTCAATAAGTGGAAGCTGGAATTGATGCAGGAAGTTGATCGTACTGTGCACCACATGCAGGACGAAGCAGCCAACTTCCCCGATCCAGCGGATCGCGCCAGCCAGGAAGAAGAATTCAGCCTGGAACTGCGTGCCCGTGATCGCGAGCGCAAGCTGATCAAGAAGATCGACGAAACCCTGCAATTGATTGAAGACAACGACTACGGCTGGTGCGACTCCTGCGGCGTCGAAATCGGCATCCGCCGACTGGAAGCCCGCCCGACCGCCACCCTGTGCATTGATTGCAAGACGCTGGCGGAAATCAAAGAAAAACAGGTCGGTTCCTGATCTGACCCAGAGGGTGCTTCGGCACCCTCTGTTGTTTCTGCCCTGCTGTGACACCTGCGCATGAACACACCCGCCTACATCGGCCGCTTCGCCCCCACCCCCAGCGGTTACCTGCACTTCGGCTCACTCGTCGCCGCCCTGGCGTCCTATCTTGATGCGCGCGCAGTAAACGGCCGCTGGCTGCTGCGCATGGAAGACCTCGACCCACCACGCGAAATCGCTGGCGCTCAGGCGGGCATTCTCAGCACCCTGGAAAGCTACGGTTTCGAGTGGGATGGCGAGCTTGTTCGCCAGAGTGAACGCCACAGCGATTACGCAGCCCTGGTCGAACGCCTGCTCAGCCAGGGCCTGGCCTACGCCTGCACCTGCTCGCGCAAGCAGCTGGAAGGCAGCCAGGGGATTTACCCCGGCACCTGCCGCAATGCTGGCCACGGTTTTGCGGATGCGGCGATTCGCCTGCGCGTACCGGAGCTGACCTACCACTTTATTGATCGGGTGCAGGGCGACTACCGCCAGCACCTGGGCCGCGAGGTCGGCGACTTTGTGATTCGCCGCCGCGATGGCCTGTATGCCTACCAACTGGCCGTGGTGCTCGACGATGCCTGGCAAGGCATCACCGATATAGTGCGCGGCGCCGATCTGCTCGACTCCACCCCGCGCCAACTGTACCTGCAAGAGCTGCTGGGCTTCTCGCAACCGCGCTACCTGCACGTGCCGCTGATTATCCAGCCCGATGGTCACAAGCTGGGTAAATCCTACCGCTCGCCCCCGCTACCGGCCGATCAGGCCACGCCACTGCTGATCCGCGCCCTGCGCGCACTCGGCCAAACATTGCCGGACGGCGCCAGCTATGGCCAACCCGCAGAGCTGTTGCGCTGGGCCAGCCAGCACTGGGACGCCACGCGTATTCCGCGCTGCCTAACGCTGGCCGAAGCGCAGCTGCGCTAAGAAGCTGTTTAATCGCGGCTATGTCCGCTAACGAACAGAGGTGAACAGGCGACGTGCTGTAGGGTGACGACAATGCTGCGACAGCATTCTTCCCGATGGTGCAGGCTTATCCCGACCATCGCGGTACCCGGGTCTTGAGTGTTGGCCGGCCACACCAGCCATAGCGGCCAATAAGCAAAACCAGCACGACGAAGCAACAGGGGCACGGCAATCGTGACTTCGTAGGTCCGCTGTCGCGGTCTCCCAGACGGGTTTCGTTCCTCGGCGCCCGTCGCGCATGCCAATGATGGCTGGAACCGCGCCCCATGACCTCAGTCTTCACCGCTCTATTCAGCCATGCAGCTGCACCTTCGCCATGGCTGGATCACGCCCCAGTACGCGAAGAACTGTTCGGCATCGAACGCCTCGAACAACATGCCTGCACCCTGGCCGCCGCACAGGCGGTCAGTACCCGCCCGCCGCGGGTGCTGTCACTGCACCGGCGTCTGAATGACAACGCCAAAGTGCTGTTGGCCGCCTACCGCGCCAGCGCAGCCGAGCTGGCCAACGGCCGTGGCGTGGTGCCGGCGGCGGAATGGCTGCTGGACAACTATCACCTGGTCGAAGAACAGATCCGCGAAATCCGCGACGACCTGCCGCCCGGTTATTACCGCCAGCTGCCGAAACTGGCCGCAGGCCCCTTTGCCGGCTATCCGCGGGTGCTGGGCCTGGCCTGGGCCTTTATCGCGCACACCGACAGCCACTTTGACCCAGAAATTCTGCAGCGCTACCTCGTCGCTTATCAGCAGGTGCAGCCGCTGACCATTGGCGAGCTGTGGGCGGTGGCGATCACCCTGCGCATCGTGCTGATCGAAAACCTGCGCCGCCTGGCCGACCAGATTAGTGCCGGGCGCAGCGCACGGGACGATGCTGATGCCCTGGCCAGTCGCCTGCTCAGCAAAGGCGCAACGCACACACTCGCCGACAAGGAGCTCAGTGAACGCGCTCGCGCGCCGCTGGGTGAGTCCTTTGCCGCGCAACTGGCCAAGCGCCTGCGCGACCATGACCCGCTCACCACGCCCGCCCTTGGCTGGCTGGAAGAACGCCTGCACGCCCAAGGCAGCAGCATTGATGAGGTGGTGCAGCACGCGCAGCAGCGTCAGGGCGCCTCCAACCTCACGGTGCGCAATATCATCACCAGCATGCGCCTGATCTCTGCCATCGACTGGGCGCTGCTATTCGAAAACGTCAGCCTGGTGGATGCACGCCTGGCGACCGGCAGCGACTTTGCCGCGATGGATTTTGCCACCCGCAACCAATACCGCAGCGCCATCGAGCAGCTGGCCCGTGGCAGCACCTGCACCGAGCTGGACGTTGCCGAGCAGGCCTTGCTGGCGGCGCAACAGGCGCATGTCAGCCACGCCGATGACCACGACCCACGCCTCAGCGACCCCGGCTACCACCTGATCGCTGAAGGGCGCCTGGCGCTGGAGCAATGCATCGGTTTTCGCCCAACGCTGCGCTTGCGCATCAACCGGGGGCATCTGCACCTCGGCATGCCTGGCTATGTCGGCGCGATCGTTGGCCTGGCCAGCCTGCTGCTAGGCGTGGTGCTGTACTGCCTGGCCAGTCAGGGCGTAACGCCTGGCTGGTTGCTGCCGCTTGGCGTGTTGGGCTTTCTGCCGGCCAGCGAAGTGGCCACTGCGCTGATCAACCGTGCCGTCAGCGCCAACTTAGGCGCCATGGGCCTGCCGGGGCTGGAGCTGATTGATGGCGTACCCAGCAACCTGCGCACCTTGATTGCGGTGCCAACCCTGCTAGGTAGCGAGGCAGACCTGCTGGAGCAGATCGAACGCCTGGAAGTGCACCATTTGTCCGGACACAGCGGCGACCTGAGTTTCGCCCTGCTCACCGACGGCCTGGATGCCACCCAAGAACATTGCCCCGAAGACGACGCCTTGCTGCTGGTGGCCAGCGCTGCCATCGGCGAACTCAACCTGCGTTATGGCCCAGGCATCGCCGGCAGCCGTTTCCTGCTGTTGCACCGTCGCCGCCAGTTCAACCCCAGCGAAAACGTCTGGATGGGCTGGGAGCGCAAACGCGGCAAACTGCATGAACTCAACCGCCTGCTGCGCGGCGCCGAAGACACCAGCTTTGTCCCAGTCCCAGGGCTGAGCCAGCGCATCCCTGACGATGTGCGCTATGTGATTACCCTGGACGCCGACACCCGCCTGCCGCGTGATGCGGCCCTGCGCCTGATTGGCAAGATGGCCCACCCGCTAAACCGGCCACGTTTCGATCAGCAGCTGCAGCGGGTGATCGGCGGCTACGCGATTCTGCAACCACGGGTCACGCCATCGCTGCCCTTGCAGCGCGAGGGTTCGCTGTACCAAAAGGTATTCTCCAGCCCCGGCGGCATGGATCCTTATGCCGCTACCGTATCCGACGTGTACCAGGACCTGTTTGGCGAAGGCTCCTTTACCGGCAAGGGCATCTACGACATCGATGCCTTCGAAGCCGCATTGGCCGGTCGCGTCGCGGACAACAGCATGCTCAGCCATGACCTGTTCGAGGGTGTATTCGCCCGCGCGGGCCTGGCCTCGGATGTCGAAGTGGTCGAGGAATTCCCCTCGCGCTACGACGTCGCCAGTAAGCGCCAGCATCGCTGGACGCGTGGCGATTGGCAGCTACTGCCGTGGATTCTCGGGCCAATACGCGGCAAGCAGGCGCTGCCGAGCATCGGCCGCTGGAAGATGCTCGATAACCTGCGCCGCTCCCTGCTGGCCCCCGCCACCCTGGCCGCACTGGGCCTGAGCTGGCTGCTGCCACTGCCCGCCGCACTGACGGCCAGCCTGATACTGATTGCCGGCCTGTTGATCCCTGCGCTGCTACCGCTGTGCTTTGGCTTGCTACCGGCACGCGCCGGGATTCTCTGGAGCAGCCACCTGGGCAAGTTGCGCGACGACCTGCTGCTGGCCCTGCTGCAGAGTGCGCTGAACCTGGCCTTTCTCGCCGATCAGAGCTGGCGCATGCTGGATGCCATCAGCCGCACCCTGTTCCGCCTGCTGATCAGCCATCGCCACCTGCTGGAATGGACCACTGCTGCGCAAGCGGCAATCCGTCCGCGCCTGAAGCTACCGGGCTTCTACGCAGGCATGGCCGGCGGCACACTGCTCGGCCTGCTGCTGGTCGCTGCAGCGCTGTTCTGGTCACCCGCCATCTGGCCGTTGGTGCTGCCCTTCGCCCTGCTCTGGCTCAGCGCACCCGCCATCGCCCTGCTGGTCAGTCGCTCACCGCGCGTGGCCAAACGCCTGCTCATCGACCCTGCGCAAACCCGCGAACTGCGCCATATTGCTCGGCGCACCTGGCGCTTCTTCGAAACGTTCGTCAGCACGGCAGACAATCAACTGCCACCGGATAACTTCCAGGAAGACCCCAAAGCGGTTATCGCTCACCGCACCTCACCAACCAATATGGGCCTGTACCTGCTATGCGCCGTCGCGGCACGCGACTTCGGCTGGGCCGGCACCCAGCGCAGCCTCGCCCGCTTACAGGCGACCCTGGCAGTCATGCAGCAACTGCAGCGCCACCGGGGCCACTTCTTCAACTGGTACGACACCCAGGACCTGCGCCCGCTGGCACCGGCCTATGTGTCATCGGTGGACAGCGGCAACCTGGCAGGGCACTTGCTCGTGGTCGCCAATGCCTGCGAAGAATGGCTCAAGGTCCCCGTCAGCGCTGACGCCCGCCAGGGCCTGCTCGACAACCTGCAGCTGGCCAGCGCCACCCTGGCGGCTCTGCCTGCCACTAGCAGCGAGCGGGGCCAGCAACTGGATGAACTCCTGCAGCAGATCGACGCCGCGCTGCAGGGTGTGCAGCCGCTGCACAGCCTGCTGCCTTCGCTACTGCGCCTGAGCGATAAAGCCGCTCAGCTCGCCAGTGGCCTGACCTCGCTCGACAGTGCTGAGCATGCCGCTGACCTGTTGTTCTGGTTGCAGGCGCTAACTCAGGCGCTGGGCGACCTGCAGCACGATGCACACCTGAGCGACACGGAATGCACAGGCTTGCATAACAATTTACGTGCCGTCGCCGAGCAGGCGCGCAGCATGGCCATGGCCATGGACTTTGCCTTCCTGCTGGAGCCGGAGCGCAAACTGCTGTCGATCGGCTTCTGCCTGAGCGACAACAGCCTCGACAGCAGCTGCTATGACCTACTCGCCTCTGAGGCACGCCTGGCCAGCCTGTTCGCCATCGCCAAAGGTGATGTCAGCACCCGCCACTGGTTCCGTTTGGGCCGTACCGCCACCCCACTGGGTAACGGTTCAGCGTTGATCTCCTGGTCCGGCTCGATGTTCGAATACCTGATGCCGTCACTGGTCATGCGCGCGCCGTCCGGCAGCCTGCTGGAACAGACCAACCGCTTGGTCGTGGCCCGCCAGGCGGCTTACGGGCAAGCGCTGGGCATTCCCTGGGGCATCTCCGAGTCCGCCTATAACGCCCGCGACTTGGAGCTGACCTACCAATATTCGAATTTCGGCGTACCGGGCCTGGGCCTCAAACGCGGCTTGTCCGCCAACCGGGTGATTGCCCCATATGCCACCGGACTGGCCACCATGGTCGACCCGCTGGCCGCACTCGCCAACTACCAGCGCCTGGCCGAGATGGGCGCACTGGGGCGCTATGGTTACTACGAAGCGCTGGATTTCACCCCTTCGCGTCTGCCGGAGGATCAGCCATTCGCCATCGTGCGCAACTTTATGGCCCACCATCAGGGCATGAGCATCGTCGCCATCGCCAACACCCTGCATGGCGGCCAGATGCGCGAGCGCTTCCACCGCGAGCCGATGATTCAGGCCTGCGAGCTGCTGCTACAAGAGCGTATGCCGCGCAATGTGGCCGTCGCCCACCCGCGCGCTGAAGAAGTCAGCGCCTGCGCGATAGATACCGACTGCGCCCAACCGAGCGAGCGCCGTCTCAACCATTTAAACGGCAATCCGCCAGTTACCCACCTGCTCAGCAACGGCCGCTACAGCGTGATGCTCACCGCCAGCGGCGCGGGCTACAGCCGCTGGCGCGACATCGCCATCACCCGCTGGCAGGAAGACAGTACCCGCGACCACCATGGCTCGTTCATCTTCCTCTGGGACACGCAAAACGACAGCCGCTGGTCTATTGGCGCGCAGCCCAGCACTGGCATGCCCTACAACGAAGTGGTGTTCGCCGAGGACTACGCCAGCTACAACCGCCAGGATGGCAACCTCACTACCGTCCTGGAAATTCTGGTATCCGGCGAAGATGACGGTGAAGTACGCCGCGTCTCGCTGACCAACAGCGGCCGGGTAACGCGGGAAATCGAACTGACCTCCTACGCCGAACTGGTGCTGGCCAGCGCCGCCAGCGACAACGCCCACCCGGCGTTCTCCAAGCTGTTTGTGGTCACCGAGTACCTACCTGCCTTTGCCGCCCTGATTGCCACGCGTCGTCCACGTAGCGCCAGCGAGCAACCAATCTGGGCCGCGCACTTTGCCGTGGTGGAGGGTGAGGTGAGCGCAGAGCCACAGTACGAAACCGACCGCGCGCGCTTTCTCGGGCGCAGTTGCGCACTGCATGCCGCGGCGGTCATCCGCCAGGGTCAGCACCTGTCCAACAGCGTGGGCACGGTACTCGATCCGATCTTCTCGCTGCGCCAGCGCATCCTGGTAGGCCCGGGGAAAATCGCCCGCGTGGCCTTCTGGACGCTGGTGGCGCCCTCGCGGGAGGCGCTGCTCGACCTGATCGACAAACACCATGACCGCAGTGCCTTCGAGCGGGCGAAAACCCTGGCCTGGACTCAGGCTCAGGTGGAGCTGCGCCACCTCGACATGCATGCTGCCGAAGCCGCTGACTTTCAGCGTTTGGCAGCGCCCATCCTGTACGCCGATTCACGCTTTCGCGCCCCAACTGCCAGCCTGCTGCGCGGCCTTGGCAGCCAGGCGGGGCTGTGGTCACAGGGGATTTCCGGCGATTTGCCGATTGTGCTGCTGCGCATTAGCGACAGCGAAGACATCGCCCAGGTGCGGCAACTGTTACGCGCTCACGAATACTGGCGAATGAAGCGCTTGGCGGTGGATCTGGTGATCGTTAATGAACACGCTTCCTCCTACCAACAGGACTTACAGATCGCCATCGAAACAGCCGTACGCAGCAGCCAGTTACGCCCGCGCTTTGCCACCGAACTGGCGCAAGGCTCGGTATTTGTATTGCGCGCGGACCTGCTCAGTGGCGAGTTCCGTGAGCGCCTGCAAGCTGTGGCAAGGGTCCTGCTGATGGCCCATCGCGGGCCTGTCTCCGAGCAGCTGGCGCGCATCCAGCCCATCACCACGCCACCCGAAGCCAGCGCCGACAGTTACAGCGCGCAGCACATCGACGTAGCACGCACCAAACCGCGACCCGACATGCTCGAGTTTGCCAACGGCCTGGGCGGTTTCGACCGCGATGGCCGCGAGTACGTGGTGCGCCTGAACGCCTGGAGTAACACCCCCGCACCGTGGATCAACGTCATCGCCAATGCGCAGTTCGGCTTTCAGGCATCAGCCGAAGGCAGCGGATACACCTGGGCCGGCAACAGCCGGGAAAACCAGCTCACGCCCTGGTCCAACGACCCCGTCAGCGATCCGCCCGGCGAAGCCCTGTACGTGCGCGACGAGGACAACCTGGCGCTGTTCAGCCCCACCGCCCAGCCGCTGCGCGACAGCGGTCACTATGAAGCCCGCCATGGCTTTGGCTACAGCCGCTTCAGCCATCAGGCTGGTGGCATTGCCATGGAGCTGTTGCAGTACGTGCCCCTGCATGACCCGATCAAGATTTCCCGACTCACCTTGCGCAACCTCTCCGACCGGCCACGACGCTTGAGCGTCAGCGCTTATGCCGAATGGGTGCTGGGCACCACGCGGGCGGCCAGCGCGCCGTTTATCGTCAGCCGGCAGGACATCGCCACGGGCGCGATCCTGGTACGCAACCGCTGGAGCATTGCCTTTGCCGGGCGTAGCGCCTTCAGCGACCTCGGTGGCCAGCAAAGCAGTTGGACCGCCGACCGCTGCGAATTTATCGGGCGTAACGGCAGC
Source organism: Gammaproteobacteria bacterium (assembly GCA_018827205.1). Classification (GTDB taxonomy): domain Bacteria; phylum Pseudomonadota; class Gammaproteobacteria; order Pseudomonadales; family Pseudomonadaceae; genus Aquipseudomonas. The sequence goes on along the minus strand of JAHJXZ010000151.1, from coordinate 3,731 downwards.
CTCGCGCAACCGGCGGCCCTCGCCCGGCAAACAGCACTGAGTGGCAATCTAGGTGCGGGGCTCGACCCCTGCGCGGCACTGCAATGCGAGTTGGAGCTGCAGCCCGGAGAAAGCAAGGAAGTGCTCTGGCTACTGGGCCAATGCGCCAGCGAGCAAAAAGCCAGCGCCTTGATCAAGCACTACCGCCAGGCCGATCTAGACGCCGTGCTGGCCGAAGTGCAGGCGCACTGGCAGCAGCTGCTCGGCGCCGTTCAGGTGCAAACCCCAAGCCGCGCCATGGACATCATGCTCAACGGCTGGCTGCTCTATCAGACCCTGGCGTGCCGCATCTGGGCGCGCTCGGCGTTCTACCAGGCCAGCGGCGCCTATGGCTTTCGCGATCAGTTGCAGGACGGTATGGCACTGACCTTTGCCAGCTCGGAGACAACTCGCAAACACATTCTGCGCGCCGCCAGCCGTCAGTTTGTGGAAGGCGATGTGCAGCACTGGTGGCTGCCGCATTCCGGCCAGGGCGTGCGCACGCGCATTTCCGATGACCGGGTGTGGCTGGCTTACGCCACGGCCCAATACATCCAGAGCACGGCGGATACAGCGATTCTCGATGAGTCCGTGGATTTTCTTGAAGGCCCACAGCTGGCGGCCGGCGAGCACGATGCGTTCTTCCAACCCATGCAAGCGGATGCGCCCGCCTCGCTGTTTGAGCACTGCGCCCGTGGCCTGGACCAATGCCTGCAACTGACCGGCGAACTGGGGCTGCCGCTGATGGGTGGCGGTGACTGGAACGACGGCATGAACCGCGTCGGCGAACACGGCAAGGGCGAAAGCGTCTGGCTGGGTTGGCTGCTGCTGCGCACCATCGCCCTGTTTGCGCCCTATGCCGAAGTGCATGACAGCGCCCGCGCGGCGCGTTGGCAGGCGCATGCCGAGGCACTGCGCAGCGCGCTGCAGACGCATGCCTGGGACGGTCAATGGTACCGCCGCGCAACCTTCGATGATGGCACCTGGCTCGGCTCAGCGCAGAACACGGAGTGCCAGATCGACTCCATTGCCCAGTCCTGGGCGGTATTGTCCGAGGGTGCCGACCCCTTGCGCGCGAATATGGCCATGGCCTCGCTGCAACGCCAGCTGGTCCACGAGGACGACGGCATCGCCCTGCTATTCACCCCTCCCTTCGACAAAACACCGCTAGAGCCCGGCTATATCAAGGGCTACCCGCCTGGCCTGCGCGAAAACGGCGGGCAATACAGCCACGCGGCGATGTGGGCGATTCTGGCCTACTGCCGGCTCGGTTCCGCGCAGCAGGCCTTCGCCCTGTTTGATCTGGTCAATCCGATCAACCACAGCCTTAACCCAGAGGCCAGCCAACGTTACAAGGTTGAGCCCTATGTACTGGCAGCCGATGTGTATGCGGTGGCCCCACACATCGGCCGAGGTGGCTGGACCTGGTACACCGGTGCCGCCGGCTGGATGTACCGTGCCGGCGTTGAAGGCATTCTGGGTATTCGCCGCGAAGGTGACTGGCTGCTACTCAACCCGTGCATTCCGAGCGACTGGCCAGGCTTTAGCGCGCAAATAACGCTGGGTGACAGCCACTTCCAGATTCAGCTCGATAACCCCGCACAGCGCAGCCAAGGTATTCGCCAGGCCTGGCTCGACGAACAGCCAATCGACTGCGCGCAAGGGCAACTGCGAGTCGCGCTAGATGGAGGGGCGCATCAGCTGCGTGCAGAGCTATAACGTTGGTGGGGTGGGCTCAGCCAACAGCTGAGCCAGCTCATCACAGCCACTCTGTACCGCCCCTAACGCGGCGGCGCAGAGGGCTTGGTAACGCTGCAGAACCAGCTCGCCAGTGGCGGTGAGCTGGGTGCCTCCGCCGTTCTTACCGCCGGCCAGCGTGCTGACCAGCGGCTGCTTGAAACTGCGATTCATGGTTTCCACCAACAACCAGGCACGCCGATAGGACATGCCCATGGCGCGCGCGGCAGCACTGATCGAACCGTGCTCGGCAATCGCCGCCAACAGCTCAGCCTTGCCGGGGCCAATGGCAATGTCAGAGCCGTTATGCAGGCGGATTTTCAGATCAAGGCGGTACATGCGCGGGCCACAACGAGGGATTCGCTGCGCAGCCTAACGCCTGATCAAATCAGGTGGAAGGGTCGACGCAACCTGTAGGAGCGGGCTTGCCCGCGATGCTTTTCTGTCGAAATCGATTCGCGGGCATGGAACTAGGCGTACCCCCCGCTCCTACAAAGGCTACGTATGCTGGTATGGCAGTTTTAAATTCGGCCCAGCAACAGCAACACAATCAGCACCACAACCACCACGCCCAAGCCGCCCGTAGGCCCGTAACCCCAGCTTTTGCTGTGCGGCCAGGCCGGTATGGCGCCGACCAGCAACAGAATCAGCACGATCAACAGAATGGTACCCAGGCTCATGGCGCTCTCCTTGATGAGTCACAGCAACGCGCCGGAATAACAGGTGCCGAAATGACACCCAAGCGCACCATTAGCCTGCACGCCACAGCAAGCCCTGTCGGTGCGCTATCGAACCGATGGGTTTTGCGCTATTCGGCGGCCAATGCGCCATCCACAATCTGCTGCGCCTCGCTGAAGATGCGCTGCAAGTGCGCTTCATCGCGAAAGCTCTCGGCGTAAATCTTGTAGATGTCTTCAGTGCCTGACGGTCGCGCGGCGAACCAGCCGCCTTCGCTGATCACCTTGATCCCGCCAATCGCCGCGCCATTACCCGGCGCCTTGTCGAGTACCTGGGTAATCGCATCACCGGCCAGTTCACGGCTGCTGATCTGCGCTGGCGAGAGTTTGCCCAGGGCCTTCTTCTGCGCGGGTGTGGCGGGCGCATCGACGCGGTCGGCGTAGATGGTGCCGAACTCCTCGTTCAGCCCCTGATACAGCTCGCCAGGGTCGCGCCCGCTCACCGCGGTCATTTCTGCGGAAAGCAGCGCCAGGGCAATACCGTCCTTATCGGTGGTCCAGACCCGGCCATCGCGGCGCAAGAAGGTCGCCCCGGCGCTTTCCTCGCCGCCAAAGCCCAGGGAGCCATCAAACAAGCCGCTGGCAAACCATTTAAAGCCCACTGGTACTTCCTGCATCGGCCGGCCCAGGCGCTGGCTGACGCGGTCGATCATTGCGCTACTGACCAGGGTTTTACCGACGGCCGCCGTGGCGCTCCACTGCGGACGGTGCTGGAACAGGTAATCAATCGCCACACTGAGAAAGTGGTTAGCCGGCAACAGGCCAACGCTCGGCGCCACAATGCCGTGACGGTCGTAATCGGTGTCACAGGCAAAGGCGATGTCGTAACCGTTTTTCAGGCTGATCAGGCGCTGCATGGCATAGCTGGAGGACGGGTCCATGCGAATCTGCCCGTCCCAATCCAGGCTCATAAAGGCGAACTGTGGGTCGATGGTCTGGCTTACCACCTCCAGATTTATGCCGTACTGCTCGGCAATCCGCCCCCAGTAATGCACGCCCGCACCGCCCAGCGGATCGACACCCAAACGCAGGCCTGCCGCGCGGATCGGCGCGAAGTCGATGACATTGCCCAAGTCATTCACATACGCGCTGAGGTAATCGTATTCCTGCACATTGGCCCCCTGGCGCGCCTGCGCCAGGGGCATGCGCTTAACCTCACGCAAGCCGCCTTCAAGCAAGGCATTGGCACGGTTCTGCACCCAGGTGGTGATATCGCTGTCGGCTGGGCCGCCATTGGTG
>JAHJXZ010000150.1 GCA_018827205.1 Gammaproteobacteria bacterium | reverse complement strand
TTTTTTGACGGGGACTTAGCCTCCAAAAAGCAGGCGACCACTGTCCAGCGATGTCAGTGTAGTGGGCGTGTTTCAAGTCCAATGGGGCGCGGAGCGCCGGGGAGGCGGTTTTTTAGGATGTCTCGCTCTTCGGTCACGCGCTTGAGTTCGGCACGCAGACGACGTAGCTCAGCATGTTGATCGTCCTCTTGCGCCCGCTGCTCTTGAGGCTTGCTGTAGCGCTTCACCCACGCATACAGGCTATGTGTCGACATGCCCAAGCGAGCAGCGACCTCAGCTATAGGCAGGCCTCGTTCAGTGACCTGCTTGACGGCTTCGATTTTGAATTCTTCGGGATAACGCGAGTTACTCATGGCACCTCCTAGTGGGCCGTATTATGAGGCTTGGAGGTGTCTACGAAACTAGGGGCGATTCATACAACCAGACCGGCCGGCCACTGGATGATCGCCTGTCAGATCTGGTGACCGTCTGGTATGAGCTGCACGGCTGCTCGCTCAAGGATCATAAAGCCCGACTGTCACGCACCATGGCGATTGTCGAACGTCTGGGTAATCCGTCTGCCTCACAGTTTGAGTCACTGGCCTGGGCGCGCTACCGCCAAGCTCGGTTGAAAGAAGCATCACCGCACACGGTAAATCACGAACAACGCTATCTGTCTGCAGTGTTCTCTGAGCTGATCCGCTTGGGTGCCTGGACTGGTGTAAATCCGCTGGCCAAGATCCGGCAGATCAAGACCGACCAAACCGAGCTGACGTTTCTCACCCTGGAGCAGATCAACCAGCTGCTTGAAGAGTGCCGCAGATCCAGCAACAACCACACTTACCCGGTTGCCCTGATCTGCTTGGCCACTGGTGCGCGTTGGGATGAAGCCGAAAGTCTCGGTCGGGCTGCCATCTTCGGTGGTAAGGCGCATTTCCACCGAACCAAGAACCGCCAGTCTCGTTCGGTGCCTATTCCCAAGGAAGTGGAAGAGGCCGCGCTTAAGGTAGCCATGCCGGGAGCAGGGCGTTTGTTTATGTCCTGCAGGGCGGCTTTTCGTGGTGCCTATGAGCGTTGCGGCTTCGACACTCCAGGGCAACTAACCCACATCCTGCGGCACACCTTCGCCAGTCATTACATGATGGCCGGTGGCGACATTCTTAGTCTGCAGAGAATCCTGGGGCATTCCTCCATCACCATGACCATGCGCTATGCACATTTGTCTCCTGATCACTTGGAGTCTGCGCTACGACTATCGCCTTTGGCTCAGAGCGAGCACCATATTTTATAGTCCTCACTTTCAACTATTGACTTGAACAGAGGCGTATTTGGCGGCGGAGTAGGGCACTCTCTTCCAGGGTGTTTGCTTTGGAAGCTGGTGCGGCTACTCCATAAAATAATTGGGTTTCTTCCGTGGTCTTTCTCTGCCGAAGCCATCAGTACACCCTCTTTTACTCTCCAGACCATCAGTCCCTTTTCGAATCTTGCCCATTTGCTCTTATCCATACGTGGATAGGCTTCAAGACTTTTAGATAGGTAGACCTGTAAGTCCTCAAAGCTTCTGCTCGCAAACTCGATGCGTACGTGGTTTAGCCTTCCTTTCGAAAAGAAGAAAGTCACCAACCGAGCCGGCATGTTGTAGGCGGTACTGATATGAGCGAAGCATACGTAGTCGTCATTCTTATCAACCCGCTCGCGATCACCCAGATTGCCATAACACTTCAGTTTGTGGCCGCGTGCCTCCATGTCGCTGATAACCGATGCTTGGTCACGCTCTGAATAGAGATCTGGCGCTTCGACGTAGTGAGGCGTTCCAATCCGGTTATACCAGCTAGAAATGAGGTGTTTGTATTGCAGAGGGAGTCTGTCGTAGATCGTGAGGCCTGCTGCGAATAACGCTGCACCGAGCAAGGCTGCTTTCAGGTATCTCATTTGGCTTCCATTCCAGTTGTGGGTGCGCGGCAGTGACTTATTACTCACCGGCGCAAAAAAACAAGTGCTGCACTTTGACTACTTGGGCGTACCTTTCTCAATCCTTGGGATGCTTAAGCGTCTGGGGAATTGAGCTAATCAGAAGCGAGTGAGTAAAAACAATCCTGGAACGAGAACTACCACAATGACTAAGCGTCGCTTTTTCCAGGGAAGCCAAAGGTATGAGAGTGCAGCTAGCGCAGCAGCAATAAACAGCGGGTATCTGCTTAGAGTGAGCGCTACTGCATAGCAGTAAGTGACGCCGTTTTGCGTGTCAGGAGGGGAGAGGTAGCAACCTGCCGAGAACCCTGCGAGCGCAAGCCATCCAATAGCTCCAAACGATAGGCTTACCCAGAAGGTGAATATAGCGATCGTTTTCATTGGCATCCTGCCGCTTTGAAATGTGTGGGCACGCTGTAGTCACTTTGTAGTCACTAGCGCGCACAAAAAAGGGCTTACCTTTCGGTAAACCCTTGTTTTGTTTGGTGGCTACGCAGGGACTTGAACCCCGGACCCCAGCATTATGAATGCTATGCTCTAACCAGCTGAGCTACGTAGCCGA
>JAHJXZ010000018.1 GCA_018827205.1 Gammaproteobacteria bacterium | reverse complement strand
CGCCCTTCCCTCGTGAGGACGCTCCATGCGCTGCCTGTTTGTTGCCCTGCTCACCGGCGTCCTGCTCAGCGGTTGCGCCAGCCCTTCGCACGATCTCAGCGGAACCTGGATCAACCAGACGGCCATTGAAGCTGCCGTCAGAAACGGCAACCTGCGCGAAGCCCTGCTGGCCTACGGCCCCAATCTGGAATGGCAGCTCGACAACCAGCGCCAGCTGGCGAGCTTCAGCAATGGTTTCGAACGCGCCGAAGGCAGCATCGAACGCCAGGCCGACGGCGCGCTGCGCGTGCACTTCTACGGGGACTTTCAGGAAACCCTGAGCCTCAGCGGCGATGAGCTGATTCAGGCGCAAAGCGATACCTGGCCCGAACAACGCTTTGTCCGCGCGCCAGCAGCGCCCGGCCCGCTTGCACCACCGGGAAGCAGCTTCGAGCAGGCGCTGTACAGTGCTTACTTGGGCGGCACCTGGCTGATCAAGGAAGGGATCGGTGAAGGCGGCCTGGTGCTGTTCCAGGCCGATGGCAGCCTGCAGGGTCTGCCAGGCGCGGAACGCTACGCACTGTGCCTGGCCGGCGACTGTGCGGCCATGAGTGAAGAATTCGACAGCCTCTGGCTGCAACTGGGCGATCAGGGTCAAAGCTGGTTGTTCGAACGCGAAGGCGATCAGCTGCGCGTCTTCGAGGCACTCAATCGCTCACAGATCGACGAAATGCCCAGCTACTACAAAGGCCAGCAGCGTTGGCTGCTGGTCAAACGCTAGGCGCGCTGAACGCTAGCAGGCCGTTGAAAAACGTAATCGAGACAGGCAAGACAAGGCGCTACGCAGTAACAGCCGCAGGCTGGTCAAAGCGCCGAGGAAGCGGAGTTTACTGGCTGTAAATGAGCATTCCGAGGCCGTTTTTAACGCAGTATTGCCAACGCAGGTAGTTTTTCAACAGCCTGTTAGAGCTGCGCCAGAATCGCCCGGTAACCCTCGCGATAGCTCGGGTACTGCGGCACCCAACCCAGTGCGCGAGCGCGGGCGTTGCTGCAACGTTTGCTGCCGGAGCGGCGCACCGTCGACTGCTCGGACCAATGGCTGACATCCAGCTGCTCGCGCAGCCAGGCCACCACCTCATACAACGGCGCAGGCTGGTCGTCGACGCCGATATAGCAGTCATCCAGAGCCACACCACGGGCATCGGCCTGCAGCAGATAGGCCAGTAGCCCCGCCGCGTCATCGACATGGATGCGGTTGCCGTACAGCGGCGGTTCATTGACCACCCGATAGCCCTGGCGTACCTGCTTGAGCAACCATTCGCGGCCTGGACCGTAGATGCCGGTAAGGCGCACCAGGCTGGCGGGCAGCCCGCTATTTAAAGCCAGCTGCTCAGCCTCGCGCATGATCCGTCCGGAGTAGCTATCGGCTTCAGCAGGCGAGTTTTCATCCACCCACTCGCCGAGCTGTTGGCCATACACGCCACTGCTGGAGACAAACAGCAAACGCTTGGGCCGCTGGTCCTGTTGCGCCAGCCAGTCGAGCACCCGGCGCAGGCCGTCGACATAGGCGGCGCGATAGCCGGCCTCATCGTGCTCGGTGGCGGCTGCGCAATACACCAGGTAATCCAGTGGTTCGCTCGGCCAGGTAGCCGGGCAAGCGTCAGCATGCAGATCACCGGCAACCGGGCGAATGCCCTGTGGCAGCAGCGCTACGCTGCGGCGCAGGCCGTATACCGTCCAGCCCGCAGCATTCAGCTGCTGACCCAGGCGGCTGCCAACATCGCCACAGCCGGCAATCATCAGTGTCTTACTCATCGTTGCGTATTCCCTGGTTGCTCATCAGGGTAACAGTGCCACCAAGCTGGCCTGTTGCACCAGCTCCAACAGCGGTTGCGGGTATACGCCGAGGAAGAACGCCAGCACGGCGACGAACAGCAGCATCATGCCGCCGGCGCGTTGCGCCCAGTTGAAAGGGGCATCGTGGCGGCGCAGATTCGGCTCGAGCATAAACAGGGTGACCATCACCCGCAGGTAATAGAACACACCAATGGCGCTGCCAAGCACCAACGCGCCGAGCTGCCACCATTGCTGCGATTGCACACCGGCGGCGACCACATAGAACTTGCCGATAAACCCGGCGGTCAGCGGAATACCCGCCAGCGACAGCATCATCACGGTCAGCACTGCGGTCAGATACGGGCGGCGCCAGAACAGCCCGCGGTATTCGTACAGCGCATCACAATCCCGGCCGTTATAAGGCGTCGACATCAGGGTGATCACACCGAACGCGCCGAGGCTGGTCAGCACATAGGTCGCCAGGTACACGCCAACCGCTTCTACGGCCAAGCCTTTACTGGCAATCAATGCCACCAACAGGTAACCGAAGTGGGCGATTGAGGAATAACCGAGCAGGCGCTTGAGGTTGTTCTGCAACAGTGCCAACAGGTTGCCGAAGATGATCGAGGCTATGGCAATCAGTGTCAGTAGATCGCTCAGCCAGCCGCCAGCCATAGCCGGCGACATTTGATACAAACGCAACAACACGGCGAACACCGCAACCTTACTGGCTGTGGCGAGAAAAGCCGCCACCGGCGCCGGTGCGCCTTCGTAGACATCCGGCGTCCACAGGTGGAACGGCACCAGCGACAGCTTGAACGCCAGGCCGATCAGCATCATGCCCACGCCTAACTGCGCCAACATGCTCGGCAAACCATCAGCCGCCAGCTTGGTGCCGATGCCGGCGAAGGTCAGGTTGCCCGACTCGGCATACAGCAGCGCCATGCCGAACAGTAGAAACGCGCTGCCTGCGGCCGACAGCACCATGTATTTGATACCGGCTTCAAGCGAGCGCTTGTTGAAGAAGGCGTAGGCAATCATGCCGTAGGTCGGCACCGACAGCAGTTCCAAACCAATAAACAGACCAGCCAGGTGCTGCGCGCTAACCAATACCAGCCCGCCGGCAGCGGACAGCAGCATCAGCAGGTAAAGCTCTTCACGGTTGCCCGGGTAACCCTTGCCTGACTCACCGCCCAGGTAGGCATGAGTCAGCGTCACGCAGGCCAGCGTCGCCGCCAGCACCAGGGCCATGTAGTAGCAGGCGAATTTATCCACCAGCAACAGCGGCGTGACCTCAATAGGCGTTACCTCCAGAGCCGGCAGCAGCGACAGCAAGGCCAGGTTTAGCCCCAGCACCGAGAGGCCGAAGGTCAGCGTGTGGTTGCGCTTCCAGGCGATAGCCAGCATCACCAGCACCACCGTGGCACTGGTGATCAGCAGCGGCAGCAGCGCGATGAAATGTTGAGTCGTCAGTTGCATGGCATGACTTTCCATTAAGCCGCTCACCGGGCCAAAACAGGTTGATTGAGGGCACTACCCAGCCACTGCTGCACGCCTTGCATGCTGGCGGCGGAGGTGTCGAGCACCGGCTGCGGGTAAACCCCAAGCAGGATCAGCAGCACGGCCAGGCCCAGCACCATGCTCAGCTCGCGCAGCTGCAGGCCAGGCAACGCGGTTTCCGCCTTGGCCGGGCCAAAGTAGGCGCGGTGAATCATGATCAGCGAATAGACCGAGCCGAACACCAGGCCCGTGGCGGCCAGCACAGTGACCCACGGCGCACTCTGGAAACTGCCGATCAGGATCAGGAACTCACCGACAAAGTTGCCGGTGCCCGGCAAGCCCAGCGCCGCTGCGGCAAAGAACAGGCTCAACGCCGGCAGCCAGGGCATCCGCGCCCAGATACCGCCCATCTCGCGCATGTCGCGGGTGTGCAGGCGCTCATAGAGCTGACCGCAGAGGATAAATAGCGCCGCCGCCGATAAGCCGTGAGCGAGCATCTGCACCACTGCGCCCTGCAGGGCGATCTCGCTGGCGGAGTAGATGGCGATAAGGACAAAGCCCATGTGCGACACGCTGGAGTAGGCCACCAGCCGCTTGATATCGGTCTGCGCGAACGACAGCAGCGCGCCATAAATGATGGCGAATACGCCGAGCCACTGGGCAATCGGCGCGAACTCGGCCGAGGCGTTGGGGAACAGCGGCAAAGCAAAGCGCAACAGACCGTAGGCCGCGGTTTTCAGCAGAATACCGGCCAAGTCCACCGAACCAGCAGTAGGCGCCTGGGCGTGGGCATCCGGCAGCCAGGAGTGGAACGGCACCACCGGGAATTTCACCGCGAAAGCGATAAAGAAACCGAGCATGAGGATGTATTCGGTGCCGGCACTCATCTTGGTTTGCAGCAGATCGGCGTAGTTAAACGTCAGTACGCCGGTCTGATTGAAGTGCACAAATACCAGGCCGAGAATCGCCAGCAGCATGATCAGGCCGCTGGCCTGGGTAAAGATAAAGAACTTGGTGGCGGCGGTGATGCGCGTCTTGCCGTCACTGCCGCTGTGTCCCCAGAGCGCGATGAGGAAGAACATCGGCACCAGCATCATTTCCCAGAAGAAGAAGAACAGAAACAGATCGACGGCAAGG
>JAHJXZ010000149.1 GCA_018827205.1 Gammaproteobacteria bacterium | reverse complement strand
CGGCATCCGTGCGTTCCTCCCAGGTTCCTTGGTCGATGTCCGTCCGGTGCGTGATACCACCCACCTGGAAGGCAAAGAGCTCGAATTCAAAGTCATCAAGCTGGACCAGAAGCGCAACATCGTTGTCGTTTCCCGTCGCAGCGTGCTGGAAGCCGAGAACTCCGCAGAGCGCGAAGCCCTGCTGGAATCCCTGCAGGAAGGCCAGCAGGTCAAAGGTATCGTCAAGAACCTCACCGACTACGGCGCGTTCGTGGACCTGGGTGGCGTCGACGGCCTGCTGCACATCACCGACATGGCCTGGAAGCGTATCAAGCACCCGTCCGAGATCGTCAACGTTGGCGACGAGATCGATGTCAAGGTACTGAAGTACGATCGCGAGCGTAACCGTGTCTCCCTGGGCCTGAAGCAACTGGGCGAAGACCCATGGGTTGCTATCAAGGCACGTTACCCGGAAAGCACCCGCGTCATGGCGCGTGTTACCAACCTGACCGACTACGGCTGCTTCGCAGAGCTGGAAGAGGGTGTGGAAGGCCTGGTACACGTTTCCGAAATGGACTGGACCAACAAGAACATCCACCCGTCGAAAGTCGTTCAGGTTGGCGACGAAGTGGAAGTCATGGTTCTGGACATCGACGAAGAGCGTCGTCGTATCTCCCTGGGTATCAAGCAGTGCAAAACCAACCCATGGGAAGACTTCTCCGGCCAGTTCAACAAGGGTGACAAGATCTCCGGCACCATCAAGTCGATCACCGATTTCGGTATCTTCATTGGTCTGGACGGCGGCATCGACGGCCTGGTTCACCTGTCCGACATCTCCTGGAACGAAGTGGGCGAAGAAGCCGTACGTCGTTTCAAGAAGGGCGACGAGCTGGAAACCGTCATCCTGTCGGTCGACCCAGAGCGCGAGCGCATCTCCCTGGGCATCAAGCAACTGGAAGAAGATCCGTTCTCCGACTACGTTGCAGTCAACGACAAAGGCACTATCGTTCGCGGTACTGTGAAAGAAGTTGACGCCAAGGGCGCTGTAATCACCCTGGCCGACGGCATCGAAGCCACTCTGAAAGCCTCCGAAATCAGCCGTGACCGCGTTGAAGACGCGCGCAACGTTCTGAAAGAAGGCGAAGAAGTCGAAGCCAAGATCATCAGCGTTGACCGCAAGAGCCGCGTAATCAGCCTGTCGATCAAGTCGAAGGACGTAGAAGACGAGAAAGAAGCTATCCAGACCCTGCGCAGCAAGGCTGATAGCACTGAAAGCACCGGCCCGACCACCATTGGTGATCTGATCCGTGCTCAGATGGAAAACCAGAACTAAGTTCGGGTAATCCAGAAAAAGGGCGACTTCGGTCGCCCTTTTTTGTGCCTGTGATTTGTCGTGCTGGGCACACACTACTCTGTAGGAGCCGCGACCCGCGGCGAATGGTGGCCGTTACCCAGTCTCACAGGTCGTCCACAAACCTTCGCACCGGGGCGGCGCTCCTACGGGCGCGGTGTCTTCGCGCTTTTGTAGGAGTCGCGCCCCGCGACGAATGGTGGCCGTACCGCAGTCTCATAGGCTGTCATCGGGTGCCCTCATAACCACACAGCATCCCAGTGCGGATAATCTCCTATACGACTTACCAGGCCGGCTCGTAACGGGTTCGCCACGATATAACGCGCTAAGTCTTGTATATCTTCTTCTTGGCGCAGGGCGTGGTCATAAAAACCTCTTTGCCATAAAGGTCGTCCCAAGCGTTTGGCTGACAGAGATTTGATCCTACCAACCAGTCGCGACAGCGATTCATCCTGGAGTTGCAGAAGCCAATGCAGGTGGTCGGGCATCACCACATAGCACAAGGTGCTGTGAGAACCCAAAAGCGCGTCTCTACGAATCGTTTGAATTAGCATCCTGGCAGTCGAGAAGTCGGCAAAGGCGGGGTGTCGGTCTTTAGTGACAGTAGTCACCATGTAAATTTGCCCCGTGCTGGACCAGCGACCCTTGCGAAGCCTGTGTGCTGCATATTGCTTATCTGTCATCGGAGTCCGTTCCTTGCAGTGTTTTATCAATACAGTGCGGTGGTGGGCGTGAAGATAAAGCTTCGCGCCGGGGCGACGCTCCTACTCTGCGGCGCACACACTACCCTGTAGGAGCCGCGCCCCGCGGCGAATAGCGGCCATCTAGCTGTATTGCAGACCGCCCAAAAAGCTTCGCGCCGGGGCGACGCTCCTACTCTGCGGCACGCACGCTACCTTGTAGGAGCCGCGCCCCGCGGCGAATAGCGGCCATGCAGCGGTATTGTAGGCAAGACCAAAAGCTTCGCGCCGGGGCGACGCTCCTACTTTGCGGCGCACACCCTACCCTGTAGGAGCCGCGCCCCGCGGCGAATGGCGGCCATGCAGCGGTATTGTAGGCAAGACCAAAAGCTTTGCGCCGGAGCGGTACTCCTTCGGGGTATCACCTCAGGCTTCCTTTAATCCGATTCTGCAATTTCCAACGGACGCTCGCCTAAACAACTATTTCAGACAATGGCTTACGTGAAGAAAACCACGTCCATGCCATCTGCGCCACAAATTGCAAGCGTAATGTTTTTTAGGCTGTTCAAAAGCTGATCAGCATGCTAAAACCGTTCTATCGAGTGATCTAGCCGCTTGAAATAGAAGGGAAAACCATGACCAAGTCGGAGTTGATCGAGAGGATCGTTACCCATCAAGGGCAGCTTTCCAACAAGGATGTCGAGTTGGCCATCAAAACCATGCTCGAACAAATGTCGCAGGCGCTAGCCACCGGTGACCGCATCGAGATCCGTGGCTTTGGTAGCTTCTCCCTGCATTATCGTGCGCCTCGCGTTGGCCGTAACCCGAAAACCGGTCAGTCCGTTACCTTGGACGGCAAATTCGTGCCTCATTTCAAACCGGGCAAAGAGTTACGTGATCGGGTGAATGAGGACGAGTAGCACCTTTAGCTCGTCTGCTACCAACCTTGTTCGGCTGTCGCTTTTGAGTTTCAGTCCATCTATGTTTGCAGAGATTTCAAGCCGGCTAGGTCGGGCTTGAGTGTTTCATTACGTGATCGTTCTCACGTTAAACATGCTCGATTTCCCTTGAAACCTGACAGCATTGTCGGTTTCCCCGATGCGAAAAAGCCATTAGAATGCTAGCCACCTAAAATGGTGCTGATCTCTTCCTGGCTGGATTCAAAGCCGCCTCGGCACCGCTTCGCGCAATGGACGCCCCACTCAACCTACCTAGGGTGGCGTGCTTGGATTAGCAGGCTCATCGTGTATCCCCACATCCTTCACCATGGCGCCGTCGACGGCGTAACAGGGTCATGCCATCAGCTCGTCATTAATGAGCAGCAGAGCCTGCTAATCGACTGTGGTGTATTCCAAGGTAGCGAGGCCTCGTGCTCGCGAGCGGCCGACCAAGGTTGCCAGACGATTGACTTCCCGCTGGCCGGCATCTTGGCGCTAGTCGCTACTCACGTGCATATCGATCATGTAGGGCGCATCCCTTACCTGCTGGCCGCAGGTTTTGATGGCCCCATTCTTTGCAGTGAGCCATCAGCAAAGCTGCTACCCATCGTGTTGGAAGATGCGTTCAAACTCGGCGTCAGCCGGGATCAAAATGCAGTCGAACGCTACCTGAGCCTTATCCAGCAACGCATCATTGCGCTGCCTTACAACACCTGGTTTACCTTGCGTGATGATGAGCTCTCGCTGTGCCGCATTCGGTTACAGCGTGCAGGGCATATTCTCGGCTCGGCTTACGTTGAAGTTGATTTAACGCAGCGCTCCACCGGGCAACGTCAACGCATCGTGTTTTCGGGCGACCTGGGCGCCCCGCATGCGCCCATCCTGCCAGCGCCCAAAGCGCCCTATAAAGCTGACGTCCTGGTTATTGAAAGTACGTATGGCGACCGTCTGCATGAGAGCCGACGTAACCGTCGCGCGCGACTGGAGCAGGTACTCGAGCAGGCTTTAGCCGATCACGGGACTGTCCTCATACCGGCCTTTAGCATTGGCCGAACCCAAGAGCTGCTCTATGAGTTGGAAGACATCCTACACCGCAAAAAAACCGGTGAAGGCGGGGCCCGTGCCGCCGCCAAAGGCCGAGATCGGCAGGTTGACTGGAACAACCTGCCAATTATTCTCGATTCGCCGCTGGCCAGCCGTTTTACCCAGGTCTATCGGGAACTTGAGCCCTTCTGGGATGCCGAAGCGCTGGCGCGTTTAAAAACCGGTCGAAAGCCATTGTCGTTCGACAACCTGCTCACCGTGGACAGCCATAGCGCGCACCAAGCAATGGTCAACCGGTTGGTGAGCACCGCCCAACCCGCCATTGTCATTGCGGGTAATGGCATGTGCTCCAGCGGACGCATTCTCAACTACTTAAAAGCCATGCTAGACGACCGCCGGCACAACGTGCTGTTCGTCGGTTACCAAGCTAAAGGCACGATTGGTGCTGCAATCCAGCGTCACGGCCCTTCGGGCGGTTACGTGGATATCGACGGGCAGCGTTACGGCATCAAAGCGTTGGTCCATACGCTGGGTGGCTATTCCGCCCATGCAGATCAGCGCGGTTTGCTCGCCTTTGTAAAAGGCATGCGCAAGTGGCCTTCGCACATACGCATCGTGCATGGCGATACAGAAGCCAAAGCCAGTTTGGCACGCGAGCTGCAATCGCTTTACCAACACACCGGGCGGCGGTTGCAACTGGAGATTCCCGGCACGCACCCATAGATAGACAGAAGGTCGTGACCCGCAGCAGTTGCTGTGAGTCCGACCTAGCGGTGGTGGCGGTGCCTGCCTGGCCCGCTCTGCCGGGCAATATGCCAATGCGCCAGAGCACGTCGCCGCGGCTGAACACCTACGTAGCATCAACTGAGTATGGAGCCACCGTGTACCAGAACGCCCAACCACCTCGTGACGACAAAGCGGACGAAATCGACCTGCTTGCCCTTTTTCAGAGCCTTTGGGCACAAAAGTACTTGATCGTCGCCATCACCTGCGTGGTAGCGCTCTGTGCCGGAGGGTATGCATTCAATGTCACTCCTACGTACCAAGTTCAAAGCATGTTGCGCCCCGCGCCCCTCAAAGACCTTGATGAACTCAACAGCACGGGCGTTTACAGCCTGACTCCAGAAGAGGCACTGAGTCGTGTGGGGGCTGCACTCGACTCTTATGGTACGCGCTCTCAGTTTTTTCAGAGTAATCGTGAATTATTTTCGCCGTTGCAGAGCGCTGGAAGAAGTCTAGAACAAGCTTTCGAAGACTTTAATGCTGAGAGATTCACGCTCATACAGCCAGACCCAAAGAAAACAGACAACCTCTCGCCTTTCGTTGGTCTGCGCCTTCAATACCCGGACACAATCGATGGTGTAGCCATCCTCAACGGCATTGTTAAACAGGCCATCATCGATGAACGCCAGCGCGTCGCCCTGGATATGGAAGGGGTTATCCAGAACCGTCTGAATAAAATCGAACGGCAAATGAGCGCTGCGCGCGCCAGTTATGAAGCAAAAAAAGAAACACGTATCGCCAAGCTGGGTGAAGAAGACGCACTGCAGCGCGCCATCCTGCAGGACGAACTCAAGGCATTACGCGTGGAGTTGCGTACCCGCAGGCTCAACCGCATCACTCAACTGAACGAAGCCATTGGCATTGCTCGGGCATTGGGTATCACTAAACCCACTAACCCCACCTCTATGGGTGACAGTGCCGGGGCAGGGCAGGGCAACGTCTTCCGTACCGAGGTCATTAGCCAGCAGTTCCCATTGCACTTTATGGGCAGCGATGCATTGGAAGCAGAGCGTGACGCCCTGCTAAAGCGTCGGTCAGATGACCACACCGAGCCGCAAATCGCCAAGATTCAGAACAAGCTGCAAATGCTCGAAAACAACCGTCAGATCGAGCTGATTAACAGTCGCCAAAACGAAGACCTCTTCCTCGCCAAACTGGCTGAAATGCGCGAAGAAGCCGCTCGCTTGAAAAGTATCAACCTACAGTTAAGCGAGCTGAACCTGGTGCGTATTGACCAGCCGGCAATCCAACCGC
Organism: Gammaproteobacteria bacterium; assembly: GCA_018827205.1. GTDB lineage: Bacteria > Pseudomonadota > Gammaproteobacteria > Pseudomonadales > Pseudomonadaceae > Aquipseudomonas. The sequence continues at coordinate 28,192 of JAHJXZ010000149.1, read as the reverse complement.
TCAAGCCGATCAAGCCGAAGAAAATGCTGATTGTTGCGGTCGGTATTGTGCTGGGCGGCATGCTCGGTGTGTTTATCGCGCTGATTCGCGCGCTGGTACGCCAGCGTCCCCGGCCTGAGTAACGCAAAACCGCTCAGCCCCACACGACTATTTGGCAGCGTGCGCATCCCGCGCGCTGTGTTTGTAAATGGAATCACTGCATGACATCGCTTACCTGTTTCAAGGCTTATGACATCCGCGGGCAATTAGGTGCCGAGCTCAATGAGGACATTGCTTACCGCATTGGCCGTGCCTATGCACAGTTTCTCCAAGCACGGCGCGTTGTCATCGGAGGCGATATGCGCCTCTCGACCGCCGGGTTGAAGCGCGCGCTGGCCAACGGGCTGATGGACAGCGGTTGCGATGTAGTCGACCTCGGTATGACTGGTACGGAAGAGGTGTATTTCGCCGCGTTCCACCTGGATGTGGACGGTGGCATTGAGGTCACTGCAAGCCACAACCCCATCGACTTCAACGGGATGAAACTTGTTCGCCGTGGTGCGGTGCCTATCAGTGGCGACACAGGCCTGAACGATATTCGGCAGCTGGCCGAGGCTAATTGCTTCGCGCCCGCCGCGCGTGTAGGTCAACTCAGCGAGCAGAGCTGCCTGAATGCCTATATTGAGCACCTGTTGGGCTACGTAAATGTGAAGGCGCTCCGCCCCATGAAACTGGTGGTTAACGCAGGCAATGGCGCAGCCGGGCATGTGATTGATGCGCTGGAGGCCCGCTTCCAGGCAATGGGCGCTCAGGTGAGCTTTATAAAGGTGCATCACAACGCCGACGGCACCTTCCCCAACGGCATTCCCAACCCTATTTTGTTGGCCAACCGAGCAGCTACGGCAGACGCTGTAAAAGCCCATGGCGCGGACATGGGGATTGCCTGGGACGGTGACTTTGATCGCTGCTTTCTGTTCGATGAGCGCGGTGAGTTTATTGAGGGCTATTACATCGTCGGCTTACTCGCTGAAGCGTTTCTCAAGAAAGAGCCCGGCGCTAAGATCATCCACGACCCCCGTTTAACCTGGAACACCATTGATATTTGCGTGCGCAATGCCGGCCACGCGATACAAAGCAAGACCGGCCATGCGTTTATCAAAGAGCGTATGCGCAAAGAAAACGCTATTTATGGTGGGGAAATGAGTGCCCACCACTACTTCCGCGACTTTGCTTACTGCGACAGCGGCATGATTCCCTGGCTGTTGGTAGCCGAGTTGATGAGCCGCCAGGGGGAAAAACTCTCAGCGTTAGTCGGCGAGCGTATGGCTGCTTACCCCTGCAGTGGCGAAATCAATTACACCGTGAAAAACAGCGCCGAAGTGATTCAGGCCGTACGTGAACACTACGCATCACAAAATCCTCGCGTGGATACCATTGATGGTATCAGCCTGGAGTTTGCTGAGTGGCGCATGAGCTTGCGCGCATCGAATACAGAACCATTGTTACGCCTGAATATTGAAGCTAAAGAATGCCCTAATCTAATATCAGAAAATTTAAGTATGATCGAAATGATCATTGAAAAAACAAACGACTAGGTCAACGTTTTTGCAGAAATTTAAAATTTCATAAAATAGAGCAAAAGTTTTGCAGATACTGAAGTCGTTAATTAAAAATCCAAAGATCCAGCGATACGTGTTTAATTCGTCGTGGATGTTGGCAGAGCAGCTGTTGCGCATACTGACAGGTGTGTTTGTAGGTATATATATCGCTCGTTATTTAGGGCCCGAGCAGTTTGGCGTATTGAGTTATGTGTTAGCGATATCTGCGTTTGTTCTTGCAATCGCGCGACTGGGTATGGACGCGGTTTTGGTCAGAGAGTTGGTTGAGGCTCCTGATCAAAGAGAAATTTTAGTCGGGACTGCATTTTGGTTGATGCTCAGTTCGGCGGCTGTTTGTTACGCAGTTGTCGGTGCTGCAGTGTATTTTTTAGCTGAAGCGCAGATGATAAAGTTATACATACTGATTGTTTCAGCCAGTGCATTTTTTACATCATTCATGGTTGTCGATTATCACTTCCAGTCCGAGCTTAACTCCAAGTATTCAGCAATTTGTAAGGCGTGTACGCTGGCCGTAATGTCTATTGCCAAAATTATCTTGATAGTATTAGGTGTGGATCTGACATGGTTTGTGATCGCTGCATTAATGGATCACATTATCTTGGCACTATTTATGTTTTTTGCAGTGCGCAAGCTGGGAAGCTTAGCTTTCATAAAAAGCTTTAGCGGGCAGCATGCGATTGCGATGTTGCACAGTGCTTGGCCTATGGTGCTTACAGCTGTTGCTGCTCTTATTTATATGCGTATTGATCAAGTGATGATACGCAATATGCTTGGGTTCTATGAGGCGGGGCTATACTCGGCCGCTGTAAAAATATATGAGTCTTGGATAGTGTTGCCATTTATTATCACCACATCATTGCTGCCCGCCATCGTAAAGCTGAAACAAGGCAATGATTATGAATACCGCCGTCGCATGAGTCAGTTATTGAGTATTTTGATTTGGGGGAGTGTTTTTGCGGCGGTAGTTGTGTTTTTTGTGGGTGAACATCTGATGGTGTTAGCCTTTGGTGATGCCTATAAAGATTCTGCAGCGGTTTTAAGTATCGTGATGTGGACCGCTGTATTTGCATCGATCGGGTCACTGTCTGCCAGGTACTTCAACGCAGAGCGAATGGAAAAGAAAATAGCGCTGCGTACGGCCTTGGCAGCCATGCTCAACGTGGGGCTGAATTTAATCCTTATCCCCATGTATGGAATTAAAGGAGCAGCCATTGCTACCTTGTTTTGTACATTCTTTGCGAATTACTTAATGGACTGGTTCGACAAGGACCTCCGTATTTTATTAGAAATAAAGCATCGCGCGCTGTTTAGTCGCGGCATTTGGGTGGAGAAAAAATGAAGAATCATCCTATATTACTGCTGGATTGTACGCTGCGTGATGGCGGGTATTACAATAGCTGGGATTTCTCTAGAGACTTAATAGATAAATACCTAAACGCTATGCACGCTGCTGGTGTTGATATTGTAGAGCTGGGCCTTCGCTCTTTAAAAAATGAAGGCTTTAAAGGTGCCTGTGCATTTACAACGGATGGTTTTATTCGCAGTTTAGATGTCCCACAGGATATGAAAGTTAGCGTCATGGTTAACGCCGTGGAGCTACTTTCTGAAAGCGGAACGTTGGAAACCTGCCTTGAGTTATTATTTCCCGAGCCGGCAAGCTCTTCACCAGTGTCTGTCGTACGCATAGCCTGTCATGTGCATGAATTTAGCAATGCGCTACCTGCAAGTCGCTGGTTAAAAGAGCGTGGGTTCACCGTCGGCTTCAACCTTATGCAGATCGCAGATCGGGCGCAATGTGAGATAGAGCAGCTCTCGCTGGAGGCGTCTAAATGGCCATTAGACACACTTTACTTTGCCGACAGCATGGGGAGTATGAACCCTCTGCAAGTAGCTGAAGTTATAGGCTGGCTTCGTACTCACTGGGACGGCCCACTTGGTATCCATACGCATGACAATATGGGTATGGCATTACAAAATACTCTTCGCTCAATAGAAGAGGGTGTTACTTGGGTTGATGCTACTGTCACAGGCATGGGCCGAGGGCCGGGTAACGCAAAAACTGAATGTCTTGCATTAGAGGTCGCAGATAAACGGAGCACTCCCTGCAACATGGTTCCGTTGATGGCGCTAGTCCAGCAAACGTTTTTACCAATGCAGCACAAATGCGGCTGGGGTTCTAATACTTATTATTATCTTGCCGGAAAGTATGGGATACACCCTACGTACATTCAAGAAATGATGAGTGACTCTCGCTACAGCGAAGAGGACATTCTCGCTGTCATCGCGCGTTTACGTATTGAAGGAGGCAAGAAGTTTAGCTTTAACGCTTTGGATGATGCGCGAAATTTCTACCAAGGCCCTGCTCGTGGTACATGGCAACCAGCAGAAGCCATAAAAGGTAGGGAAGTACTTTTGTTAGGTACTGGCCCAGGTGTTGCAAATCATCAAAAAGCTATAGAAGCCTATATACAAAAAACTAAGCCTTACGTGATAGCACTAAATACCCAATCGCTGATAAGTGCTAATTTGATAGACGCGTGTGTCGCATGCCACCCTGTCAGACTATTAGCAGACTGCGACGCGCATACTAAATTGCCACAGCCACTTATTACACCTTCTACCATGCTGCCGCAAGAAGTAAGAAAGGCGTTGACAGGAAAAGTCCTATTAGATTTTGGCTTAAAAGTTGAGTTGGAGAGTTTTGACTTTAAGGATTCGTATGCAGTCATACCCACGTCGTTAGTGATTGCATACGCACTCGCTGTCGCCGCCAGTGGTAAAGCAAGTCTTATAAGTCTAGCTGGGTTTGATGGATATAAGTCTGATGATCCGAGAAATCAAGAAATGAATAAGCTTTTTAAGCTTTATTCAGAAAGCCTAAATGCCACCCCTTTAACTGCAATCACTCCAACACGTTATGACATCACTGTTAAGAGTGTCTATGCATTTGTTTAATAAATAAGGCGGTAAATATGCACGTTAGTTGTTTTTTGCCATGCCGCAAAGGCAGTGAGCGAGTGCCCAAGAAGAATGTCAAGCCATTTGCAGGTTATGACTATGGTCTTGTAGAAATAAAGCTTAAACAATTAATTTCTACACGCTTCATCGATGAGATAGTGCTTTCTACCAATGATGAAGAAATTCTAGACTACGCCGTAGGTTTAAACAGCAGTAAAGTGCGGGTGCACCGGCGCATAGACGCTCTTAGCTCAAGCTCAACAAGCACAGATGAGCTAATAGCTCATGCGGCAGAATTAATACCTGATGCTCATATATTATGGACTCATGTCACATCGCCGTTTGTTACTGCAGAAGATTATGATCAAATCATACATAAGTATTTTTGGTCTTTAGAAAATGGCCATGACTCGCTTATGACCACTACGCTGATCCATGGTTTTCTTTGGAACGATAAGGGGCCTATTAACTACGACAGAAAAAAAGAGAAGTGGCCAAGAACGCAGACATTGTCCGCGCTTCATGAAATAAACAGCGCAGCATTTATTAGCAGTTCTGAGTCTTACAAGCGTCTCGATGATCGTATTGGAAATATACCTTTTCTTTATGAGCTGGAAAAAATTAAAAGCTTTGATATCGACTGGCTTCAAGATTTTGAGTTGGCAGAAATAATAGCTCAGTCGGGGCGAGTTGATTTATGAGTCCGCAGGTATTGGACCTCAAGAAGTATGCACATATCGTATTTGACTGTGATGGAGTTGTTTTAAACTCAAACAAAGTTAAAACGCAAGCTTTTTATGAGGCTGCTTTGCCGTACGGCGAGACTGCTGCGAACCAGCTAGTTGCTTATCACGTCAAGAATGGTGGTGTTTCTCGTTATAAAAAGTTTTCATTTTTCTTGGAGCATATAGTTCGATCTGAACTACTTGCGTCGAAGTTAGAACAGCTCTTGTCGCGGTATGCAACAAGCGTTTATGAGGGGCTATTAACATGTGAAATAGCCAGCGGTTTAAAGGTATTAAGAGAGAAAACTGCTCATGCGCAGTGGTCAATAGTGTCTGGCGGAGACCAAGAAGAGTTAAGGTCAATTTTTGCAGCTCGGAAAATTGATAGCTATTTCGACGCGGGTATATTTGGTAGCCCAGCGACCAAAGACGAAATATTCGGCAGAGAGATTTCTGGTGGAAAATTTAAGCTGCCAGCCGTCTTCCTGGGAGATAGTAAATATGATTTTGAATCATCATCACGAGCAGGGTTTGATTTTATTTTTGTACGCGGGTGGAGCGAGATAGAATCACCTGATGATTGGATAAAAGCTAACAACCTGAAGGTTGTTGATCGTATTTCTGATATTTAGTTTTATTTCGGTACTCTATAGGTCGTACATGCCTGATAATGACATGCATCTTAATAGTGAATATAAATCATATGCTGAATTGAGATCTGCGTGCAATGGCGCATCTTATAGAAACATTGCGGTTGACATGCTGTGCGCCTACTTCTTAGCGGACTTTATTTACAACTACAGAAAGAAAAGCATTTATAAAAAAATTAAGAGGCTCGTAAAATGCTTAATGGTTCCTAACATTAAGTATCCCCAAGCTTCAGGTGGAGATCTTTATGGTTGGTCGATCGATAGGTCGGACTATAAAGTGCTGGCAAGCGGTTATCAAAAAAAACTCGGTGGAGATTTTGACAGTATCTGCCTGTCTGGCAATATCGTAGGGTGGGTATTTTTTTTCAGCTTTAGTGCTTTTTTTAATGCCGCAAAAATAGCTTTTACTGCAAATAAGTCCGGCGTTAAAAAGCGTTTGTTTTTATTTTCTGCCTGCTTTCAATCGATGAATTTTTTAGAATTTCTTCGGCAGAGATTTAAAAATCCAAATACCTCGCGTTATCTGAGTTTTAATAGTTCATATGACTACGAGTCGGTATTTACCCTGTATCTGCGCAGTAAAGGAATACCTACCTTCACCATGCAGCACGGCGTTTATTATCAATTTAAAGGTAAAATCCCATTTGAAATGATAGGGATGTATTTCTCTACAGCTGAAACTTTTTTGGCTTGGGGGGATTTTACTGTTAACGAAATTAATCACTATTTAGCGCCCGCAACTGAGATGGTTGTTTTTGGGCACCCTGTTTATTCAGCTCGAACAGTAAAGAAATGTCATTCGCCTTCTTCAAGAAATATCCTGATATTGCTGCCCCGTGTAACTTATACGGAAGAGATTTTCTCATTTCTTGACATCTTAATTGATGAAAGGTTTAGGCAGTATGAGTTTACTCTGCGCTTGCATCCCTCTTTAGCCGTGTCAGAAGTTGAGCATAAGTTGATAAGCTGTCAGAATTTTAAAATTTCGACAGCAGCGTTGTTTGATTATGAATTTGAAAAAGACTTTCTTTGTGTGGCTGGATTCAATAGTACGACCTTATTCGAGTCTATTTATTATGGCCTTCCAATTCTCCAGTTCATATCGGGGAATGACGAGTATCGAAATGTTGGCTTTTTAGAGTTTGCTGATTGTCAAGGGTTGTCAGCTCATATTTTAAGTTCGTCTCGCTCAATATTTCCTGCCCTGGATCCTAAAGAATTTTTTGGATAACTAATAATGAAGAAAAACATATTTGAAATTGTAGAGTTTGCCAAATATACCTGTTTTTTTTATTTTAAATTGAAATGCCTTGGTATCAAGACCGGTTTTTCGTTAAAAAACGCAAAAAGAAATCATTTTGCTTATGGTAATGTTTTTTTTAGAGGGCGAATTGGTTCTTTGTCGTTAGGTAAATACTTAAGAATCTTAGGTGATATTACTATTATTTACTCGGATGACTCATTGGGCAGTTTGGCCATAGGAGATGACGTGATTCTGGAAAAGGGTGCAACTCTAGCACCTCGGCAGGGAAAAATAGATATTGGTAGAAGATGCTTCATTGGCCCAGACGTACTGCTTCAGTCTTATAGTGGCGTCGAGATACTGATCGATGATGATGCAATGATCGCTAAAGGAGCTGTGGTGCTAGCTTCTAATCACGATATATCTTCCCCCTGCGATGGCTATCAAAGGGAAGTTGGTCGCTCTGTCAGAATAGGTAAAAATGCTTGGGTTGGAGCTGGTGCAAAGATTCTAGCTGGCGTATCTGTTGGCGATTTTGCTGTTATCGCAGCTGGAGCGGTTCTGACTAAGAATGCGGAAGCATATAGTGTTTATGCCGGTATCCCCGCAGTTAAAATTAAAGAGTTTGATGCGATAGACTCTGAGTGGAAGTTTGTATGAGCGTAGGGTGCTAGAAGACTATGCGTATAGTTAAATCGATTGAGTTTTGGTTTGCAAACTTTCTTATTGTTTTACTTTTGTTGCATGATTTTATCTTTCTTGGTGTGTATCAGATGTTCGGATCATACTTCTATATCAATATGTGGAAGGAGATCATTTTCCTTTCCTTTTTCTTTGTTTGGCTTGGTTGGGGGCTTTATAATCGTTGGGTCAGTCGCGTCTGGCTGATGCTGGTTTTTATCTTCACAGCCATGCTGCTAACATTTGTTTTTTTTGGCGATATGTCTGAGGCCTCATTAAGGACTCTTAGATCATTTTTCATGCCTGTCTTGTTTGCAATAATGTTATCTCGCCTCACTCTAGCATTGGATTCCTTCCAAGTTTCTAGGTTAATAGATAACGTTATATTGGTCGGTTTTTTCTCTTGCTGCTATGCCGCTTATCAGTATTTCTTTTATAAGGAGATGGCTGACTTCTGGTATGTGGCTCCATTGGTTGCGCAGGGGTTTGATATTGTTGAGCATAATTCTTTTAGAAATGGAGCGGTGCGAATTAGTGGTTTTTTCACCTCGTCATTAGAGTTTTCCTTTTACATATTGCTTAATTTAATTTTGCTGGTTTCTAGAAATAGATTCCGTAGATCCCTTTCTGCCTCTCAAGGCGAAGGAGGGTATAAAGTATTTAGTAGTTTGTTTGTTTTGGTTTTTGTGGTTGCGATTTGTTTTTCAACTGTTAGGTCCGCTCAAGTTGGTTTAATTGTATCTTTGGTGTATTATTTTTTTGTTGTTAAATTTAAAGGTGTTAGGCCGGCATATCTGTTTTCTGTTGGTTTTCTGTTGTCAGTTTCTTTGGTGGCTTTAACTTTTTCATATATTTATTTTGGGTATACTACTGATCTTTCTGTTCTGGGTAGGGTCAAGCAGTGGTCTGAAGTAGTTACTCGTTTGATTGAAAATCCTTTGGGGATGGGGCTTGGCTTTATTGGTCCGGGTCAGGATAAGTGGTATGACTCTTTATTGTTAAATATGCTTTCTGCTTTAGGGTTTGTAGCGGTTATATTTTTTGTTCTGATTACTTACTGCTATTATGTATCATGTGTTTTATATAGTAAGTTTGTTGAGGCTGGTAATTATGTTGGCTGCACCTTGGCTTTAACAGTTGTTACGTTCTTTCCTGTCTTTATATATCTTTGTTTTTTTCAGGCGCTGTATAACGCTCAGGTTTTGTACTTGTTTTTTGCTTTTATGTTTGCTCTTTTCTTTGGCATAAGGAAATGTAATGACGGGCTTTAAATTTTTTGTTGTAGTTGTGCTTTATCAACGAGCTTGGTCAGACAGTCTAGCAATAACCACGCTGCTTAAGTCTATTTCTCTTTTAGAGTCTGTAGGCTTTAACATGAATATCTATGTTTGGGATAATTCGCCTGGCCTATATCCTTCGCTTGTGCATCCTTCAGTTACTTGGCTTGAAGGCGAAAACACAGTACTTCCAGTGATTTATAATCATGTAGCTAAGCTGGCCTTTGATAATGGTGCCATGGCTTTAATGATTTCTGACGATGATACTGATTATTCTGCTTTTAATTTTGAAGAAAGTTTGAGTGTTGTTTCGTCTATCACTAATAACGCTATACAGGCTCGTCAAGTTGGATGCCTTATTCCGCGGATTCGTTCGGCAAATATTTTTGTTAGCCCCGGTGCCCGCTTTCTTTTCAAGGGGCGTTTGCTTGCAGAGGTGCCCGTCGGCCTAATGAGTTCTAAAAATTTGCTTGCCATTAATAGTGGTACCATCATTACGCGGGCATGCTATGAGCGAATGGTGCCCCTGTATAATGAACGCCTAAAGTTTTACGGCACAGACACTGACTTTTTTATTAGGTATGAGCAATATTTTACTCATGTTTATGTCTTGGAGTCCGTTGTTGAGCATAGTCTTTCTGAGCATACTCAAGAGTCAGTCGATCGTGCGCTTTTCCGTTGGAAAGACAATATTGAGGCCATAAGAGTGACTTTTGAGGCCAGCAATTTTTTTGTCAGATATTCTATGTGGGCTTACCATGTATTCAAGAAAGCTAAGCTATTTATTAAGTATCGAGATATTAGGTTTTTGAAGATATGATCTTTAATAAATTTACATTTTTCTTCTAGGCTGATGAGTCTTGATCTTTCTGCTGATTCAAGAAATATAGTGTGATTTCTTTAAGATATTTGAGTTTGCGTTCTTGTCTTTCTTGCACGGCTTGATATGTCAGAATCCTTGTTTGTGATGGCTGCATCGCCGCGGTTAGCGCTTTGGTTATAGCGGCTCTTTGTTTTGCTAGTGCTATGGTGGTATATCCGCTAAAGGTAAAAAAGGTAGGTTTGATAAATGAGTAAATTTGTTTTCGTACACCTTTATAACGATCGCAGCGGTAGCCCCAAGGTTTTGTCACAGGTGGTGCATGCCTTTAACCGTAGAGGCATAGATTTCGACGTGCTGACCAGCGACCATGCTGACGGCTTTCTTGATGCGTTGCCAGGTAACCGCGAGCGTATATTCTACAGACGCTCTGAGAACAAATTGATTACGCTTCTGCTGTATGTCGTATCGCAGATATTGTTGTTTTTTAAGTGCCTGAGATATGCGAGGCAGGATGTAATTTTTTACGTTAATACGATGATGCCGTTTGGCGCTGCTTTGGCCGGGAGGCTAATGGGGAAGCCGGTCATATATCACGTGCATGAAACGTCTCTGCGGCCTAAGGCGTTGAAATTTTTTTTACGTTCTGTGATTAAAGTAAGTGCTGCTAAAGTAGTTTTTGTTTCTGATTATCTGCGGTTGGCTGAGGGCTTTAAAAGAATTCCTCAGTTTGTTGTACACAACGCAATAGATGTGCAGCCTGTTGCACTCAAACGTACGTCTGGTCGAACATTTACCGTGCTAATGGTGTGTTCCTTGAAGGTCTACAAGGGCGTGCTTGAGTTTCTCGATGTCGCTCGGCTGCTTGTAGGGCGTGCTGACATTGAGTTTAAGCTCGTGCTCAATGCAGAGCAGGACGAGATTGATAAGTTTTTAGTGCAGTCAAGTTTCCCGACTAATGTTGAAGTTTATCCTCGTCAAAGTGATGTCACGCTATTTTATTCATCGGCTTCGATGCTGATGAATTTGTCTCGTCCTGATGAGTGGGTCGAAACGTTTGGTTTGACCATATTGGAGGCTATGGCTTACGGCTTGCCAGTGATTGTGCCGCCGGTTGGCGGGCCGGTGGAAATTGTTACTGACGGCCGCGAAGGCTACTGCGTGTCATGCTATGACGTAAAAAAGATTGCAGGTTTAATTGAGCGTCTAGACGAAGACTATGAGTTGTATGCCTCCCTGTCTAATCACGCCCGCGAACGTGCGAGTGAATTTCAGCTGGATAAGTTTGAAGATAACGTTTTTAAGATGATAAACGGTTAAGGTCTAACATTTTGCATAAGCACTTGTATATTCTAGGTATTCGCGGAGTTCCAGCACAGCATGGTGGCTTCGAAACGTTTGCTGAGAAGCTGTGTGTCTATCTGGTCGATAAGGGCTGGTCGGTCACGGTTTATTGTCAGGAGGAGGGCGATGGTGATCTGTGGGAGTCTGAATGGTGCGGTGTTAGGCGCATTCATATTCCTATCAAACGTCAGGGCGCTGCGGGCACCGTTATTTTTGACTGGCGTGCCACCTGTCATGCGCTGTCACAGACGGGTTTATTCCTGACGCTGGGTTACAACACCGCGGTGTTTAACGTTCTGCAGCGCATCAAAGGCCAGACGAATGTTATCAATATGGACGGTATTGAGTGGCGTCGAGATAAATGGGGTGTTGTTGCTAAAGCGTGGTTTTGGCTGAATGAACGAGCAGGCTGCTGGGTGGGGAATCATCTGGTCGCTGACCATCCGAAGATCAAAGACCACTTAGCAACACGGGTCAGTGCGGACAAGATCACGATGATTCCTTACGGCGGGGATCATGTGGAGGCCGCTGATGTGGGTTTGTTAGCAGCCTATGGTATCGAGGCGCGGCAGTACTCCATCATTATTGCTCGCCCTGAGCCAGAAAACTCCTTTTTGGAAATGGTGCGGGCGTTTAGTAAAACTCGGCGTAACCATCGCTTGGTCGTGTTGGGTAATTTTACGCCCCAGAGCAATCCTTACCACCGCTCAGTCATGGACGCCGCCAGTGATGAGGTGGTCTTTCCGGGGGCCATTTATGAGGCCGCTGTTGTCCAGGCGCTACGCTTTTTTTGCCGCTTCTATTTGCATGGCCATCGTGTCGGTGGGACAAACCCGTCTCTTGTTGAAGGGCTCGGTGCTGGCTGTGCGGTAGTTGCCCATGATAATCACTTCAATCGTTGGGTCGCTGGGCCAGGTGCTCGGTATTTCAAAGATGAAGCTGATTGTGCTTCGGTTTTCGATCATTTGTTGGCAGATGATGCCGCTATGTTTGAGATGAAGGCCGCAAGCTTGGCGCGTTTTCACGAGCGTTTTACGTGGCCACAGGTGTTGGGTGAGTATGAAACCCTGTTAACCCGTTGGTACCCAAGTAAATAAAATGAGTACGTTATGACTTCTCGCATTCTTGTCACCGGCGGCGCCGGTTTTATTGGTTCTGCAGTGGTTCGCCATTTGATTGCGCAGGGTTCTGCGCAGGTGGCAAACCTCGACAAGCTCACCTACGCCGGCAATCTTGAGTCACTGGTTTCGGTTGCGGACTCGCCTCGCTACCATTTTTACCAGGTGGATATCTGTGATGGCGCCTCGCTTGATGCGGTATTCGCAGCGTTTACGCCGACCGCCGTGATGCACTTGGCAGCGGAGTCGCACGTTGACCGCTCCATTGATGGGCCTGCGGATTTCATCCAGACCAATATTGTTGGCACTTACAGCTTGCTGGAAGCTGCGCGTCGCTATTGGAATGGGTTGGCAGATGACGCCAAGGCTGCGTTCCGCTTCCATCATATTTCCACCGATGAGGTGTACGGCGATTTGGAAGGTACGGATGATCTGTTCACCGAAACCACGTCCTACGCGCCAAGCTCACCTTACTCCGCGTCTAAGGCCAGTTCCGATCACTTGGTCCGTGCCTGGCAACGCACTTATGGCCTGCCGGTGTTGCTGACCAATTGTTCTAACAACTACGGGCCTTTTCACTTCCCCGAGAAGTTGATCCCTCACGTAATCCTCAATGCGTTGGCGGGTAAGCCGTTGCCGGTGTATGGCGATGGTTCGCAGATCCGCGATTGGCTGTATGTCGAAGATCATGCTAGGGCGCTGTGTGAGGTGGTTAGCCGCGGTGTGGTTGGCGAGACCTACAACATCGGTGGGCATAACGAGAAGCGTAACTTGCAGGTGGTTGAGACGATCTGCGATCTGTTGGATGAGTTGGTGCCTGCTGTTGATGAGGCCGGTTTGCCTCGGTCCTACCGTACGCTGATTACGTTTGTGAAGGATCGACCGGGGCATGACCGTCGTTATGCCATCGACGCCAGTAAGATTGAGCGTGAGTTGGGATGGACACCGCAGGAGACGTTTGAAACAGGTCTGCGCAAGACGGTCCAGTGGTACTTGGACAACCCCACGTGGTGGGAGCGTGTGCTTAGCGGCAGTTACCGGCTTGGGCGTCTGGGCGGTTAACTAAGCGGCGTGTTTATTGGCAGGCTGCCCTGGTGGTGTGGCCTGCTTTGTCATTTTTAAGTGAGTTTTTTGAGTTAAAGGACGTATTAACGTGAAAGGTATCATCCTGGCCGGTGGCTCCGGCACGCGCCTGCACCCCATTACGCGCGGTGTTTCCAAGCAGCTGTTGCCGGTTTACGACAAGCCGATGATCTACTACCCGCTTTCCGTCCTGATGCTAGCGGGTATCCGTGAGGTGTTGATCATTTCGACGCCTGAAGACCTGCCCAATTTCCGCAAGCTGTTGGGTGACGGTTCGGAATTTGGTATCGCGCTGAGCTATGCCGAGCAGCCCACGCCGGATGGCCTGGCGCAGGCATTTATCATTGGCGAGTCGTTTATTGGCGACAGCAGTGTGTGCCTGATTCTTGGGGACAACATTTTTTACGGGTACGGTTTCAGTGCCATGTTGCGTGATGCCGCCAGCCGCAAGCAGGGCGCTACGGTATTTGGCTATCACGTGTCTGACCCTGAGCGCTTTGGTGTGGTGGAGTTTGATAGCGCGGGTAAGGCTATTTCTATTGAGGAGAAGCCGGCGCAGGCCAAGTCTAACTACGCCGTAACGGGTTTGTATTTTTACGATAACGCGGTTGTGGAAATTGCCAAGCAGGTCAAGCCGTCTCACCGTGGGGAGCTGGAGATCACGGACGTTAACAATGCGTATCTTGAGCACGCCGCCTTGCATGTCAGCCTGCTGGGGCGAGGCTTCGCCTGGCTTGATACCGGTACTCATGACTCGCTCATGGAAGCCAGCCACTTCGTCCAGACCATTGAGGCGCGACAGGGTTTGAAAGTGGCGTGTCTTGAGGAGATTGCCTATCGCCAGGGCTGGCTCACACGCGAGGACCTGCAGCGGCAGGCACAGGCGCTGGGTAAAACCGGCTATGGGCAGTACTTGTTGCGCCTGGTGGAGCAGGAGGTTACGCCATGAATGTAATAGAAACTGTTTTACCCGGTGTGCTGATCATCGAGCCTAAGGTATTCGGCGACCATCGCGGCTTCTTCCTTGAAACCTTTCAGGTGGAGCGCTACCGCGAAATAGGTATTACGTTGCCTTTTGTACAAGACAACCACTCGCGCTCGCAGCGCGGTGTGTTGCGTGGTTTGCACTTTCAGCGCACGCGCCCGCAGGGCAAGCTGGTGAGTGTTAGCCGTGGCGCTGTGTACGATGTGGCCGTGGACGTTAATCCGGCCTCACCTACTTGCGGGCGCTATGTGGGTGTTGAGTTGACTGAGGACAACCATCGGCAGATGTGGGTGCCGCCGGGCTACGCCCACGGCTTTGTAGTGCTCAGCGATGTTGCGGATTTTCAGTATAAATGCACGGATTTGTATTACCCGCAGGACGAAGGTGGTCTGCTCTGGAATGACCCTGAGGTGAATATTCCGTGGCCGATTACAGATCCCAAGCTTTCGGCAAAGGATGAGCTCAATCCAACATTGCGCCAACTCATCGAAGGCGCGACGTCATGAAAGTGTTGGTTACCGGTTCGGCTGGTCAGGTGGGCTACGAGGTATTACGTACTGCACCACTGGGGATGGAGGTCATAGGTCTCGACTCTCAGGCACTGGATATTACGGACGCTGACGCAGTGGCAAAGGTGTTCGCTGAAGTTATGCCCCAGGCGGTCATTAATGCCGCGGCTTACACGGCCGTGGACAAAGCCGAGGCAGAGCCGGAGCGAGCCTATGCCGTCAATCAGTCGGCTGTTGCGCATCTTGGGTTGGCCTGTGAGCGCTTGGGCATTCCCATGCTTCACCTCTCTACCGACTATGTATTTGCGGGTGATGCCTGCGCGCCTTATGCGCCAGAGGCTATTTGCACGCCGAGCGGTGTGTATGGGGCAAGCAAACTGGCGGGTGAGCATTCACTTGCGCAAGTATGTTCGCGCCATGTGATTGTTCGCACCAGTTGGGTATTTGGTGCGCATGGGCAGAACTTTGTGAAGACCATGCTGCGCTTAGCGCAAACGCGCAATCAGTTATCGGTAGTCGCGGACCAAGTGGGCGGCCCAACGTCGGCTGCCGGCATCGCAACGATGCTTTGGCAGGTGCTGTTGCAGTATCAAGCCAGGGGCGATTTGCCGTGGGGGACTTACCATTTCAGTGGTGCGCCGGCCTGTACCTGGCATGCGTTTGCCCAGGCCATATTTGCGCAAGCAGTGGCCATCGGGTTACTGGCTCAAGCCCCTGTCGTGAGCCCTATCAGCACGGCTGAATATCCAACACCTGCGCGTCGCCCGGCTTGGTCTGTGCTTGATTGCAGCAGTCTTGAGCAGGCCTTCGCTGTGCGCCCGGATGACTGGCAATCGGCGTTGAAGGCTGTATTAAGCGAGTTGGCCGGAGCCCCGGACGCACGTGGGTAGAGGTGTCTGTAGGGGCTGCTCAGTTGGTTGACGTCATCGTTGGCTGTTTTTATTCAGCTGTTGATTCTACTGGCTCTGTAGGTGACTAAGCGTTTGAGCGCGACGTGACCTGGCTGCGCATGCGCGTGCAGTTATTGGCTGGCCAGTATGTTGCCTTATTGGTGCCCTGGTTCGGGGCGGATTGGAAAAAGCTCATGATTCGTAAGTGTTTGTTCCCTGCGGCAGGTTACGGTACGCGGTTTCTTCCGGCGACCAAGGCGATGCCCAAAGAAATGTTGCCGATTGTCGATAAGCCGCTGATTCAATATGCGGTGGAGGAGGCGTATTCGGCTGGCTTGCAGCACATGGCTATGGTGACGGGACGTGGCAAGCGCGCCCTGGAAGATCACTTCGATACCAGCTACGAGCTTGAGCAACAGATCCGAGGTACGGCCAAAGAGCGTGCGTTAGACAGTACGCGCCAGCTGATCGACACCTGCTCATTTGCCTACACCCGGCAGGTTGAGATGAAGGGTTTGGGGCATGCCATTTTGAGCGGACGCCCTTTGATTGGGGATGAGGCCTTTGCTGTGGTATTGGCAGATGACCTCTGTCTCAACCCTGACGGGGACCCGGTATTGGCGCAGATGGTAGCGCTGTACAAGCAATACCGATGCTCAATTGTTGCCATCCAGGAGGTCCCGCGCGAAGACACGCGTAAGTATGGAGTCATTGCTGGCGAGCAGATTCACGAGGGCATTTATCGGGTGGACACCATGGTTGAAAAGCCTTCGCCAGAGGACGCGCCCTCTAATTTGGCCATTATTGGGCGCTACATCCTTACGCCGGATATTTTTGATCTGATTGCAGATACACCACCCGGCACAGGCGGGGAGATCCAGGTCACGGACGCACTGATGAGGCAGGCGCAAGCAGGCTGTGTGCTGGCTTATAAATTCAAGGGGCTACGTTTTGACTGCGGCAGTGTCGAAGGCTTTGTCGAGGCCACCAACTTCTGCTTCAAGCAGCGTTAAGCGGCCGCAGAGCTGCGCTATTCACAATATGGAGCCGTGAACACGTCATGCCTTATTCTTCGCGTTATCAACCCACTTTTGGCGAGCGCTATCCGGTCGCAATGCTTGCAGCGGTGGTGGATTTTCTTTTGGTCGTCAGTGCTGCTTATCTGGCGTATTGGTGTCGTTTTGATGACTGGCATTTGGCCAATCGCTATCCGTCTGCAGTCACGCTTTGCGCGCTGGTTGTGATGGTGAGCCTCTGGGCCAGTGGGTTATATGGGTCTTGGCGGGGTAAGTCATTACTAAGTCAGTTGGGTGGTGTCTATTTGGGCTGGCTGGTCACTGTCGGTATTCTGCTCAGCATTGCTTTTTTCGTGAAGGTCTCTGAGGAGTATTCCCGTCAGTGGTTCATGTATTTCATTCTGATTGGCAGCTCGCTGACTGTTCTGGTACGGGTTTTGGTCTTTATGACCCTGCGTCAGTTGCGTTCTGCGGGGCGTAACCTTAAAACGGTGCTTTTGGTTGATGCTGGCGGTAGCGCAGCAGTGCGACTCAGCAGCGGCGCGTCCCTGGACGAGGAAGGGTTTCGGGTGGCATGCACCTTGCCCTTTGCCAGCGATGAGGATTGGCTACGCCGCCTTGTGGATGCTGTGGATGAGCAGGCCGTACATGAAGTGTGGTTGTGTTTGCCTCTGGCTAATGGATCCATCATTCGTTCTGTCATGTATGCGCTACGCCATCATACTGTTGCAGTACGCTATATCCCCGAATGGGGTGATTTGCCGTTGCTTAACCATAAGGTCAGCAACATTGCCGGCGTCTACTCGTTGGACCTCAGCTGTAGCCCCATGGACGGTCCTGCTCGCTTGGTAAAGCGGTTGGAAGATATTTTTATTGGTTGTGCCATTGCTGCGCTTATTCTGCCGGTCTGTGTTTTTATTGCCATCGCGATCAAGGTTTCATCCCCAGGACCTGTGTTATTCAAGCAGTACAGAACCGGTATCAATGGCCGCAAGTTCAAGGTCTACAAATTTCGCTCCATGATCGTTCACCAGGAGAGTCACAACGATGTCACGCAGGCGAAACGTAACGATCCGCGTGTCACTAAAATTGGCGCATTTTTGCGCCGCACTAGCCTGGATGAGCTACCGCAGTTCTTCAATGTGTTGCAAGGGCGTATGTCCATCGTCGGGCCGAGACCCCATGCATTGACGCATAACGAGTACTATAAGGAGCTAGTTGAGTCTTATATGCAGCGGCACAAGGTCAAGCCTGGTATCACTGGTTGGGCGCAGGTTAATGGTTACCGTGGTGAAACCGACACGCTCGATAAGATGCAGAAGCGGGTAGAGTGTGATCTTTGGTATATCGACAATTGGTCCTTGGCGTTGGATATAAAGATTATTTTTTGGACGATTTTTAAGGGGTTTATACACAAGAGTGCTTATTGAAAGTCGCCTCGAAATTAATATTGCTTAGTGTCAAAAACGCGAAAGGAAAGTTTGTGCTTCTTACTCAGCGATTAACGATGTCTGGTCGGGTTTTATCCCAGGTTTGGATATGGATTCTGGCACTGGGCTTATTTGTGCAGTTTGCCGGGCTTCTGTTCAATAATGATGGCAGTCGATACGCGACCCAGATCTATCTGGTGCTTTTCGTACCGGCATTGATCTTATTGCTATGGCGGCGGTTGTCTCTGGAGACATGGCGTCAGGCTCCCGGGTTTATCTTGTTAAGCCTGCTAGCGTGGGTGGTACTAAGCAGTCTTTTCAATTCGGGCGCTGCTAAAGATCCCGCCTATTGGGTGAAGATAGTATTACTGATTCTCCTTTATGTCTTTGTAGTAGCCAGCCTGGTTAGCCATCAGGATAATTTTAACAAGCTGCTGGTTGTTATTGTCGCGGTAGGCGCTTTCTTTGCCTGGTGGACTCTTTATTATCAGTTTGGTGTGCTGGATAAGCCGTTGGATTACAAGGAGATCCGTTACACTGGTCGCTTAAGCGAGTTAGGTTGGAATGGCCTGGCGGACTTAAAGCACCCGGTGGTGGCGGGATTGTACTATGGCGTTTTTGCAGTGCTGCTGAGCTACCTTTTTGTGGGATTAAAAGTACGTATTTGGCAAGTTGCTCTACTGGCGCTGGGCATGCTTGGGTTGTTGGCTTATGTACTGCTCACGTTCTCCCGTGGTGCTTGGTTTTCGACGGCAGCTGGTGGTTTTATCTTATTACTGCTATTTCCCAATAGTCGTTCGCGTAGTCTCATTGGCTTGGGTGGCTTTTTGATACTGCTTGCAATTTACTTATTTTGGGCAGAGGTTCAAAATGAATTTAGGCAAGGTGTGAGTAATCGCGATCTTATTTGGCAGAGTTGGATAGAGCGTTTCCCCGAATTTTGGATCGCTGGAACTGGAGCGGGGGCAGACTTCAATTTTACTTTTCCACCGCCTCACCAATTCAGTGTAATACACGCCCACAGTTTGTACCTGCAGCTCTGGTATGAGTACGGCATCGTTGGTATTACTCTGTTTGTTCTGCTGCTATTGAGCCTTGTGTGGAAGGGGTGGGAATGTCGAGCCCAGCCATTAGCGCGGCTTGGGGTTGCACTATTGGTGTATGCCATGGTTGCTATGATTTCGGATGTTTACGCTATTTTTCATCGGCCAAGTCCATACTGGGTAATCTTTTGGTTCCCGGTGGGGATTTTACTTGGTGTCAAACCACCCGAGCATCGGACCAGCCATAGCGTAGCTGCTAATGAGTTACAAACCCGAAGGTGAGATTGTCGACGGGATGCATCTGCAGCGGCCTACCTGAGTTTGCGCTGCGGCGAGTGATTCCGTGCCGAGTCTGGAGGGGAGATGCTTGTTTACGGCCTGCTCTACGCCGTCGTCCTGATTCACCTGCTGTTCATCATCTTTGTATTGTTAGGTGGTGTGCTGGTTTTGCGCTGGCGCTGGGTGGTGTGGGTGCATCTGCCAGCAGTGGCTTGGGGTGTGATAGTCGAGGTGATGCACCTGCAGTGCCCGCTGACACCTCTGGAAAACAGCCTGCGTCGCGCAGCCGGTGAGGTCGGTTATAGCGGCGGCTTTATCGAGCAGTATCTGCTGACACTGCTTTATCCCGCAGGGCTGACGCCACAGATTCAGTTGTGGCTGGGGGCTGTTGTGGTGGTCGTTAATGTGGCGGTGTATGGCGTGGTTATCTGGCGGGCTTTGCGCTGAACAGAGTAGCTGGGCTGGCAGATATGGGCGCCGAGCCCTGCGGCGAATGGCGGGTATGCAGTGCTATCACAGGTCGGCAAAAGCTTCGCGCCGGGGCGACGCTCCTATGGGATTAGGGTGTTTTCGGGTTGTGCGGTTTGTGTGGGAGCTGCGCCCGCAGCGAATGGTGGCCGCTCTGCGGTAACGAGGTATGCCAATGTGCTTCGCCCCGGGCGGAGCTCTTACAGGTTAGTGTGATGGCTCGCCTTCGGCCTCGTTATTCAGAAGCCTGATGGTAGGTGGGTGCGAATATTTCCTTCGCTACACTGCGAGCATCTACCTCACACAACAAGGCGACCTTAGGTATGCAAAATCGCATGATGATCACCGGCGCTGGCTCGGGTTTGGGGCGTGAAATCGCCCTGCGCTGGGCCCGTGAGGGCTGGCAGTTGGCGCTGTCGGATGTCAACGAGCCTGGGCTGGCGGAAACCCTGCAACTGGTACGTGCAGCTGGCGGTGACGGTTTTACCCAGCGCTGCGATGTGCGTGATTACAGCCAGCTGACGGCCTTGGCCCAGGCGTGCGACGAGAAGCTTGGTGGCATTGATGTGATCGTCAATAACGCAGGTGTCGCGTCGGGCGGGTTCTTTGGCGAGTTGTCGCTGGAGGATTGGGACTGGCAGATTGCGATCAACCTGATGGGCGTGGTCAAGGGCTGCAAGGCCTTCCTGCCGTTGCTTGAGCGTAGCAAGGGGCGGATCATCAACGTCGCCTCCATGGCCGCGCTGATGCAGGGGCCAGCCATGAGCAATTACAACGTGGCCAAGGCCGGCGTGGTGGCGTTGTCGGAAAGCCTGCTGGTCGAGCTCAAGGGCCAGGAAATTGGCGTGCATGTGGTCTGTCCCTCATTCTTCCAGACCAACCTGCTGGACTCCTTCCGCGGTCCGACCCCAGCAATGAAAGCGCAAGTGGGCAAGCTGCTGGAAAGTTCGCCGATCAGTGCCGAAGACATTGCCGATTACATCTATCAGGCAGTCGCCCGTGGTGAGTTCATGATCCTGTCGCACGAGCAGGGCCGCATGGCGTGGGCACTGAAGCAGAAGAACCCGCAGCTGCTGTATGACGAAATGATCAATATGACCGAGAAGATGCGCAGCAAGGCCCGCCAAGGCTGAGTTTAGGAGTCGCACCCTGTCCCTGCAGCGGTATTGCAGATCGGCAAAAAGCTTCGCGCCGGGGCGGCGCTCCTACGGGGTTGCGGTGTTCTCGATTTGCGTGGCTTGTGTGGGAGTCGCACCCTGCGGCTAATGGTGGCCATGCAGCGGTATCGCAGATCGGCAAAAAGCTTCGCGCCGGGGCGGCGTACCTACAGGGGGTGGGCGATACTTGCCCCCTGCTGTCTGCGCGGGTAGGGTAACCACCCGGTTTTGACCCTCGTTGTGTTGGATTGCCTGTGAAACCCCTTTCTCGGACTGTATTGCTGGGCGCGCTGGTATTGGCGGCAATCAATCTGCGCCCTGGTATTACCTCCCTGGCGCCGCTAATCGAGCGGATTGCTGATGAGCTTTCCCTTAGCCGAATGTTTATTAGCCTGACCACGGCGCTGCCGGTGCTGTGCATGGGGCTGTTGGCGCCGCTTGCCCCGCGTTTGGCATTACGCCTGGGATTGGAACGGACCATCACCTTGTGCTTGATGGGCGTGGTGCTGGCGCTGGCTCTGCGTTTGGCCGGTCATAACAGTACGCTGCTGATCGGCAGTGCCGTGTTGATGGGCACGGCGATTGCCTTGGCTGGCCCGTTGTTGTCCGGTTTTATCAAACGTCATTTCACCGGCCAGATGGGGCAGGTGGTGGGCTGGTATTCGTTGAGCATGGCGGTGGGTGGCGCTGCCGGTGTGGTGCTGACGGTGCCGGTGACTACGCTGTTCGCCGGTGACTGGTCCATGGGCCTGGCCTTTTGGGCGCTGCCGGCGGCCGTGGCAGTACTGGTCTGGTGGCGTTTGCCGACGCAACCCGAGGCGGTCGCATCGCATGAGGGCCGCGGCTTGCCATGGCGTGAGCCGCGTGCCTGGTTGATCAGCACCTTGTTCGCTACCCAGGCGGGATTGTTCTATGCCCTGGCGACCTGGTGCGTGGCGCGCTATCACGAGGCGGGATTGACGCTGATGCACGCCAATACCCTGTTCAGCCTGTCGATGCTGATGGGCTTGCCGAGCGCTTTTCTGTTGCCCTGGCTGGTGCAGCGTTTCGGCAATCGCTATCGCTTGCTGACCGCCTGTGCAGCGTTGACCTGCATTAGCCTGGTGATGATCACTGGCTGGCCGACGGTTTGGCCGGAGCTGTGGGCATTGACGCTGGGGTTTGGTTTGAGCGGGTCGTTTTCCCTGTCGTTGGTGCTGCCGCTGTACGAGGCCGACTCGCCCTTGGCTGTCAGCCGCTGGACCGCGATGATGCTGTTCATGGGCTACAGTGTCGGCTCGCTAACGCCAGTGCTCAGTGGCCTGGCCCGGGATATGGCCGGCAATTACCAGGCGCCGTTTATGGTGCTGACTGGCTTGGCGCTGCTGCTCTGTGTGCTGGCTTGGTGGCTGGGGCGCACTGCTCGGCGTGCCTAGTGTTGCGACACGAATCAAATGTAGGGCAATGCTCGGTTCCGTGGGAGGGGCCGGGCGGCGATCCGCTTTAGTCGCGACTCTTTCAGCGTTTTCACGATCTATCGCGAATAAAGGCTAGGCGCCCCCTTCGCTCCTACAAGGGCGGTTTGCTGATTTTCATCTTTGTCGACCTGGCTGTGGGGCGAGGTCGTCTGTTTCTGGAGTGCCGGTGTGGAATCCGAATCCCTCGTTTATGGTTGCATCCGCGATTGGCCGGGGGACGACACCGAGCAGAGCCGGCAGCGTCGTGCCAGTAACCGTGTGGTGCTGGCACAGTTGCCTGAGGATGAGTTGGGGCCATTGCTGGGGCGCGAGATGTTCAGTGTGCCGGCCGCTGCAAGCGACGCGCAGACGCAGAGCCAGGTGATCCACTTCGGCGCCAGTTATCAGGCTGTGGAGTATGAGTGGAGCCTGTGGATCCAGCAGTTCGAGGCTTTGCTCAAGCGCCTGTATTGGGCCAGTGCTGTGGTGCACTTGGAGACCGAGCTCAATGGCACGCACACCTTTCGCTGGGAATCCGACAATGGCCTGCACAGCCCTCATGAGGGGGAGTTGCGTGTGCGCTGTGCCTGGGAGCGTGAGGGCGGTGTACGGGGTTGATGGTTAATTCACCTGAGTAACGAGGATCCTCCCGGGCTAGTGCCGCGGCGACCATAAAATGTCGGTTCAAGGCCAAATAGTGGGAGGCACCGGACGGTGCTGTGCTTTAGTCGCGCTACTTGCAGTGCTTTCAAGGTCAGTCGCGGCTAAAGCGAAGCGCCGCCCGGCCCCTCCCACATTCGTGTCATGACCCTAGCCATAACAGCCAGTGCTCCAGATTTGTAGGAGCCCAGCTTCGGGGTGAAGCACCTGAGCGCCGCGGAATTAAGTAACAAATTATCACTGTCAGCCCTCTGGCGGCGTTTGTGCCGATGGATACACTGGCGCATCTTTTTTGGGAGCTGTTGCAAATGACCTTGATGACCCTGGTGTACCTGATCGCCGGCCTGGTTCTGCTGGTGGCCGGTGCCGAAGTGCTGGTGCGCGGTGCCGCCAAGCTGGCTGCGCAGTTTGGCATTCCGCCGTTGGTGGTTGGTTTGACCGTGGTGGCGTTCGGCACCAGTGCTCCAGAGACGGCAGTCAGTGTGCAGGCCGCCTTGAACGGCAGCGGTGACCTGGCGATTGGCAACGTGGTCGGCAGCAATATCGCCAACGTGTTGCTGATCCTTGGTATGACCGCCCTGGTCGCGCCGCTGATCGTGTCGCGTCAGCTGATCCGTCTGGATGTGCCGATCATGATCGGTGCCAGCCTGCTGACCCTCGCGCTGGCCTGGGATGGCAGCCTCAGCCGTATAGACGGCGCCATTCTGTTCTCCGGTGTACTGGCCTACACCGCCTTTTTGATTATCAGCAGCCGCAAGGAGCAGGCTGGCGGGCCGGATGACGAGTTCGCCCGTGAGTTTGGCCTGAATGAACCTGCCAAACCCTATGCGGGTTTGATCAATGCCGGGCTGATCGTTGTTGGCCTGGTGCTGTTGGTAGTGGGTTCCAACTTTCTGGTGGAAGGGGCGGTCAGCCTGGCACGGGCGCTGGGCCTGTCGGAGCTGGTTATCGGCCTGACCGTGGTCGCCATCGGCACCTCGTTGCCGGAGTTGGCGACTTCGATCATGGCGGCGATCCGTGGTGAGCGCGACATCGCGGTCGGCAATATCGTCGGCAGCAACATCTTCAACCTGCTCTGCGTACTCGGCCTGGCCTCGTTGGTCTCGCCGGCGGCCATCGTGGTGTCGGCCAACGCCCTGGCGTTCGACTTCCCGGTGATGATCGCCGTCGCTGTAGCCTGCCTGCCGATCTTCTTCTCCGGGTATCGCATCAACCGTTGGGAAGGTCTGCTGTTTATCGGCTACTACGCGGCCTACACCCTGTACCTGGTGATGTCCGCCTCGGGTCGGCCGTTCGCCCAGGTGTTTGGTGATGCCATGATCGGTTATGTGCTGCCGCTGACGGTGGTAACTCTGGTGGTGATTGCCGGGCGTGCCTGGCGGGCCCAGCGCGCGCACTAACAGGTGGTTCTATGACGCAGGCAAGGCGTCGATGCTTCTCGTCGGCGCCGCTTTTCGAGGCGAAAGCGTAGCTACTCTGCGTTATCGCAGGCACGGCTAAAAGCTCGCGCCGGGGCGGCGGTGTATACGGTATTTCCATAACCTCACCGCTCGGCTTTTCGTAGGAGCTGCGCCTCGCAGCGAATAGTCGCCAGTCAGCGTTATGTGACGCCGCTATTGGTATTGAGCTGGCTGCATCTCCTTCCAAAGTACCGTTGCGCAGGCCTGGCTAGGGCGGGATGCTGGGCGTCCATTGCCTAGGGGCTGCCATGTCTGAGGTCATTCCCGCCGCTGTTCAGCCCTGGCGCCTGCGTCAGGCCGATGGTGCGCGTCTGTGCCTGCTTAGCCAGGCCGGGCCTTATGCTGCACTGTGCGTGCGCGTGGCAGCCGGTAGCCATGACGAGCCACGCGCTTATCCGGGGCTGGCGCATTTTCTTGAGCACCTGTTGTTTCTTGGCGGCCAGCGCTTTGCCGGCGAGCAACGCCTGATGCCGTTCGTGCAGGCCTGCGGCGGCCAGCTCAATGCCTCGACCCAGGCGCGTTTTACCGACTACTTCTTCGAGGTGCCGGTCGAGCATTTCGCGGCGGCGCTCGAACGGCTGGCCGATATGCTCGCCGCGCCGTTGCTGGACATAGACGCGCAGCGGCGTGAGCGTGAGGTGCTGCATGCCGAGTTCATCGCCCGCAGCCAGGACCTCGATACCCTGATCGACACAGCGCTCGGCCAATTGCTGCCGGACGATCATCCTGCGGCGGCCTTTCTGGCGGGCAACCGCGACACCCTGCCGGTCGAGCAGGCGCGCTTTCAGCAGGCGCTGCACGGCTTTTATCGGCGTCATTATCGGCGCAGCCAACTGACGCTGACCCTGGTCGGACCACAACCGCTCGCGCACCTGCAGCAACTGGCCGAACGCTTACTCGCAGCGTTACCGGGCGGGCGGGTTCGGCCACCTCGTGCACTTGCGGCCATGTTGCCGCTGCGTGGCCAGTACCTGCGCATGCAGGTAGCCGGTGGCACACCGCAGCAACTGTTCGCCTGGGCGCTGACATGGCCCGCGGCGCTGCCCCCGGCGGCGTGTGAGCAGGCCCTGGAGGCATTGCGCCTGGCGCTGGCCGACCCGTTACCGGGTGGCTTGCTGGCCTGCCTGCGCGAGGCTGGGTTAGCGCAGCGGTTGCAGCTGCAGGGGGTTTATCGCTACCGCCAGCAAACCCTGCTGCGCCTGGTGGTGAA
Organism: Gammaproteobacteria bacterium; assembly: GCA_018827205.1. Lineage (GTDB taxonomy): Bacteria > Pseudomonadota > Gammaproteobacteria > Pseudomonadales > Pseudomonadaceae > Aquipseudomonas. The sequence continues at coordinate 2,152 of JAHJXZ010000149.1, read as the reverse complement.
CCTGATTCAGGACTCGCCTGACAAGCGAGCTCAGGTACGCGGCGTGGTGCACAGCTGGCTGAGTTTTTTTGCCGGTGCCGATTGGGCTCCGTTGCTGGCGCGCGTGCAGCAACGCCAGCAATACGCGGACTTGTCTGGCGGAGCCTTGCAGCGGGCGCGGCAGTGGCAGACCTGGCAGGCGCTGGAGCTGGACCCAGCAGCACCACTCGAGGCGCTGCAACTGCTCTGCGCGCAAGTACAAAGCGAGTCACGGCTGATTGAGGGTGAGATCGGCTCCGAGCCTGTCCCGGCATGGCCCACTGGCGGCTTCCCGCTGCAGATGGTTTTGCAGACGCCTGGCCCTCGTCTGATGTTCGAGCACGCCTGGCGATTACCCGGTGATAACCCGCTGATGGCGGCAACGCCCGCGCCGCCTGTGCTCGCCCGACCGGCTGCGCTGCACTGGCAGCCAGCACCGAGCATCGATGGCCAGGCAGTGCTCTATGGCCGCCGCTTAGACCTCGATGCGGGTGGCCGGGCTGCTGCGCGGGATCTGTTGCACAGCCTGCAGGACGCCTGCGCAGAGGTGGGTGTGCAACTGCGGGTAAGCGACGAGGAGGGCGCGCAGACCTTGTGTCTGCGCGGCCCGGCAGAACCTCTGGGGCAGTTGGCGGTGCCCGTCTGGGCGCGCTGGTTGCAGGCGCCGCAGTCGATAGTTAGCCCAGCAGTGGTTGCCAGTGCGGCACTGCCGATCCGCCAGTTACTGGCGCGGCTCGATGAGCTGATCGTACCGGCACCAGGACGTACTCACCGGATCGAGGGGCTAGGCGTCGGTCTGACGCAGCAGCATCAGGTCCGCTTGCAGGCGCTGTTCGGCCCACCAGACGAGACGCGTGAGCCGCCAGCCCAGGTGCCACGGCAGGCGCTCTGGCGAGTGGCGCACCTGCCGCCCGGTGAGCATGCGCTGGTGTTGTTTTGCCCGCAGCCGGAGCCCACTGCTACCAGTGAAGCGGCTTGGCGCCTATTGGCTCAGCGCTTGCAACCGGGCTACTACCAGTGCATGCGCAGTGACCTGCAATTGGGCTATGCGGTGTTTTGCGCTTACCGTCAGGTCGCCGGAGTGCGTGGGCTGCTATTCGCCGTGCAGTCACCCGAGGTGCCGCCGCTACAGTTGATCGCGCATATCGAGAGCTTTATGCGCGAGGCCACGGCAGTGCCGCTTGATGCACTGGCCTTGGCGGCACAGAGCAGCGCCCTGCAGGCTCAGCGCCGCGCTCAGGCGCAAACCCTCGACGGTTTTGCCGAGCAGCACTGGCTGGATTTGTTGGCAGGGTTGCAACCGTCGCACGCCGACGCTGTTGACCAGGCCCTGCTGGCGCTTGCCCCCGACAGCCTGTACGCCGCCCAGCAGGCCCTGTGTACCGGCCCCTGGCGGGTCCTGGCCAGCGCACCCGGCCCCGCGCACTGGCGGCAGTCGAGCTAATATCGCTGCCGCCGCCTCCTGGCGATCTTGGATTTCCCGGTATAGCCGCCATTCGCCGCGAGGCGGGTCTCCTGCACGTCATCGGCAGCTCATATACACGCTAATCCCGTAGGAGCGTCGCCCCCGGCGCGAAGCTTGTGGGCCATCTGATAGACCGCTGAATGGCTGCTATTCGCCGCGAGGCGCGGCTCCTACGAGAAGCCGCGACACCGTGCAACTCTGAGCAGGGACTTAGCAAACGAAAACGGCCCCGAACAGGGTGCATGCGCACCGGCCGTTCGGGGCCGTTATCAAGGCGTTGAGACCCTAGTCGAGTTGGTCGCGGGTCACTGCGCCCGTCTTGCCGTCAATGCGGAACTCGTAGACCTTGCCATCCTGCTTGACGCCTTCGCCGTCCCAGTAGCCATCGTCATCGGCTTCGATCTTGTGTACCTGGGTGTAGCCCGCGGATTTGGCGGCGCTCAGCGCCTGCTCAATGCTTACGGTCCAGTCAGCACCCGGGCGGTCGGCCATGGCGGCGCCAGCGGCGAGAGCAGTGGTGGCAAGCAGGGCAGTCAGTGTCTTCTTCAGCATCGGTAAACTCCTTTAACCGTTGAGGTTGTGAGGGTCTGTTGCCGTTTCGTCGCAAGCCGCGTTGCCGCGAAAAATCTCGCCAGGCTAGGCGGAGGACGCAGGGAATGGTTATTCCCT
>JAHJXZ010000148.1 GCA_018827205.1 Gammaproteobacteria bacterium | reverse complement strand
GTCAGCAGACAGAACTGCGCGCCACGCTTTATCACCTATGGTTGCGCCGTGGGCTTGGAACGCATGTCCACGGCCGTGGACACCGGTACTCGCGTGGTCAAGCTCGGCGCTCACCCGGTAGGCCTGGATATCAAGCGTGTCAGCAGTGCCCTGGAATCAACGAAAATCAAGGAAATGATGGAGCGCCTGCGTGCGGAATTGAGCGGGGTCAAACTGATCCTCTCCGTGGAGCGCCTCGACTACACCAAGGGCATTCTGGAAAAACTCAACGCCTACGAGCGCCTTCTAGAAGAGAACCCGGAACTGCTCGGCAAGGTCACCCTAGTCACGGTCTGCGTACCCGCCGCCAAGGAAATGACCATCTATGACGAGCTGCAAGGGCAGATCGAACAAGCGGTGGGAAGGATTAACGGCCGCTTCGCCCGCATCGGCTGGACGCCATTGCAGTTCTTCTTCCGCAGCCTGCCCTTCGAAGAGGTCAGCGCCTGGTACGCCATGGCCGACGTGATGTGGATTACTCCACTGCGCGACGGCCTCAACTTGGTGGCCAAAGAATTCGTCGCCGCTCAAGGCTTACTCGGTGGGCGTGGCGTGCTGGTGTTATCCGAGTTTGCTGGCGCTGCTGCCGAGCTCAAGGGCGCGCTGCTGACCAACCCGCATGATCCGGTGGACATGGCGCAAACCTGTTATGTCGCGCTGAACATGCCAAAAGTTGAAGCTCAGGACCGACTGCGTGAACTGTTCGATATCGTCAGCTACAACGATATCCGCCGCTGGGGCGATGAGTTCCTCGCCGCTGTCAGCGACCCGCAGGATCAGCTCGACCGCGTTCTTGGACTGGTCGGCTAGGCGATGTCTAAAGCGGGGTTATTCGGTAAGTTTGGCGCATGGCCGCACTATTGGCTGATGCATAGTCGATTGCGACGCAACCCACCAGATAGCCCAGGCCAATGACCGCTTGGTGGGTTACGTGGCGCAAACATTCGGCAGTTACAACTGCCAAGTGTCTCTGCGCCACGTAACCCGCCCGACCAAAGCGATCTGCTAGCCCATCTGCGCATCAATATCGCAATTGATCATCCAGCCCACGCCGAAGCGGTCGGTGAACATGGCAAAGCGTGTGGCCCAAAAAGTCGCCTGCAACTCCATCTGCACCGAACCACCCGCGGACAGTGCCTTATACAGGCGCTCGGCCTCCGGCACGCTCTCCACTTGCAGAGAAACCGAACAGCCCTTGATGCCCTCGTACGGCATACCAGGGAAGGTATCGGACGCCATCAGTAACTGATCACCCACCGTCAGGCAAACGTGCATCACGCGATCGTGAAACTGCTCCGGTACATTGCCAGCTTCCGGGCTTTCGCCTATGCGCATCAGCTCCAGACTGCCGCCAAGGCACTCGGCGTAGTAGTTAAAAGCCGCTTCGCACTGGCCATCGAAGGTCAAATAGGTATGGATTTTCATCTGCACTCTCCTTAGTACTGGTTTGGGGTTTTACGACTCAAGCCGCGTGCGCAGGTACTCTTCCTGCTCGCGCAACTCAGGGGTGAACTCGTCACCGAAATCCTCAGCCTCGAAAATCTGCCGGATTTCGATCTCGCTATCGCCTGGCATGGGGTTAGGGCAACGCTTGACCCAGTCGATGCACTCTTGCAGAGAAGCCACCTGGAAGATCCAGAAGCCAGCAATCAGCTCCTTGGTTTCGATAAACGGGCCGTCCGTGACGCTACGTTGGTTGCCGGAGAACCGCACTCGCGCGCCTTTGCTGCTTGGCTGCAGGCCCTCACCGGCGAGCATCACGCCCGCTTCAACCAGCTCTTCGTTGTAACGTCCCATCGCCGTAAGTAGCTCCTCACTAGGCATAAAGCCGGCTTCGGAATCTGCAGTGGCTTTGACTATCACCATAAAACGCATACCGCTGTCCTCGCGTGATCCTTTGATCAGCCTACCGTTACGGAGTTTTCTTAGCCCTGTAATGGCAGACCGCAAACCCAAGGCTGGGTTCTATACGGTAGTCGAACGGCAAAATGGCAAATCGACAGGCGAGGGAAAAATATTTAGCGCTAGGGTTCGAATAACACAAAGCAGATTGGCAATACCCGATGGCAAGTACCGGTATTCAGCCGTGACCAAAACGGGCCGTAAATGGCGACCGCTGCCCACCACTCCTGCGGCAAGCAGCAACATCAAAGCCCCGCCAAACCAGGTTGCGCCACACTCTTCGCCGGCCACTGACTCACTAGAAGTCGACCTTGCCACGCCCTGCCTTGATCGTACCGCGGATGCTCTTGCCTTCCAGGCGGCGCTTTTTCGAGCCCAGGGTTGGCTTGGTCGGGCGCCGGGCTTTCTCGGTTTTAGCGGCGCCGCGAATCAGCTCGGCCAAACGCTCCAGCGCGTCGCTGCGGTTCTGCTCCTGGGTACGGTACTGCTGAGCTTTGATAACCACCACGCCCTCGGCGGTGATGCGGCTGTCGCGCAATGCCAGCAGCCGCTCCTTATAGAACGGCGGCAAGCTGGAAGCCTGGATGTCGAAGCGCAGATGAATCGCGCTGGAGACTTTGTTGACGTTTTGCCCGCCCGCGCCCTGAGCACGGATGGCGGTCAGTTCGACTTCATCGTCAGGCAGATGAACGCTGTTGGAAATAACCAGCATGGATGGGCTTCAGTGCGGCAAAGGGGGTATCAGGATAGCGCTAACGTAGGGCAGTTGCCTGCTCGCATTACCAGTCGCCCTGAGGACTTTAAGCAGAGCTAGCCGTTGCGCTGCAGAATCTCAGATCAACTGACGAACTCAATTTCTCAGGCGCAGAAAAGTAAATTCTATGGGCAGCTTCTGAGAGGTAGTTTTCAGCCAGTTGTGAATGACTGAAAACGGCCATTTCAGTCATCCGCTGCAATCAGAACTTGGAATTCTCGTTCTGGGCGATCCACAGGCCGATGATTGCTTACTGTGAGTGATCCTGGTTTTCAATCTGCATGCGCAGGGTGTTTTTAGTAGAGATCAAGCGCACACCCAAGCCATTGCTGCTAACGCGCACCGCCACGCCACGAACAGCCGTCGATTCTGCAGGTAGGTCTTTGACCTGCACGGTAAGCAATTCACCTTCAGTGAACGTTTTATCGGCATCTTTTAACTCAACAAATACGCCCGTGTCGGAGATGTCTTTAGTCACGCCCGTCAACATGCCGCGCTGGCCTTCGACTGTAACTATCAGCTCAACGTTAGAACGCAATGCCTTGCGGTCGGCTTTGGTTTGAGTGACCTGTTTACGTCGGGCATCTAACTGGACACGCTCATCAATTAGCTGGTTTTGCAGTTGTTCCTCGACCCAGGCGGATCGCGTGCTGTTGTTGCTGGCTTTGGCTAGGCGTAATGCTCTATCGTTTTGCGCTATTGCTGTGAGCAACTTTGAACTGGTGTCAGGTGAGGTGGCTATAGCGCCTGGGCTGTTCAGCAGAATTTCATTTTGCAGCTGCTCAATGCGCTCACTAATTGTCGATAGTTGTTGTGCTGCTGCCGACATACTTGCAGACGAAAAAGGAATACCGAGCTTAAAACGTAACTTGTCAGCAATGGTTAGATTGGCTTTGGTTTCCTGCTCCAGCAGTTGCTGGCTCGCAAGTTCACTGCGCAGTTGCTCACAGTGCTCGACGGCGTCTTTGAGTGCAGAGAAGAAAACCTCATTAACGCGTTCGAGTTCCTGCTCAATCCAGCGTTGATTAAGTTCGACCCTGATCTGTTCAAGTCGCAAAGCCTTTGTTGTGTTGGCTGCGGAGCGTTCGGTGGTCATAGATTCAACGCCATACATTCAGTCCATGTTTTCCGAGTATACCCTTTGGGTTATAAACGCAACCGGTTGACGCAACACATGAACTAAAAATTTCAGTAGATGTTCTTAGCTGGAGTTGTACCAGGCTTCTTAGCCACTCGATGGTGGATGCCTCCGGTCGGGCCCGGATGACAAGACCGGTAGTCATCGGCCCTAACTGCTAGTGGGAAGCTGCAGAAAACGCCAAAAACGGTCATAGCCCGCCGATATATACACAGAAGCAAATCGCTATTGAGTCTTTCCACAAACACCAAGAACCAGACTTCGAAGCCACCGATGAGCCGGATCAGCACTGAGTCGTGGATGCCAAAGCAATGAAACAGTGAACTCTGCAGTGCGAAAAGGAAGCGGGAAACTATGCATGCCCTCGCGCAAACTCGCGGTATGGCGCCCGGGAACAGTGGCGATCAGGTCTGATCCCCGGGCCAGCCCTAGCGCGATTGAAAAGCCACCGACGATGGTGACTATCTTCCGCTCCAATCCAAGTGGCTGTAGGGCGTCATCTATGGGGCCTTTGTCTACCCCTTCCCGCGACACGGAGATATGCATGCCTGCTGCATACTGCTCAGGCGTAATTGCGCCGCGGCTCAGTGGATGTCCGGCGCGTACAACGCCAACGTAATTATCCCTGAACAAAGACTGGCCTCTCAGCTCGGGGGCAGAAGTCAGATCTATAACACCGGTTTCAAGATCGACGACTCCATCGCGCAGAGGCTTACTGTCTTTGTCCGGCTTCTGCATAAAGAACAGCCGTACACCAGGAGCCTGCTCCGCAACACGTGCGATAAGAGCCGGGCCAAAGTTCTCCGCAAAGCCCTCACTGGTTCTGATCGCGAAAGTCCGGTCGAGTTCTTTCAGGTCAAGAAGCTCGGCTGGGCGCAAAACTTCCTGCGCATCCCGCACAAGTTGACTGACACGATCACGAAGCTCGATCGCCCTGGGAGTAGGCACAAGCCCGCGCCCGGCCCTTACTAAAAGCGGATCTCCCGTGCTTTCTCTGAGCCGTGCAAGTGCTCGGCTCATCGCCGAGGGACTGAGCCGCAGGCGTTTGGCTGCACGCACGACACTTCCCTCAGAGAGCACTGCGTCGAGGGTGATGAGCAGATTAAGGTCTGGATTCGACATAGTCCGATGTTAGCCCAACTTGCTTAATACATGGCGTCAGACGCAACAATAAAGTGCAAACAGTGCGTCTTCCGCCATGTTTGTACGCTGCATACAGTTCTCTCCATCGGCACATTCGTACCGAAGTGGATGAGGAGATGATGTATGAACGCGTTGAGCACATTTGTTGAGCGTGTCCAATCGATTTGGGGCCCGCTCAGTTCTGAAGTGGTCGCAGGCTGCCAGCTGCAATTGGATGAACTCCTGAAGACGCCTTTGACTGAACAGTGGCTGGCTGACCTAAGCCAGGATGCATTGCCTCAACAGGAGATGTACCGAGATCAGGTAAACGGATTTGTACTACTGGCACACACCGAGCCTGAAGGCCTCTACCGACCACCTCATGATCACGGTCGCGGCTGGGTCATTTACGCGGTGCAGCACGGTGAAATAGAGATGTGCACCTATGCCAAGGTCCTGGCTGCGGATGGGCAGGTGAAACTGGTAAAGCGCAGCTGTACAACGGTTAGCGCCGGTCAAACGCAGGTCTACCTGCCGGGTGATATTCACGATACACACTGCATTTCCGGGCCGGCTTTGCTCTTTCGCTTCACCGAGCGAGATTTGAAGAAGGAAGACAAAGAGGCACGCAAGCTGACTCGCTATATCGAGCAGGATGGTGATTGGGTCCCAGTCAGCCAATGCGCTCCCGAGTGGTTGAAGTCATGACGATTGGTTCAGCTCCCAAAGCCGGCCACCTCAGCAAACAACCGCAACAGGCAGCCGCATCAAAGCATGCTGTGGACGCGCTGTCAGTGCGCGCACAACCGAAGCGCCGGGCTGCCATCAGCTCGGTGCTGGCCGCCATGGTGCTGGTGGTGCTCAATACGGCAATAGCCAACATGGCCTTGCCAACGATCGCCCAATCGCTACATGTGCCTCCCGCGCTGTCCATCTGGATCATTACTGCCAACCAGGCGGCGCTCCTGATGGCTCTGCTGCCCTGCGCAGCGCTGGGTGAAAGCCTTGGCTACCGCCGGGTATTCCGCTGGGGCGTGGCACTCTTTCTAGTCGCCACTCTGATGTGCGCACTGGCTCCTACGTTGTCTTGGCTTATTACCGCGCGGTTGCTGCAGGGGTTTGGAAGCGCAGCAGTCATGGCGCTCGCCATAGCACTGCTTCGCCAAGTGGTATCGAGCCGGCAATTGGGCGCCGCTATCGGTTGGAACGCACTTGCGGTTGCCCTGTCATCAGCAGCAGGCCCCGCAATGGGGGCAGCGATTCTCAGCGTGGCAGACTGGCCATGGCTGTTTGCTGTACTGCTCCCTTTCGGGCTCTGGGTGATGCTAGCGTCCCGCTCGCTAGCAACTGTGGGCGGCACCGCACGCAAAGCTGATCTGTTGAGCATTGCATTAAATGCCGGAGCCTTTGCAGCACTGGTCATAGCCGCTGGAATCATCACTGAACACGCAGCACTTTCGGCAGCGTTACTGGCCATCTCTGCCATCCAACTGACGCTATTGGTTAAGCGGGAAAGGCAGAAGGAGGCGCCACTGATTCCGCTTGATCTGCTCGGATCAAACACATTCCGTATTTCAGTTATTGCCTCGATGCTCTGCTTTGCTGGGCAGACCGCAGGCTTGGTGGCGCTGCCCTTCTACCTGCAGCACAGCCTTGGACAAGACGTGCTGATGACAGGTCTCTACATGATCCCCTGGCCTTTAACCGTCGCGCTAATAGCGCCACTAGCGGGTCGTCTTTCAAACCGATGGTCGACTGCCTGGTTTTGTTCGATAGGAGGCATTTGTCTTTCGGCAGGATTAGCTGGAACTGCACTTTGGCCTCTGCAGGAAAACCTCACGATACTTGTGCCTCTGACCATGCTCTGCGGTCTAGGCTTTGGCCTCTTTAACGTCGCCAATAACCGCAACATGTTCCTCGCGGCGTCTATAAGCCGAAGTGGTGCGGCTGGTGGGATACAGGGTACCGCTCGTTTACTTGGACAAACTGCTGGCGCAGTCATCATGACGCTGCTCTTTAACCTGTTCCCCGCCGACTTTGCGCCCCAGCTTGCCCTTGGCGCGGGAGCTTTATTGAATTTGGTCGCTGCCCTGCTAAGTACCTTGCAAGGCCGGCAGGCGCACAACTACAAATCCTGACGTCGAATCGCCCCTGACGTCATGACAAATTTGACCCGCAACTTTTGGCCGATTCATGCCTATCGCGACCTACCGCTTTGGCTCGGAAACAACCACCAGCCCATCGCAACCACCCCGCTAGCCATCAAAAATCTCCACTAGACGGAAAACATAGCCTCAAGCTGATTACCGCCTGTGCTTCGCTTTATAACGTCTAAGTAAACAATCGGTTCAATTGGGCTGCACACAGCTCCGCCAAGCCTTATGTCTGTATGTCACAGGCCGGCTAGCGCCCAGCCGGCCAGCAATGGCAAGAGTACGGCGCTGATTACACCCAGCAGACTCATGCCTAGAGCGGCAAAGGCACCACACTCGGAGCCCTCCTCCAGCGCCCGTGCGGTGCCAATTGCGTGAGCAATGATGCCGTAGCTCAACCCACGCGCCGCCGGGTGAGTCACCTTGAACACGCCCAGCAACCAAGGCCCCAATGCCGTACCAATAACCCCGGTCAACATCACAAAGACTGCTGCCAATGAGGCAAGGCCGCCGAGTTGTTCCGCTGCCAGCATGGCAATCGGCATGGTTACCGACTTGCCCGACAGGCTCGCCAATACTGGCAGTTGTGCCCCCATTGCATGGGCAATCAGCAGCGTCAGCGTAACCGTCAACGAGCCGCCGACCAGTACCGTCAGCAGCACCGGCCAGGCCAGCAGGCGAATGCGTTTGATGTTGTTGTACAAGGGAACGGCCAGGGCGATGGTCACCGGGCCGAGGAGAAAGGCAATGGGCGCGGCACCCTGACGATAGGTGGGGTAATCCATGTCGCAGACCAACAACGCGCCCACCACCAGCAACATGCTAACCATCACAGGCTGCAACACCAACCAACCGCTGCGCCGGTATAGCCACAGGGCAAACTGGAACGCCAGCAGCGTCAGTCCAACGGGGAACAGCGGGTGATCAACCACCAGCCGTCCCACAGCCAACCATGACCACTCACTCATGGTGGCCCTCCTCCCGCTGCTCAACACGAATGGCCAGGCGCTGCATCATCCAGCCGCACAATGGCACCGTGACCAGTAACGACAAACACAGTGCAGTGAGAATTGCCGGCAGGTCAGCAAGCAGTGCATCGCTGGCCAGCATGATTCCCGCAGCGGGCACGACAAACAGCAACGGCAAGTACTGCAACAGAACGCTGCTTGCCTGGCTCAGTGGCTCACTGACCTGCCCGCGCAGCAGCAGATAGGCAAACAACAGCAGTAGGCCAATCACGCTACCCGGCAGCACGGGTAGCAACAGCTCACTGACGAGACTGCCGAATATTTGCAGGAGGACCAGCCAGGTAAGGCCTTTGAGCATCATCCTTGGCTGCCTTCAGCTCGCCGACGAAACAAAGGGCGCGGCTCTATCGCTGAGCGACCGTACAACACACTCATACCCGCCAAGCCTTTAAGCGCATCTTCTACAGACTTATCCGCGCGCACGGCGAACGCATCGAAACCGCATTGGCGCATATGGCTGAGCTGGTCTCGTAGCACATCGCCTACCGCGCGTAATTCACCCTGCCAGCCCAGTCGCGTACGCAACAAATAAGCCTGACTGTAGCCACGCCCATCTCGAAAGCTGGGGAAGTCGATGGCGATCAACGGCACAATCGGCAGATAAGCCTGCAGGCTCTCCACCTCATCATCTGGCGCGAGGCAAACGCCCTCTCGACTGAAACGCTCACCCCGCAAAACGCTCTCGTCCTGCCGCTCAAGCCAAGTACTCAGCGGCAAGATCAGTAGTCCGGTCGGGAGCGGCGCAAGGTTGTCAGCCAATAAGCACCAAGGGTCGTTCTCGACGATGCTCGGCACGCCATCAATCAGCCTGATCAGATTGTTCATGCGCTCACCTGCTGCTTGCGATAGACCTGTTCCTTGAACGGCTCCAGGCCGATTCGCAGCACGGTATCGACAAAGCGCTCCTCGGCCTCACGGTAATCGGTGAAGGTTCGCACCAGCCCATCGATCACTTCGGGAATCTGCTCGGCACTGAACGCCGGGCCAATAACCTTACCCAGCGCACTGCTCTTGCCTTGCGAGCCACCGATGGTCACCTGGTACCACTCACTGCCGTTCTTATCGACGCCGAGAATGCCGATGTTGCCTATGTGATGATGGCCACAGGCATTCATGCAGCCGGAGATATTCAGGCTGATATCGCCCAGGTCATGCAGGTAATCGAGATCGTCAAAGCGCTGTTGGATCGCCTGAGCGATTGGGATCGACTTGGCGTTGGCCAGCGCACAGAAGTCGCCACCCGGGCAAGCAATCACATCCGTGAGCAAGCCGATATTTGGCGTTGCTAGGCCAGCCTCTCCCGCCGCTTGCCACAAGTCGTACAAATCCGCCTTACGGATGTCGGGCAGCACAACGTTCTGCTCATGGGCAATGCGCAACTCAGAAAAGCCAAAGCGCTCAGCCAAATCGGCAAGCACGTCCATCTGCTGCGCAGACACATCACCAGGCGGCGCGCTGATGCCCGGTTTGGTCGACAGCACCACGGAGGTATAACCCGGCACCTTGTGCGCCAGGGTATTGCGCGACACCCAACGGGCAAACTCGGCATCCTGTGCCATGGCAGTACCGAAGCCCAGGTCAACCTCAGGCAATTGCTCATAGGCCGGCGCGACGAAAGCATCGGCCACCCGCTGATACTCTTCCTGGGTCAATTCGGCCGGGCCATCTTTGATGTGCTGCCACTCAGCCTCAACCTCGCGAGCGAACGCCTCGATCCCCAGGGCTTTGACCAGGATCTTGATGCGCGCCTTGTACTTGTTGTCACGCCGGCCATGGCGGTTATACACACGCAGCACCGCCTCGACATACGACAGCAGATGCCGCCACGGCAACGCCTCGCGAATCTGCTGACTGAGGATTGGCGTACGCCCCAGACCGCCGCCCACCATTACCCGCAACAACAACTCCCCTGCTTCGTCGCGGTACAGGTACAGGCCGATGTCATGCATCATCACCGCCGCGCGGTCTTGCTCAGCTGCGCACAAGGCGATCTTGAATTTGCGCGGCAGGTAGAGGAATTCTGGATTGATAGTCGACCACTGTCGCAAGATTTCCGCCAACGGACGCGGGTCCAGCAGCTCATCGGCAGCGACCCCGGCGAAGGCTTCAGTGGTGATATTGCGCACACAGTTGCCGGAGGTTTGGATCGCATGCATCTCCACCTCGGCCAGGTGTTCGAGAATATCCGGCACCTGCTCAAGCTCGATCCAGTTGAACTGGATGTTCTGCCGGGTAGTGAAGTGCCCATAACCCCGGTCGTAATGCTGCGCGATATTTGCCAATGCACGCATCTGCCGTGCCGCCAACGTCCCGTAGGGGATCGCCACCCGCAGCATGTAGGCATGCTTCTGCAGGTACAGACCGTTCTGCAGGCGCAGTGGTAGAAACTCTTCCTCGCTCAGCTCGCCACTGATACGGCGCTCAACCTGATCGCGAAACTGCGCCACACGTTCATGCACCAGCGCGTGGTCATATTCATCGTATTGGTACATCGGCGGCCTCGGCTATTGTCGATGGCCGCACTATGCCCGTGGCTCTGATACCGAAACAGCGGCAGATTCAGCGGAAAAATGCGGAGCAGATGCTGCGGTCAATCTCTCAGGACGCGGCAGCACGGAAATTCACATCGGTTATTTTCAGCCCGACGCGGTCGCTGAGAAACCTTTCACCGGGCTATCCTACGACGCATTGAATTATCCCTGAGGAAGCGTCCATGACCACTCTCAACTCAAAGAAACTGCACATCGACATCGTTTCTGATGTGGTTTGCCCGTGGTGCATTGTCGGTTACCGACAGCTGGAAAAGGCCCTGCAAGCCAGCGGCACCGACTATGAGCTGCATTGGCAGCCGTTTGAGCTAAACCCCGACATGCCGCCCGAAGGACAAAACCTGCGCGAACACCTCGCCGAGAAATATGGAGCGACCAAGGAGCAGTCGCAAGAGAATCGTCTGCGGATAACGCAGGCCGGCGCAGAGCTGGGCTTCGAGTTCAGCTTTGCCGATGACATGCGCATGCACAACACCTTCAACGTTCATCAGCTTCTGCATTGGGCCGATCAACAGGGCCGCATGCACGACTTGAAGCAGGCGTTTTTCGTCGCGCACTTCACCCATCGCCGCAATCTCTCGGATAACAACGTACTGGCCGATGTGGCCGCAGAAACCGGGCTACATCGTGACGACGCGCTGGCCGTTGTTGCAGACCAACGCTTCGCCAACGAAGTGCGTGCGACTGAACAGTCGTGGATAAGCCAAGGTATCAGTGGTGTCCCAGCCGTGATCTTCAACCGCCGCCATCTTGTGACCGGCGCGCAAGGGGTCGTGAACTACACACGCATTTTGGAACAGTTGGCAGCGGCGGGAGACTGAATAATCACGCACTTGAGTAATGCTGACGTACTCCAGCACCGTGATGATCAGCGCACCTTCTGTGCTGAGATAGCTGTCGGCAACACCATCATGTGTCTTTGCCTATTTTTCATCTGATCCGCTTTTTATTGGAAAACCTGAGTCTGTTATCCAAACAGCTGCGCTCGCATCATTCGCCTCGCCTGATAAAGCCCGACGAGGCCCGTAATGAGCGAACGTATTCCCGCGCAGATCATCGAGACCATCGACCCGCGCCAGCCAATCCGCCTGACACCATCCCAAGCTGGCGGACCGATCCATACCCGCAGTTTCAGCGGGTATTTCCGCAATCTGCGCCTGTACGGTGCAGGTCTGTTGTTTCTGATCTTCTTCGGCACCGCCTGGCTCGACTGGGGCGGCCGCCAAGCCGTGCTGTGGAATTTGGCTGAGCACCGCTACTACATATTCGGCGCTACCTTCTGGCCGCAGGATTTCACCCTGCTCTCGGCGCTGCTGATCATTGCCGCCTTTGGCCTGTTCACCATCACCGTGGTGGCCGGGCGGGTGTGGTGTGGCTATACCTGCCCGCAGAGCGTATGGACCTGGGTGTTTATGTGGGCGGAGAAGGTCACCGAGGGCGAGCGCAATCAGCGCATCAAGCTGGATGCCGCGCCATGGTCACTTAACAAGCTGGTTCGGCGCAGTGCCAAACATGCGATTTGGCTGAGTGTCAGCCTACTCACCGGACTGACTTTTATTGGCTACTTCACGCCGATCCGCGAACTCACCAGTGACCTGCTGCACCTGCAACTGGACGGAGGCACGCTGGTGTGGGTGCTGTTCTTTATGGCAGCCACCTACCTCAACGCCGGCTGGCTACGCGAAAAAGTCTGCGTGCATATGTGCCCGTACTCGCGCTTCCAGAGTGCGATGTTTGACGATGACACCCTACTGGTGGCCTACGACGCCAAGCGCGGCGAAGGCCGTGGCCCACGCAAGAAGGACAGCGACCACAAGGCCGAAGGTCTGGGTGACTGCATTGACTGTCTGATGTGTGTGCAGGTGTGCCCGACCGGTATCGATATCCGTGATGGCCTACAGATTGACTGCATCAGCTGCGGCGCCTGTATCGATGCCTGCGATTCGATCATGGACAAAATGGGCTACGCCAGAGGCTTAGTCGGCTATCACTCCGAGCGGCAACTGCAAGGCGGCAAAACCCACTGGTTGCGTCCACGATTGATCGGTTACGGCATCGCCCTGGTGCTGATGATTGGCGCCTTCGTTTGGGCACTGAGTGACCGCTCGATGCTGTCCATCGACTCGGCCAAAGACCGCAGCATGTTCCGCGAAAACCAGCTGGGGCAGATCGAGAACACCTACCTGCTCAAGGTGATCAACAAGACCCAACAGCCGCAACGCTATGGCCTGGCGCTGGTCGACAGCCCCGGTCTGCGCCTGGACGCACCGCAGCAGTTGCAGCTGAACCCTGGGGAAATCCTCGACGTGCCGGTGACCGTCGTGCTGGAAAGCGAACAAGCTGAGTCCAGCACCCTGCCCGTGCGCTTCGCGATCCATAACCTGACCGATGCCAGCGAACAGGCACAGACGCAGAGCATCTTTCTCTCACCACGCGGGCGCTGACAGTCGCATGGCACGGCAACTCCCCGTAGAGTGCGGTCATCTGCAGGCCGCACCTATGGACACGATGAAACGCTACGAGAAATTCGCCGACCAGATTGCCGAACTGATCCGCAGCGGCATGCTCGCTCCGGGTGAAAAAGTACCCTCGGTGCGCCATGCCAGCCGCACTTATGGGGTCAGCCCGTCCACGGTTTTCCAAGGCTATTACCTGCTGGAAGACCGCGGCCTGATCCAGGCCCGCGCGCGCTCCGGCTATTTCGTGCGCGAGCTGGCGCGACATTCCTTGGCCGAGCCGGAAACCAGCCAGCAGCCGACGCAGACCACCGAGGTGGATGTCAGCGAGCTGGTGTTCTCGGTGCTTGCCTCACTGAAAGATCCCGGCACCGTGCCGTTCGGTTCGGCCTTCCCCAGCCCGCAACTGTTTCCCCTGCCGCGTCTGGCGCGCTCCATGGCGCAGAGCGTGCGCGATATGCAGCCGCAAGCGGTGATCGCCGACATGACCGAGGGTAACCCCAACCTGCGCCGACAGATTGCCCTGCGCTATATGGTCAGTGGCGTGATGTTGTCACCGGAAGAATTGGTGATCACCAGTGGCGCCATGGAAGCGCTCAATCTGTGCCTACAAACGGTGACTCAACCCGGTGATCTGGTGGCCATCGAGGCGCCAGCGTTCTACGCCACGCTGCAAGTACTGGAACGCTTAAAGCTCAAGGCGGTAGAGATACCGGTCAATCCGCGTGAAGGGATCGACTTGGATGTGCTCAGCGAGCGCCTGAGCAGCCTGCCGATCAAAGCCTGCTGGTTTATGAGCAGCCTGCAGAACCCGCTGGGCGCGAGCATGAGTGACGCGAAGAAAGAGGCGTTATATCAGCTACTGCAACGCAACCAAGTGCCGTTGATTGAAGATGACGTGTATGCCGAACTGTACTTTGGCAGTCAGCCACCGAAGCCGGTCAAGAGCTTCGACCGCGACGGCCTGGTGATGCACTGCGGCTCGTTTTCCAAGTGTCTAGCACCGGGTTATCGGGTCGGCTGGGTGGCTGGCGGGCGCTATGCCGAGCAAATCAGCCGACTCAAACTGATGACCACCATCTCGCCCTCAGTACCGGCCCAGGCCGCTCTGGCCGACTACCTGCAACACGGCGGCTATGACCGCCACCTGCGCAAGCTGCGCCATGCCTTGGAAGCGCAGCAGGCTTCGATGTTGGCCTCAGCCGCGCGGCACTTCCCAGCCAGCACCAAGGTCACCCGACCCAGCGGCGGCTACTTTCTGTGGTTCGAATTTCCCGAACAGGTCGATGCGCTACGCCTGTTCCAACTGGCGCTGGCCCAGGGCATCAGTCTGGCACCGGGGCCGATCTTCTCGGCCACCCGGCGCTTCGGCAACTGCGCCCGACTGAACTACGGCCATCCTTGGGATACGCAGAGTGAACAGGCAATGACTGTGCTGGGGCGGATTCTCTCCTCCTTCTGACCCGTCGCCGTTGCATGGCCAGACCAGTAAGCGCTCCGCACTCACCCACCAGATTCCATTTCGCACGCCGGCTTGTACAACTTGAGTACAAGCATGCCGTGCGCAGCGATCTGCATAGCCACAGCCTTTAAGTGGCAGCATGAAAGCTCAAAAACGCCTTTATTTAGGGCATTACAGCCATTTCACGGACTGTGCTGCAAGGTCGCGACCGGTCATCGCATGGATTGTGCCAGCGGCAACGATTAATTGTACAAATCATAATAAATGTATAAGTTATGCACAAGAGAGTACTCACCACCTGCTGAGCCTCCCCTTTAATGCAGTAAGCAGTCGCCGCCCTGATGGGCAAGAGGAGTCGATTTCATGCAATCACAGCTGAGCATTGCGCAACGCCTGAGCCTTGGATTTGGCTTGATTCTGTCGCTGATGGTCCTGATTACGCTGATTGGAGTGCTGCGCGTTGGTTTTATCGACGAGACCCTTACCGCAGTCAGTGAGGGTGCCTCACTCAAGCAACGCTATGCCATTAACTTCCGTGGCAGCGTGCATGACCGTGCTATCGCCATTCGCGATGCGGTGCTGGTGGACAACGATGTGGCGCTGAACCGTCAACTGAGCGAGATTCAACGGCTTAAAGACTTCTATCAGGAGTCCGCCCGATCCATGGACAGCCTGCTCCGTGAACAAGCGCCAACGGCTACCGAACAACGCCTACTGGGTGATATTCAGACTATTGAGCGCAGCACCCTGGCCTTGACCGAGCAATTAATCAGCCTGCGTAGTCAAGGCGATACGGACGCGGCTAAAAGCCTACTGATGGAGCAAGCCTCGCCGGCTTATGGCGAATGGCTAAAGCGCATCAACGCCTATATCGACCATCAGGAACAACAGATCGGCAATGATATTGGCGCGGTACGCGAGGCCGCCGGCGGCTTCCGCCTGCTGATTTTGCTGGTCACCGCCGCCGCTATGCTGCTGAGCATTGGTGTGTCGCTGATCATCATCAACAAGCTGAAATCCACCCTGGGCGCCGAACCGCACAAAGTAGCCGAAGTCATTAAAGGCCTGGCCAATGGCGAGCTCAACCAAAGTATCCAAACCCGCTACCCGGACAGCGTCATGGGCGCCCTGCAAGACATGGTCAAGCACCTGGCCGATACCATTACCCAAGTACGCGGAGCCGCCAGTGAACTGACCCTCGCCTCAGGTCAGTTGCTGACGACATCCGCCAGCAACAATCAGCAGATCCGCCTGCAGTCCAGCGAGGCCGAGCAGATGGCCACCGCCATCAACCAGATGGCAGCCACCGTCAATGAAGTGGCCAACTATGCCGCCAGTGCAGCCTCCGCCACCCGCACCGCAGACAACGAAGTGGCCACCGGCAATCAAGTCGTCAGCGCTACCGCCAGCGCCATCCAGAACCTAGCGCGAACCCTGGAAAGTGCCGCCGAAAGCGTGCAGCAAGTGTCCACCGACAGCGAGAGCATTGAAAAAATCATTGAGGTGATTACCTCCATCGCCGAGCAGACCAACCTGCTCGCCCTTAACGCCGCCATCGAGGCTGCACGGGCCGGCGAACATGGCCGTGGCTTTGCCGTGGTAGCCGATGAAGTACGCTCCCTGGCCACCCGCACTCAGGACTCCACTCGGGAGATTCGCGGCATGATCGGCAAACTGCAGGACGGTGCCGGCAAAGCCGCCGAGGTAATGCGCAACAGTCGCCAACTGGCCCAGCAGACCGTTGAGCAAACTGGTCAGGCTGAAACGGCGCTGAACAAGATTCGTCGCGAAGTTACCGCCATCAACGAAATGAACGCACAGATCGCCAGCGCCTCGGAAGAACAGAGCGCGGTGGCCGAAGAGGTCAACCAGAACATCAACCGCATCCACAGCGCCACCTTGGAAACCTCAGCAGGCTCCGAACAAGTGGCCGTTTCCAGCCGTGAACTGGCCACCCTGGCCAATCGTCTGACTGACAAGGTCAGTTTCTTCAAGCTTTAGCAGGCTGTTGTCCAGTATGTCCAAACCACTCGCACTGGCCGGGGCATTCTTGGCCGGGCTAGCAACGCAAACAGCCGCAGCCCATTGAAACCTTTGCTTGAACATTAGCCGCTGCCAAAACCTGGGCGTTCGGCTAATTTAGCCGCCTGTTTAACTCAGAGATCAGTCATGGACTCGATAACCCAGGCGGTACTTGGTGCCAGTATTCAAGGCGCACTGCTCGGCCGCTGGCAGGGGCGCAAGGCACTGTTGTACGGAGCCATGCTCGGCACGCTGCCGGATCTGGATGTGGTCATTGATTATGGCGACGCCGTGGCTGATATGACCTACCACCGTGGCTTCAGCCATTCGCTGTTTGTGCTGACTGGCGTAGCGCTGCTGTTAACCTGGTTGACCCGACGTTTCCGGCATAACCCTGGCTACTCAGCGCAGCGCTTGTTTCTGGCGGTCTGGTTGGCGCTGATTACCCACCCGCTGCTGGACGCCTTTACCAGCTATGGCACACAGCTGCTGTGGCCGCTGACGCCGATCCCCACCGCCTGGTCGAGCATCTTTATCATCGATCCACTGTACACCGTACCGCTGTGTATCGCCGTGGCACTGGGGTTGCTCTATGGCCTGCGGGACAAGGCAGCTAAGGCACCAGCCCTGGCGCTACTGGTTTCCTCGCTGTAC